>DAIOWC010000004.1:62007-64371 GCA_036758685.1 Streptosporangiaceae bacterium | reverse complement strand
ATGGCGGGCCGGACCACGCTGCTGATCGCGCACCGCCGGTCCACGCTTGAGCTCGCCGACCAGATCGCGGTTCTGGACGAGGGCCGGCTCGTCGACCAGGGAACCCACGACGAGCTGACTGAGCGGTGCCCGCTCTACCGGCTGCTGCTGGCCGGCCCCGGCGACGATGCCGAGGGCGTCGACGCCGGC
The DNA here is from genome assembly GCA_036758685.1 of Streptosporangiaceae bacterium. Classification (GTDB taxonomy): domain Bacteria; phylum Actinomycetota; class Actinomycetes; order Streptosporangiales; family Streptosporangiaceae; genus JAJYUU01. The sequence goes on along the minus strand of DAIOWC010000004.1, from coordinate 64,182 downwards.
GAACTCTCCTCATACCGGAACGACGCGTCGCCGCAGATCTCGGCGCTCGCCCGTACACCGGGCCCGGGCGCAGTGACACCCGCCCTGTGGCCGCGCGACGACGTGAGCACCCCCGCCGCGGGCAAGCCATCCGCAGTCGCGACCGCGCAGCTAGCCGGGGTGGCCGCGGGCGGGTTCGGCCGCGGCACGACCGGCGGGTCCGTCGGCGGTGGCGGCGGCCGTGGCGGGGCCGCCCAGCGGGGCGCTGCCCTGAGCGGCGGCGCGGTGGGCGGCGGCTGGCTCGCGGGCGTGCCGCCGTCCGAGGAACTGCTGGCCAAAGTCGCGGCGCTGCCGCCGGCCAACGAGGACCCGGACGTCGACGACTCGTTCGCCCGTGCGGGCGATACGCACTTCACGCTCCGCAAGCTTCTGCGGCCGTTCGCGGTCGCGCTGCTCATCGGGCTGGTCCTGGACGGGCTGGACGCGCTGGCCAGCGTCATCTTCCCGTGGCTGGTCCGCGGTGGCATCGACAACGGCGTCGAGCGGCAGCTGCTCAGCGTCGACGCGCGGTTCAAGATAATCCTGCTCGTCTCGGGGATCGGCCTCGCCATCACGCTGGGCGACTGGGTGGTGAACTGGGCCCAGACGATCGTCGTCGGCCGCAACGGCGAGCGGATGCTCTACACGCTGCGCGTAAAGATCTTCTCGCACCTGCAGCGACTCGGGCTCGACTTCTACGAGCGGGAGCTCACCGGCCGGATCATGACCAGGATGACCACGGACGTCGACTCGCTGTCCTCGTTCTTCCAGACCGGTCTGATCACCATGGTCAACTCGGTGCTCACGTTCTTCGGCGTGCTCGTGTTCATGCTGATCATCAACGTGCGGCTCGGCCTCACGCTGTTCACGATCCTCCCGGTGCTGATCATCGCCACGCTGATCTTCAGGAAGAAGTCGGCGGTCGCCTACAGCGAGGCCCGCGAGCGGGCCAGCGCCGTCAACGCCGACCTGGCCGAGAACGTCGCCGGGATGCGAGTCGCTCAGGCCTACCGGCGGGAGCAGGTCAACTCCGACCGCTTCGCCGGCCTCTCCGGCTCGTTCCGCCGGTCACGCCTGCGGGCGCAGCGGCTCATCGCGATCTACTTCCCGTTCGTGCAGGCACTGTCCACGATCGGCGGCGCGATCATCCTGTTCGCGGCCGCAGGTGAGATCCGCACCGGCGCGCTAACCGTCGGCGGCCTGATCGCCTACCTGCTGTACGTGGACTCGCTGTTCTCACCGGTACAGCAGATGTCGCAGGTGTTCGACGGCTATCAGCAGGCGAACGTCGGGCTCCAGCGGATCAAGACCCTGCTCCAGACCCCGACGAGCACGCCGCCAGCCGAGCACCCGATCCGGCCGGGCCACCTGCGCGGCGCGATCGAGCTGCGTGATGTCCACTTCGGCTATTCGTCCCAGCGGAACGAGGCGATCTCAGGGGTCAGCCTCTCCATTGCGCCGGGCGAGACCGTCGCGCTGGTCGGGCAGACCGGCGCGGGCAAGTCCACGCTGGTCAAGCTCATCGCGAGGTTCTACGACGTAACCTCGGGCCGGGTCCTGATCGACGGCACCGACGTGCGCGACTTCGACCTGCCTGCTTACCGGCAACAGCTTGGCGTCGTGCCGCAGGAACCGTACCTGTTCGCGGGCACCGTCAGGGACGCGATCGCCTATGGCCGGCCCGAAGCGTCTGACGCCGAGGTCGAGGCCGCCGCCCGCGGCGTCGGCGCGATCGAGATGATCTCACGGCTGCCCGGCGGCTTCCTCCACGAGGTATCCGAGCGTGGCCGCAACCTGGCGGCCGGCCAGCGCCAGCTCATCGCGCTGGCCCGGGCCTACCTGGTGAATCCGGCAATCCTGCTCCTGGATGAGGCCACGGCGGCGCTGGACCTCGCGGCCGAGGCCGAGGTCAACCGCGCGACCGAGCAGCTCGCCGCCCGACGGACAACGATCGTGGTCGCGCACCGGCTGACGACCGCCTCGGAGGCGGACCGGATCGTCATGATGTCGAACGGCCAGATCGCCGAGACCGGCACCCACGACGAGTTGCTGGAACGCGGCGGTGCTTACGCGGCAATGTGGGCAGCCTTCACCGGCGAGTCCGAGCTGGTCGCCTAAGCGCCGGCGCTGAGCGTCGCCACGCGGGCATGCGCCAGC
>DAIOWC010000004.1:23789-61907 GCA_036758685.1 Streptosporangiaceae bacterium | reverse complement strand
TGGGCGAGATGACCGCTAACGTCCTGAGAACGGCATAACCACCGGTCGCTGCTGCTACAACGATTCGGGGCCACGTGATTTATGTGTCTGACGCGCGCGCTCCCGGTGAGGCACGCCCTGGCGCGCTACCAGTACCCCGAACCCTCGCTGACAAGCAAGCCACAGCTACCGCACCGCCGCGGACGCCTTAGATGACCACGGGTTACATCATCCTCGGGCGGCCCGACTGGACGCGGCCCCGGCTGGCTCCGGCGGGCGACCGGGTCGCCGCGATCCGCTGGCATGACGGCGCGGCCAACGTGTGGATCGGGTCAGGCAAGGCCCCGATGCAGCTGGCGAGCGATCTGCGCCCCTGGCGCCTGCGGGAGTTCCACTGGGGCACCGACGGACGCGGTCTCGTGCTCGTCCTCGATGACGGCAGCGGGCAGCGCCGCGGGCTGGCCTGGCTCGACCTCCGCTCGGGCGCGGTGACGAGGCTGACGCCCGAGCTATCCGCCGATGCACGGTACGCGGGTCAGATCAGCGGATCCAAACCGCGTGTCCTGGTCTCCGTGCGGCATCCGCTCGCCCGAGGCTGCGTCCTGCAAACCGTCACGCCCACAGGCGAGGTCATCGACGAGTGGCAGGGGCCAAGTGCGCCTGTCAGTTCGTGGCTGGCAACGCAGACCCAGGCTGTCGCCATCTGCCCCAGCGGGAGCACCTGCGGATGGTGGCATACCGACCTGGCCGAGCAGTCATGGTCGTGCATTGCCGAGTTCCCCGCAGCGGATGCGGCGGCTTCGCGGCCGCTGGCCTTCAGCGCCGACGGCACCTCGCTCTTTGCTACTAGCTCGGTGGACCGCGACACGATCGCGCTGATCCGCCTGTCGGCACCGTCGTGGTCACCTGAAGTCCTCAGTGCGAGCGAGCGGTTCGATGTGATGTCTGTTCTCATGTCGCCGGACGGCAGCGGTCCCGATCTCATCGCCACCACCGACGCCGACAATCCGCAGTCGGCCCTCACAAGCGGTGCCGCAGCCGACCTCTCCCGGCTGCGGCACCTGGCCGGGGATGCTCCGGCCAGGATAATCGGCCGGAACGCGACGCACTGTCTCGCGGAAGTCTCCTATCCGGTAGGCGGACCGGCCTACGTCACGTTCAGCCGCTCTACCAAGGCGGTCAGCAAGCCGCTCGTCCGGTACACCGGTCTCGGCCGGATCCGCATCCACAGGCGCGAGCCGTTCGCGTTCAAGGCCAGAGACGGCCGCCCGATCACTGGCTTCCTGACCCGGCCACCGGGCAGCTCGCCCTGGCCAACCGTCCTGGTCATCCACGACGGCCCCTGGTCAAGGGACGACGTGCACATGGACCCGTGGGCGCAGTACCTCGCATCGGCGGGGCTCTGCTGCGTCCAAGTGAACTACCGCGGCTCACGCGGATTCGGTAAGAAGTTCAGAAACGCGGGCGACGGCCAGTGGGCGCTGGCCATGCAGGACGACCTCGTCGATGCGCTGCTGTCGACCCCGGTCGCAGAGGTCGCCGACGTCACGCGGATCGCGGCCATGGGGCGCGGCTACGGAGGCTACGCGGCCCTGATGCTCACCACGCAGGATGAAGTCGGGGTGGCGTGCGCCGTCGCCGCGTCCGCGCCGACAGACCTGGTGCGCTACGCCGGCAGTCTTATGTCCTTCGGCGGGGCTGCCGGCTTCGCCTACGCGGCCCGTTTGGGTCACCCCACTCAAGACCGCGACAAGCTGGCCCAGGCGTCGCCCGCCGGGCGAGTGGACGATATCCACGTGCCGCTTCTCTTGTTCCATGGCCGCCAGGACGCGTGTGTTCCGGTCAGCCACGCGACCGCGTTCGCGGATTCGATGCGGCGCGCGGGCAAGGACCATGAGCTGGTCATCTACGAGGACGAAGGCCACTGGTACTCACGGCCGCAGAACGTTGCGGACTTCCGCCTACGCACGGTCGAGTTCATGCTCAGCAAGCTGGCGAACTCCTTAGACTCCGCGGCGCGCTGACCGGTCTTTGGACCGGAGACAGCACACTGCGGGAACGACGTCCGGCCGGACCGCCAGCACGCGGTCCGGCCGGGCCGAAAGTCTCAGTCAGTCGCTGACCCTCACCGGGACGACGCTCCTACGGATAGCCGAACTCCTGGCGCCGGCGCAGTCGGCTGCGTGCCGCAAGGCCGAGATCGCCTGTTCAGTCCGGTCTCGCTGGAGCAACGCCTCGCCGAGCTCTCGGTAGGCCCGAGCCGCATCCAGCCGCGAACCGAGCTCTACCAGGCGACTTGCAGCAACGACGACCTCGGCAGCGCCCTCGTCCACATCGCTGCCGAGCACGCAGGCAAGCCCCCGGACGACGCGGGCATTCTCAATCTCAGTCGACTGAGTACGCTCCCACCTCGCTATCGCTGCGTCAGCGATGTTCAGCGCGTCCGCGAAGTTGCCCCGAAGCATGGCCGCCCTGGCCATCTCGATCTCACAGGCCGCCAGGCTCTCCTCATGCGACCGGGAGGAGAGCACCTCATGCGCGCGCTTGAGCAGCGAGTCAGCCTCGTCCAGCGCGGGCGGGTCGAGCTGGAGCAGCATCCAGGCGTAGTTGACGCGCATGAGCGCAAGGCTGGCATCGTGCGACGACGACTCGGAGAACAGCGCGAGTGACTTGGTTGCCAGATCCAGGGCGAGACTGAGCTGACCGCGCGCTGCTGCCAGGAGCGACGCGCTCCAGTAAGCATTACCCTGAGCCGTCCGCGAGCCAAGCGTCTCGGCGCCCTCGATGACCTGGTCGGCGAGATGCTGCGCGGAGAAGAGGTCGCCTCGCGCCCAGTAGGAACTCGCCAGCGTCGACGCCAGCCTGATCTCGTCCTCGGTCCCCTTCAGGCCCAGATCATGGACCTCACGCAGCGCCTCTTCCCCGACTTCAATGCTCCTGGAGAAATCCCCGGCGTCTCGATACAGGCGGCACCGGCCGGTCAGCAGGCTGATCAGCTTCGGTGCCCCCGGCTCACCTGCGCGCGCCGCCTCCAGGAGCGCGTCGCGGTGGATGAGGGCGACATGAAGGTTCCCGAGGAATTCCTCGGTGCGCGCAAGGCCCCACAGCGCGCCGAGCCGGATCTCGCCGCTGTTCGCCCCGACAAGGCGGGTGAACTGCTCGTGCGCCTCATCCATCGAGCCATTCGCGTAAGCGATCTCGGCAAACTGCAACTGGAGCCGCTGCTCGGTGATTTCCTCAGGCGCGACGCCGGATGACAGATAAAGGGAGGAGCAGCCCAGCTTGCGCGCCAGCCCCTCGAGGACTTCCCGCTCGGGCGACCTCCGGCCCGCCTCAATCAGCGACACGTAGCTCGGCGACACCAGGTCGCCGGCTAGGTCAGCCTGGCTGAGTCCTTGCTCCTTCCGGAGCGCCCGCACGCGCTGCCCGAGCGTTGGACTCATGAGCTACCTCCTGACCGGGGGCCGCAAACTACGGCGGTGGGTTAACTCTAAGCGGTCAAAGATCCCAGTCAACATCCTACGGAATGACGGCTAACAAGGACATTAAGGATTCATCACAAGACTAAAGATCAATTTCGCGAATGCGCAGTTGCGCAGTGCTCCAGAAACTGGCGATATAGGACACGGGGTCGCATCTAACCACCGCTTGCGCGCCTGTCCGGCCAAACTCTGAGTGACGCCGCGTCAATCTTTCGCGGCTCGGCTCCAAGCGGCCAGCGCGGCCTCGATGTCGCCAGGGGAGATGTTCACGTGCGTGAGCATCCGGATCCGGTCACCGATCATCGTGACGAGGACGCCCTCGGCCGCCAGCCGCTCGCGCCACTGCGCGGCATCCCGGCCCGTGGCCGAGACGTCGACGAACACGATGTTCGTCTCGATCGCGTCCGGATCGACGCTGCCGGGCAGCAGGTCGGCCACCCCGGCGGCCAGCGCGCGGGCGTTCGCGTGATCCTCGTGCAGCCGCTGCGGGCCTTCCTCCAGGGCGATCAGCCCCGCCGCCGCCATGATGCCCGCCTGGCGCCACGCTCCGCCGAAGAGGATCTTCAGCCGCCGCGCCTCCCGGATGAACTCCCGGTCCCCCGCCAGCACCGAGCCGATCGGCGCGCCGAGCCCCTTCGACAGGCAGAACATCAGCGCCGTGACCGACTCGGCGTAGGCCGCGACCGGCACGCCGGTGACGGCGCAGGCGTTGAAGATCCGCGCGCCGTCCAGGTACAGCGGCACGCGGGCATCCGCGCACGCCGTCCCGATCGCCCCGACGGTCTCGACGCTCATGACCGAGCCGCCGCCCACCTGGTGGGTGTTCTCGATCGTCACCAGGTCGATCACCGACACGTCGTACGGGTCGGGCACGAGCGCGGCGCGGACCTGATCAGCCGTCAGGAGCCCCCGGCTGGCCGCGGGCAGGTAGTGGAACGAGATCCCCGATAGCACCGCCGCCGAGTTCGCCTCGGTGCGGCCCGCGTGCGCGGTCGTCTCGCAGGCGACCAGGTGCCCGGACCGCACGAACGCGTGCATCGCCACCTGCGTGCACATCGTGCCCGACGGCAGGTAGATCGCCGCTTCCTTGCCGGTCAGCTCGGCCGCGCGGTCCTGCAGCCGGTTGACCGTCGGGTCGTCGCCGTACCAGTCATCGCCGACCTCGGCGGTCGCCATGGCCTCGCGCATCCGGTGCGACGGCTTGCTGACGGTGTCGGACCGAAGATCGATGCGGGTATCCATGGTGATCCTCTCTGCGGGTCGGCGGCCCCCAGCAGCTTACGAGACGGGAACGAGGCCGCCGCCGGGTCGGTCACGCCCGCCTGGCGGCAGTGGCTAACTGCTGGCGGCCCGCCGCGCCCGCTCGGCCAGCGCGGCCCGGTCGATGCCGACCAACTCCAGCGCTCGCGGCACGGTGCCGACCTGCGCGAGCAGGATCCCCGCCAGCAGGTGAGCGGGCCGCGGGTTCTTGCGGGCGGTGGCGTCCATGCCGCGCTCCAGCGCGAGCCGGGCTGACGTGCCGAGATGCGGCGCCGGCTCGTCGGGGTAGCTCGGCGCCGGGAGGTCGGATGCGTCGACGGTGACGCCGGCCGCGGCGAGGCTGTGCTGGAACTCCCGGCTCAGGGCCGCGCGGATCGCGGCATGATCCAGGCCCGCCTCGGCCAGCAGCTGCCGGGGCGCGGCATCCGGGCCGACCGCGAGCGCCAGCAGCAGATGCTGCGCCTCGACCGTGGCCGAGCCGTCCTTGCTGGCCTCGCTCCGGCCGAGATCGATGATCGTGCGCAGATACGAACTGAAGGTGCCCATCGTCAGCGCCTCCGCAACTCGACACCGACGGCGATGAGCCGCTTGGCGTGCTTCTTATGGACCGCCTGGCGCGTCACGCCGAGCGCCTCGGCGACCTGCGGCCAGCCCCAGCCGGTGCGCATGGCCTGCTCCACCGCGGCGTCCTCGAGGCGATCGGCGAGCCGCCGCAGGGCGGCTACCCCGGCCAGCGCGTCGGCCGCCGACGAGATGGTGATCTCGGTTCCGGACATATAAGCAACGCTAGTTGACTAGATTCAGATTAGTCAACCAGAGTTGCTTATAGCTCAGCCGGACCGGCGGCGCCGCAGTCGAAGACCGCTAGCCGGCCTGCGCCAGCGAGGGCTCGGCGGCCGCGGCCCGCGACGGAGCCACGTGGTCGGAGCGCATCTGGCGGATGTCGCGCGGGATCAGCGCCAGGAGAGAGGCGATCACAGTCAGCGCCGCCGCCCAGTATTCCGTCGTACCGACACCGATCGCCGCGGCGACCGGCCCGACGATGACCGCGCCCAGTGGCATCGCGAACACGCTGCCGAGGGCGTCGTAAGACGAAACCCTGGCCAGCTTGTCGGCCGGGACGTTGCGGGCCAGCGCCACGGTCCACTGAACCATCATGATCTCCAGCGCGATGCCCAGCACGAATGCCGCCATGCAGATAAAGGGCAGCGGCCAGGGCCCGGCTAGCGACAGCGGGGTGATCGCGCAACTCACGCCGATCAGCACCACGAACAGCATCGGCCGCCGCGGGGTGAACCGCAGCGAGATCACGCCGCCGAGGATCAGCCCGAGCGACTCGGTCCCGGTGATCGTGCCCCAGGCCGCGGCGCCCCCGAGGTGAGCGCGCGCCACCGCCGGGCCGAGCACGGTGAAAGCTCCGTACCAGGCCATCATCACCATGGCGAACTGCGCGGTGATGGTCCAGATCCAGGTGTGCGACCTGAACTCCGACCAGCCGTCCCGCAGTTCGCGCAGCATGCTGGTGTCCTGGCTGCGCTCCTGCGACGTGACCCGCAGGCTCAGCATGAGCGGCACCGTCCCGAGCATGCCGATGCCGCAGATGGCCAGCGCCCAGCCCGGCCCGATCGCAGCGACGCAGAAGCCAGCGACCACCGCGCCGCCGGTCATGGCGGCGTTCATCGCCAGCCTGCTGATGGCGCTGGCCTGCTGCATGGAGTCCGAAGGAACGATCCTCGGCAGCAGTGCGGTCGACGCCGGCCAGAAGACCGCCACGCCGGTCCCGGTCAGGCATTCGAGGGCGATCATCAGCCAGATGGCGGGATGACCGGTCAGCACGACGAGCCCGAACGTACCCTCGCCGGCGGCGATCATCAGGTTCCCGGCGACGATGACCTTCTGCGGCGCTACGCGGTCCGCGAAGACGCCGCCGACGAGCGTGAACACCAGGGACGGCGCGATCTGGGCGGCCAGGACATAGGAGAGGTCGGCCGTGGAGCCGTGCGTGACGTCCAGGACGGCGAATGACACGCCGACCATCGAGAACGCCGTGGACCCTGGGGCCAGCACCCGGTCGGCCAGGAGCAGTCGGAAATCGCGGATCCGCAGCACCGGAAACCGCCGGGCGAGGCCGGAGAGGCGGCGCACGGCCGCACGCGGGAACACGAGAGGCCATCCGATCTCTGTTGGGCTGCTGAAGCCCAGGATATCCGGGCCTGGTTGGGGCCGGAAACCGGTTTTCGCGCAGGTAGCGCGGTCCGGCACACCCGCCGGCAGCCTGGTCTTGACCCATGTTCATCGTGGTGCGTAACGTGCTGAAATTGTCGCTACCACCTGGGAGCACAGGTAAAAGGGGAATGGGGACGAATGAAGTTCAGATCTGCGCGCCGGGCCGCTACGCGGTTCGTGATCGTCAGCGGTGCGGCCGCCGTGTCGGCCGGGTTTCTGGCCACGGCCGGCCCGGCTAATGCCGCCGTCGCCGCTCCGGCCGCGACCGGCATCGGCTATCAGCTCAACAGCGGCAACGCCAGCTTCAAGGTCGGCGGCCACACCTGGGAGCTGCAGCTCAGCGTGCTCGGCGGCAAGCTCGGCAAGATCACCGGACTGAACCTGGTGAGCTTCTCCATCTCCACCTCGCATCTGGGCGGGACCGAGGAGCATTCCTGGAGCGACGACCTGGTGCCCAGCAAAGACCTGTCCGTCAGCAGCAAGGGCGGCGCAACGCTCAAGACCGGCTCCAGCATGAACCCGATCCTGAGCGTCTCTCTGGCCTTCTCCCCGACCTCGCACGCGAAGGCCAGCTGCGATCCGGGCGGGAGCGGCACGGTGTACACGGGCAAGCTGTCCGGCACCGTTCACTTCAACGCCGGCCTCGGCGGGGTCAAGGTCAGCAAGAAGCTGACCTTCGGCAAGCCCGACACGCTCGAGGTTTCCCACGCGTGCACGCCGCCAACGGCCTGCGACCTCGAGTCCTGGATCGCGGCCGGTAGGTCGACCACTCTCCTGACGGCCGGAGCGCTGGTCGGCGAGCCACCGCACCAGAAGTGGGAGGTCAGCGTCGAGCGCAGCGGCGTGAAGACGAGCGTGAAGGGCATGACCCGCGCGGACGGCGGCCTCTCCGTCAGCCCGGCGCCCAAGTTCGGAGCGGGCGACAAGAGCCTGACAGTGTCGGGATCTGCGGGCGGTACCGTGACCGGCGCCGCTGAGTTCACACATGCCACGCTGTTCGAGCACCCGGCCACGTTCACCTGCGTGTTCGGCGGCAAGAAGTACACCGAGACGGAGCGCAACTACCTGGGGGAGTTCACCAGCAGCAAGGAATTCGAGGCCCACACGCTGATCACGGGCGTCATTCTGGCGCCGAAGACCGGAACCGGGCTGTTCTCGACCATCTCGATGAAGAAGAAGTAGGACCCGGAGCCCAGGGGGCGGGCGCGGCCGCAGGCCGCACCCGCCCCCAGCCACGCCGGCTAGTTTGACCTCAATCGATGGCGGGATGCATGATCGGCCCTGCCGGGCCCGTGAGACCTGCCAGCACGCACCCCGGCGCAGCATCGGCCAAGGTCAGCTGGCACGCTCGGAATAGCCAGCGGGCGGGCCATGTTTCGCGTGGGGCACCGGGCTGGCGTGAGGAGCTGATCATTTCGTGAGCATCCTGGGAACCCGGGTCCTGCGGACTGAGGACCCGAAATTCCTGACCACCGGCGGCGTCTACACCGAGGACGTGGTCGATGAGCGGCTGGCCGGGGCGTGCCACGTCTTCTTCGTCCGCTCGCCGGTCGCCCACGCGCGGATCACCGGCATCGATGTCAGCGCGGCCCTGGCGGCGCCCGGCGTCGTCGCCGCCTTCACCGGCGCGGACCTGGCCGACCTGCCGGTGATCCCGCCGTCCATGTCCGGCCTCATGAACGCCGAGATGAAGCAGACGCTGCTCGCGACGGACAAGGTCCGCTACGTCGGCGAGCCGGTCGCGGTAGTGGTGGTCGAGGATCCTTACCAGGGCGAGGACGCCATCGAGCTGGTGGAGGTCGACTACGACCCGCTGCCCGCTGTGCTCGGCTTCGAGCCCGACGACAGCTCCCTCCTGTTCGAGGCGGCCGGGACGAACCTCGCGGGCCGGTGGGGCGACCCGGCGGCGCTTGAGGCCGATCTGTTCGACGGCTGCGAGGTCGTCGTCAAGCAGACGATCATCAATCAGCGCGTGGCCCCGGCGCCGATGGAGACACGGGCCGCCGCGGCGGTCTGGGGCGAGGACGGCCGGCTCACCGCCTGGGTCCCCAACCAGGGAGCCCAGGGCACCCGCGACGATCTGCTCGAGCGGCTCGGCCTCGAGGCCGGCACGGTCCGGGTGATCACCCCGGACGTGGGCGGCGCGTTCGGCGCGAAATTCGGGGCGGATCCCGAGCACGTCATCGTCGCCTGGGTCGCGCGGCACCTCGGCCGGCCCGCCCGGTGGACCGAGACCAGGTACGAGAACCTGATCGCGATGACGCACGGACGCGCCCAGCAGCACACGATCACGATCGGCGGCAGCAAGGACGGCGACGTACAGGCTTACCGGCTGGAGATCATTCAGGACGCGGGCGCCTACCCGAAGATCGGCGCGATCCTGCCGTTCCTGACGATGCTGATGACGACCGGCCCTTACAAGATCGACAAGGCGGAGAGCGTGGCCGCGGTGGTGGTCACCAACACCACGCCGATCGGCGCCTACCGCGGCGCCGGCCGGCCCGAGGCGACCGCGGCGATCGAGCGGGCGATCGATCTGTTCGCCGTCGAGGCGGGCGTCGACCCCGCCGAGGTGCGGCGCAAGAATCTGCTGCCGGAGTTCACCGAGCCGCACCAGACGAAGTTCGGCGCGCTGTACGACACCGGCAACTACGTGGCCGCACTGGAGAAGGCGCTGGACGCGGCCGGCTATCAGGAGCTGCGGACCGAGCAGGCCAAGCGGCGGGCCAGCGGCGACGTCAGGCAGCTCGGCATCGGCCTGGCTAGCTACGTGGAGATCACCGGCATGGGCGACGGGCCGGCCAGCCCGCCCACCGAGAACGCAACCGTCGAGGTCCATCCCGACGGCACCGCCACGATCCTCACCGGCACCTCCCCGCACGGCCAGGGCCACGCGACGGCCTGGGCCATGCTGGCGAGCGACAAGCTCGGCATCCCGGTCGAGAAGATCACCCTGAAGTGGGGTGACACCGATCTGATTCCCGAGGGCGGCGGCACCGGCGGGTCGCGCAGCCTCCAGCAGGGCGGCGCCGCCGTGCAGCAGGCGGCGGAGGAGCTCATCGAGGTCGCGAGGGAACGGGCTGCCGCGGAGCTGGAGGCAAATCCGGCCGACCTGATCTTCGATGCCTCTCGCAGCGCGTTTGCCGTGGCCGGTGATCCGGAGGCCGCGGTCCCGCTGACGAGGCTGGCCGAAGACGAGCGGCTCGTGGTCAGGACCGTGTTCTCCGCCCCCGGAGCGACGTTCCCGTTCGGTACCCACGTCGCCGTGGCCGAGGTCGACACCGAGACCGGCAAGGCCACGCTGACGCGAGTCATCACCGTGGACGACGCGGGCATCGTGCTGAACCCTCTGCTGTGCGAGGGACAGCGCCATGGCGGGATCGCTCAGGGCGCGGCGCAGGCGTTCCTGGAGGAAGTGCTCTACGACGCCGACGGCAACCCGCTCACCACCAGCTTCGCCGACTACCCGTTCCTCTCGGCGACCGAGGTGCCGAGCTTCGAGCTGGCCAACATGGAAACGCCGACGACGTACAACCCGCTCGGCGTCAAGGGCATCGGCGAGGCCGGCACGATCGGCGCGACCCCCGCCGTCCAGAACGCGATCATCGACGCCGTATCCCATCTGGGCGTCCGGCACATCGACATGCCCGCCACCTCGCGCCGGGTCTGGCAGGCCCTCCAGGCGGCGACCACCTCTGCATCGGAGAACGCATGACCCGCATTGAGCTGACCGTCAACGGCGAGAAGCGGTCCGACGAGGTCGAGCCCAGGCTGCTGCTCGTGCACTACCTGCGCGAGGTGCTTGGCCTTCGCGCGGCCAACGTCGGCTGCGATACAACCTCGTGCGGTGCGTGCACGGTACTCCTCGACGGCGAGTCAGTGAAGTCCTGCACCGTGCTCGCGGTCCAGGCGGCCGGCCATGAGGTGCTCACCGCCGAAGGACTTGCGCCCGAGGGCGAGCTGCACCCCGTGCAAGCGGCGTTCCGGCAGAATCACGGGCTGCAGTGCGGATTCTGCACGCCCGGCATGGTCATGGCCGCGGTCGGGCTCCTTCGCGAGAACCCGCACCCGACGGAGGCCGAAGTACGCGAGGGGCTCGAGGGCAACCTGTGCCGGTGCACCGGCTATCACAACATCGTCAGATCCGTGCTCGGCGCGGCCGAGGCTGAGGCTCAGGTGACCGCATGATCCCCGCGCCGTTCGACTACGCGCCCGCTGAGTCGGCCGCGCACGCGCTTGAGCTTCTGGCTGAGCATGGCGACGACGCGAAGCTGCTGGCCGGCGGCCACTCCCTGCTGCCGATGATGAAGCTGCGGCTGGCCACGCCCGCGGTGCTGATCGACATCGGGCGCCTCGACGAGCTGGCCGGCATCAGCGCGGAGGGCGACGAGCTAGTCATCGGCGCGACGACCAGGCACGCCGACCTGGCCGCATCCGAGCTCGTCCGCGCTCAGGCGCCGCTCCTGGCTCACGCGGCCGCCCAGGTCGGCGACCCGCAGATCCGGCACCGCGGGACGATCGGCGGCTCGCTGGCCCACGCTGACCCCGCCGCCGACCTGCCGATGGCGCTGGTCGCGCTCGGCGGCTCCGTGGAACTCCAGGGCCCCGGCGGGACACGGCTCGTCTCGGCCGACGACTTCTTCCAGGGATTCTTCGAAACCGCGATGGAGCCGGATGAGCTGCTGACCGCGGTCCGCGTGCCGCGCCGGCCGGGCGTGCCGTGGGGTTACCAGAAGTTCGTCCGGCGCTCCAACGACTGGGCGATTGTCGGCGTCGCGGCGCTCGACGGCCGGGTCGCGCTGGCCAACATGGGGCCGAGGCCGCTGCGGGCCACCGCCGTCGAGGAAGCGCTCGCGGCCGGCGCCAGCCCGGCCGACGCGGCCAGGCACGCCGCCGATGGCACCTCGCCCGCGGAGGACATGCACGCGGATCGCGACTACCGGATGCACCTGGCGCGCGTGCTGACGCGCCGGGCACTGGAGCACCAGACCTGACGCTCGACGCTGGTCGGCCTCGGTGCATGCAGGGCGGCGCGGGTGACATTTGCCGGTTTTGCGAGGCATGCGGCGCCCCCTGGGCCCAGCTCGAGCCAAGTCGATAGTCGCGAGACGGCCAATAAGGTGCAAAGAGTGTCCATATTGGCCGTCTCGCGACTATCGGCTTCCTGGCGCGACCCGGACGGGGCGCGAATCAAGGCCAAAATCTCGGGTAGGGCCTGATTATGGCCCCGGAAAGCACGAACGGTCAGCATGGCCACTCGTCGGTGGAGTCCGTCCCGCAGGAGGTCGCCCAGCTCGCGGCCGAGCTCAGTGAGGCGGAGGAGCCATCGCGCCGTAAGCGGATCGCCGCGCAGATCGCCGACATCGCCGGCCGGAGCGGTCAGGCGACCTGGCGCACCGTGCAGTCCGGCAGCCAGGCCTCGGTCAAGGGACTGAAGACCGGCAGCGGGGCATCGGCCCGCGGGCTGAAGTCGGGCGGGCAGACCGCCTGGACCGGGTTGCAGTCGGGCGGCCAGTTCGCGGGAAAGGGACTCCAGGCCTTCGGCCGCCGTCTCGCGCGCGAAGTGCTGGTGATGGCGCCCAAGATCCCGATCAGGAACATCAGCACACTCCGCGAGCAGAATCCCGGCCGGGACACCGAGGAGCTGGCCGACAAGCTGATCGACGGCGCCGCCCGCGCCTCGGCCGGCTTCGGCGCGGCGGTCGGCGCCGCCGCGGTGGTGCCGTTCATCCCGACCGCCCCGGTCGAGCTGGGCGTGGAGACGCTGGCCCTGGTCGCGGTCGAGCTCAAGCTGATCGCCGAGCTGCACGAGGTGTACGGCATGCCCGCGCCGGGCAGCACCGCGCAGCGGATGACCGCCTACGTCGCGTCCTGGGCCAACCGGCGCGGCGTGCAGCTCACCGAAGGCGGCGTCGCGATCGCTCTCGGCTCGCCGGTGTGGCGCAAGCTGGAACGCCGGCTGCTCGCCAAGGTCAGCCGCAGCGCGCTGTCGCTGGCTCCGCTGCTGGCCGGCGCCGCGGCCGGCGCGGTGCTGAACCACCACGAGACGCGCAAGCTCGGCAACCAGGTGCGCGACGACCTGCGCAAGCGGGCCGCGGAGGCCCGGGCAATCCCCGGCTGACGGCCGACCTCAGCTCGTGCCGACCGCCAGCCGCCGGATCACCCCCGCTACAGCTGGGCCAGCTCGTCGGCCAGGTCGTCCAGGCCGAGTGAGCCGAGCGACAGCGCCGCCATGTGCCAGGCCCTGAGATCGAAGCTCGCACCCCTCGCCGCGCGGGCCGCATCCCGGCCGGCCAGCCACGCCCGCTCCCCGAGCTTGTAGCTGATGGCCTGGCCGGGCATGCTCAGATAGCGCACGACCTCGCTCTCCAGGAACTCGCGCCCGCGGCCGATGTGCGCGTCGAAGAAGTCGAGCGCCTTCTCCGGCGTCCAGCGCTCCCCGGCGAACATCGGCGAGTCCGCCGCGACCGTCAGCTCCAGGTGCATGCCGATGTCGATGATCACCCGGATCGCGCGCATCAGCTGGGCGTCCAGGTAGCCCATCCGCGCCCCCGGCAGCTCCAGGTAGCCAAGCTCGTCCATCAGCCGCTCGGCGTACAGCGCCCATCCTTCCGAGCACGCGCTGACCCCGCCGACCGCCGTCTGGTAGACCGACAGCTGGTTCGAGAGGTAGCGCCACTGCGCGATCTGCATATGGTGGCCGGGCACGCCCTCGTGGTACCAGGTGCTGACCAGCCCCCACAGCGGGAACGACGTCTTCCCCAGCGTCGGCAGCCACGTCCGGCCCGGCCGGGTGAAGTCCTGCGACGGCCCGGTGTAGTACGGCGCGGCGGCGCTGCCGGGCGGCGCGATCTTCGCCTCGACGACCTTGATCGGCTCGGCCAGATCGAAGTGCGTTCCGTCCAGATTGGCCATGGCCTCGTCCATCAGGCTCTGCAGGCGGACCCGGATCTCCTCGACGCCCTCGACGACCTCGGTGTGGTCATCGAGGTACTTCATCGCCTCGCGCGGCGACGCGCCCGGAAGGATCTTGGCCGCCTCGGCCTGCATCTGCCCGGAGATCTCGCGGAACTGGTCCCAGCCCCACTCGTACGCTTCCACGGGATCGAGATCTGCACCCAGGAATCGCTTCGCCCCGCCCTTGTAGCGCTCGGCACCGACGCCGTCCGGGGTGCCCTGCGTGCCGGGCAGGTAATCCGAGAGCATCCACTCACGCAGGCCGGCGACCGCGGCGTCGGCAGCGGCCGAAGCGCGATCGAGGTCGGCGCGGAGGGAGTCGGGCCCGGCGGCGGCGAAACCCGCGAACCAGCCCTTGCCGTTCCCGCCGGCCTGCCAGTCGGCGAGCTGCCCCGCCACGGTCCTCACCTGGCGCGGCGCCGCGTACAGGCCGCGGCGCGCGCCCTCGGCCAGCGACTCGCGGTGACCGGCAAATGCGCCCGGCACGGCGGCGATCCGGCGCGCGATGACCGCCCAGTCCTCATCCGTGGCGGTCGGCATGAGCAGGAACGTGCTGCGCACTCGCGAAGGCGGCCCGAAGATGTTGGACACCGCCCGCAGATTCTCGCCCGAGGAGCTGATCGCGTGGTCGGTCTCCAGCCGCTCGCGCAGCAGCTTGGCGCAGCGGCGGTCGTCGGCGTCGGCGAACCCGCCATTCTCCGCCGCGGCCCGCTCGACGTCGGCCAGCTTCGCCAGCGTCGCGACCCGCAGCTCGTCCTCGGCCTGATCGCCCGCCGGGGACAGGTCGGGCAGCCGGTCCTGGGCTACGGGCACGCCAAGCATGGTGGCGAGGATCGGGTTGAGCACGGCGAGCTGATCGACGTAGCCGTCCGCAACGTCGCGGACCGGCCGGGAAGCTGAGGGGTGCGTATTTTCTGCCATAACGAGCATTATGCCTGGTCGCCACGTCGCGGCTACAGCCGGGCGAGCTCGTCCGCCAGGTCATCGAGGCCCAGCGATCCGAGCGAAAGCGCCGCCATGTGCCATGACTTCAGATCGAAGCTGGCGCCCCTGGCCGCCCTGGCCGCATCCCGGCCGGCGAGCCAGGCCCGCTCCCCCACCTTGTAGCTGATCGCCTGCCCGGGCATGCCGAGGTAACGGACGATCTCGCTCTTCGCGAAGTCCCGGCCGCGGCCGTTGTGCGCGACGAAGAACTCCACCGCTGACTCCGGCGTCCAGGCCTGCCCGGCGAAGATCGGCGAGTCGGCCGGCACCGTCAGCTCCAGGTGCATGCCGATATCAACGATGACCCGGATGGCCCGCATCAGCTGGGCGTCCAGGTACCCGAGCCGGGAGCCAGTGACCTGGAGGTAGCCCAGTTCGTCCATGAGCCGCTCGGCGTACAGGGCCCAGCCCTCCACGCACGCGCTGGTGGCACCGATGCTGGTCTGATACCCGGACAGCTGCCTGGCCAGGTAGGTCCACTGGCCGAGCTGCAGGTGATGGCCGGGCACTCCCTCGTGGTACCAGGTGCTCACGAGGTGCCACAGCGGGAATCTGGTCTGCCCGAGCGTCGGCAGCCACGTCTGACCCGGCCGGGAGAAGTCCCGGGACGGATCGGTGTAGTACGGCGCGGCCGCGCTGCCGGGCGGGGCGATCCTCGCCTCGACGACCTTGACCGGGTCGGCGAGGTCGAAGTGCGTGCCATCGAGGTTCGCCATCGCCTCATCCATCAGGCCCTGCAGCCGGACCCGGATCTCCTCGACGCCCTCGATGACCTCGCCGTGGTCGTTCAGGTACTCGATGGCCTCCGACGGGGTCGCGCCGGGCAGGATCCGATCGGCCTCGGTGACCATCTCGGCCATGATCTGCCGGTACTGGTCCCAGCCCCACTCGTAGGTCTCGGCGAGATCCAGGCTGGCCCCGTTGCTGCGCCGCACGCCGAGCTGATAGCGCTCGGGGCCGACGGCGTCGGGCGTGCCCGCAGCGCCGGGCAGGTAGCCCGACAGCAGCCAGTCACGCAGGTCGGCGACGGCGGAGTCGGCCGCCGCGGCCGCGCGGTCGAGATCGCGGCTGAGCGCCTGCGGGCCTTCGGCGGCGGCCACGAACCCGGCGAACCAGCCCTGGCCGTCCGACTGCCAGCTGCCCAGCTGGCCGGCGAGCGATTCGATCAGACGGGGCGCGGCCAGCAGGCCGCGGCTAGCGCCCTCGCGGAGCGACGCCCGGTAGCCGCCCAGCGCTTCCGGCACCGCCGTAAGACGGCGCGCGATGATCGCCCAGTCATCCTCGGTCGCGGACGGCATCAGCAAGAACGTGCCGCGCGCCCCCACGGCCGGGGCCATGAAGTTCGAGGCCTCGCGCAGATGCTCGCCGGCGTCGCTGACGGCCAGGTCGGTCTCCAGGCGTTCGCGCAGGAGCCGGGCGCACCGCCGCTCGTCGTCGTTGGCGAACCCGCCGTCGGCCGCCGCCGCCCGCTCGGCCTCCGTCAGCCGAGCCAGCGTCGCGCGGGCCAGGTCATCGAGGCCGGCCTGACCGGCCGGAGAGAAGTCGGGCAGCCGGTCCTGGCCCACGGGCAGGCCCAGGTAGGTGGCGACGAGTGAGTCGATCGCGACGAGCTCACTCAGGTAGGCGTCGGCGGCAGAGCGGATGCGGCGATCGGCGGGCGGACGGGCGGCTTGGCTGGAGTCAGGCATGGACAGCATTCTGCCGCTGCGGCGCGGACGGGCGTCACCGGGCGACGCCCCCGCGCCCCCGCAGTGCTGGCCCGGGGGACGACCCCCGCGCCCCCGCAGTGCTGGCCCGGGGGACGACCCCCGCACCCCCGCCGGGGCACCGCCGTTAAGGTCGTCGGATGACCAACCGCTCAGTTCTGGTCACGGGGGCGTCCCGTGGCATCGGCCGCGCGATCGCCGAGGCGTTCGCGAGCGCCGGCGACAAGATCGCCGTTCACCATCGCAACTCTCCCGAACTCGCGGCCGAGGTGCTGGCCAGCCTGCCCGGCACCGGCCACGTCGTCGTGCAGGCCGATCTGGCCGATCCGGACAGCGTACGGTCCATGGTCGACGCCGCCGCCGAGCACCTCGGCGGGCTCGACGTGCTGGTCAATAACGCCGCCAACTACACGCCGCACCCGATCGATGACACCACCTATGAGGAGTGGCAGGCCGCCTGGCAGCACACGATCGGCGTGAATCTCACCGGGACCGCCAACGTCACCTGGTGCGCGGTCCGGCACATGATCGCCGGGGGCGGCGGCCGGATCGTCAACGTGTCATCGCGGGGCGCGTTCCGCGGGGAGCCGCGCCAGCCCGCCTACGGGGCGAGCAAGGCGGGCCTCAACGCGCTCGGCCAGTCGCTCGCGATCGCGCTCGCCCCGCACAACATCACGGTGACCGGCGTTGCGCCCGGCTTCGTCGAGACCGACATGGCCGCAAGTCACCTGCAGGGCGAGCGCGGGGCGGCGATCCGGGCACAGAGCCCGTTCGGCCGCGTGGCGAGGCCGGCTGAGATCGCGGCCGCGGTGCTCTACCTGGCGTCGCCGGAAGCGGAGTGGGCCACCGGCGCCATCCTCGACCTGAACGGGGCCTCCTACCTGCGCACCTGACTAGATCTTCACCAGGCAGAAGGGGTGGCCGGCCGGGTCGGCGTACACCCGGAAGGTCCCGCCATCGTCGGCGAGCGGCCGCGCGCCGAGCGCCAGCACCCGCTCCTCGGCCTGGTCAAGGTCATCGACCCGGACGTCGAAGTGCATCTGCTGGAGCGCCGCCGGGTCCGGCCACGTCGGCGGCCGGTGATCAGCAGCCAGCTGGAAGGCCACGCCCGGCCGGTCGGGGGCGTCGCCGATGACGACCCAGTCCTGCCCGTCCTGAACCCGCTGCATGCCGAGCAACTCCTCGTAGAACGAGGCGAGTGCCGACGGGTCCTGGCAGTCGATCACGAGTCCATGCCAGCGTCCGATCATGCGCAGAGTCTCGCAGGCACGTCTGACATTTCGCCGGGCATGTTGCGCCTGCCGCTGCTGATGCCCGACAGTGCAAGCCATGAAGACCACGACCTTCACGGTCCACACTGGCGGGCGGGAGACCGTGCACGACATCACCGGGCACTGCGAGCAGTTCGCAGGCGAGTCGAGTTCCGGCGGCGACGGGCTGCTCAACATCTTCGTGCCGCACGCGACGGCGGGCGTCGCGATCATTGAGCTTGGCGCCGGCAGTGACACCGACCTGCTGGCGGTGCTGTCGCAACTGCTGCCGGAGCAGGACGTGTGGCGGCACGCCCACGGATCACGGGGCCACGGCCGCTCGCACGTGCTGCCTGCCTTTGTCGCGCCGTCGGTGACAGTCCCGGTGCTAGCGGGCCGGCTCGCACTGGGCACCTGGCAGTCCATCGCCCTGGTCGACCTCAACGTCGACAATCCTGACCGGCAAGTGCGTCTGTCGTTCCTCGGATAAGACGTAGTGGTTGTTTACCAATAGGTAGTGAATCGGCAATTTTACGGCGGTACTCTCCGAGCGTGACCGATAACCGTGAGAATGGCGCCGAGCAGCGCCGCGGACTGAGCCGGCGCTCCGCGCTGCAGGCGGGACTGATCGCGGCCGCCGGAGTCGGCGCGACCGGGTGGGCATCGCCGGCCAGCGCCGCCGGCCGGCCGGACTGGCATCACCATCATCATCTTCGGCAGCCGGGCTCGCTGCCGTACCCGCACCTGGCCGAGGGCACCGACACGGTCCCGCAGATCAAGAACATCGTCGTGCTCATGCAGGAGAACCACTCCTACGACAACCGGCTGGGCATGCTGTGCCGCCCCGACGCGGACGGGTTCCGGCTGGGCCGCCGCGATCGGCCGCGGGCGGCCAACCCGTACGCCAACGGCGACATCCAGCACGCCTTCCACATGCCGACGACCTGCCAGAACAACAAGCCCAGCCAGGAGTGGACGCAGAGCCACATCCAGTTCGACAACGGGCGCAACGACGGCTTCGTCGAGTCCGCCAGCGGCCCGGTGGCGATGGGCTACTGGGATGGCGCGGACCAGCCGTTCTACTACTCGATGGCGCGCGTCTTCCCGATCGCTGACCGGTACTTCTGCTCAGTGCTCGGCCAGACCTATCCGAATCGCCGGTATCTGATCTCCGCGACGTCGCTCGGCATGATCGACGACACCGAGCCGGCGCTCACGGACTACCCGCCGAACGGCACGATCTTCGACAAGCTAGACGCGGGCAAGGTCACCTGGAAGGACTACTACTCGCCGACGGCGGACTCGCCGTATCCGACCATCGCGCTGTACCCGAAGCTGTATCTGGACAACGCCGGCACCAGGGCCGTGCCCATCGCCGACTTCTTCACTGACGCGGCGGCGGGCACGCTCCCGCAGTTCAGCCTCGTCGAGCCGAACTACGACAAGCAGTCCGAGGAGGACCCGCAGAACATCGCGGTGGGCGAGCAGTTCGCCGCGTCGGTCATCAACGCGGTCATGAGCGGTCCCGGCTGGCCGAACACGATGCTGATCTGGACCTACGACGAGCACGGAGGCTACTTCGACCACGTCCCGCCGCCGCCCGCACTGGCGCCCGATGACATCGCGCCGCTGGTCACGAACGGCGCGTCGGCGTACAACGGGTTCGCTCAGTACGGGTTCCGCGTGCCGTGCGCGGTCGTCTCGCCGTGGGCCCGGCCGCGGTACGTCTCGCACCGGACCATGGACCACACGAGCATCTGCGCGCTCGCCGAAGCGAAGTGGAACCTGCCCGCGATGACCTACCGCGACGCGAACGCCAGGAACATGCTGGACATGCTCGACCTGCGCCGGCCGCACTTCCTCAGCCCGCCGAAGCTCGCCCAGCCGCTGCTCGACACCGACCCGAGCGCGCTCGCCTGCAACACGTCCGGGCCGGGAACGATCCCGCCGCCGGGGTCGGTGTCGCCGCCCAAGTGAGCGTGGCCCCCGGGCCAGTGGATTATCGGGACCGCTAGTCAGTGCTATCCACTGACTTGCGGTCCCGATAACTGTGACGCCGGGCGGACACCGTCGAGCTGCTCGAGGGTGCGCGGCCCAGCGACTGGCGCGGCGACCGCCGCCGGATGCAGCAGCCAGGCGATCGCCACTGGCATCGGGATAATTCACGAAAGTCAGCCAATTATCGATTTGTCACAACCATTTGGGGCAGCCAGCGGTCTCAAGGGATGTCAGCTAACAAACGCATTGCGAGGACATCATGAAGCACGCAGGCATCAGTACCCTCCGAACTCCCCGGCACATGGCTGTCGCGGCAGGCATAGCCGCCGTTGCGGCAGCTGCCCTCTTCTCCGCCGCACCGGCCGCCTTTTCCGCGCCACGGCCGGCAACGGCGACCGCCGCTGCACCCAAATGCGGTCCAGCTGATCTGGGCGTGTGGGTGGCGCGTGACCAGATGGGGGCGGCCGCCGGGACCGAGTCCTTCCGGCTGGAGTTCACCAACTTGAGTCACCACACGTGCACTCTGTACGGCTTCCCCGGAGTTTCCGCGCGCGGCAGCAACGGCAGGCTGCTGGGCAACCCCGCCCGCCGCGATGGCGCCGTCAAGGCGCGGACCGTCCGGCTCGCTCCCGGCGCCACCGGGTACGCGCTGCTCGAGTACAGCGACGTGGTCACCAGCAACTGCCCGGCCAAGGCCACTGCCGCCTACCTGCTGGTGTACGCGCCGGACCAGCGCGTGGCGAACACCGCCTTCTGGTCGCTGACCGCCTGCACCACCCCCGGCCAGAAGAACTTCCTCAGCATCCGGGTCATCGCGCCCGGCATCGGGGTCGCGCGTGACAACGGCTGATCAAGCCAGAAAGGTCACGCGGCCCCGCGGCGCGCCTGCCCGAGCCGGCCGCCGACGACCGACTCGGTCGCGCCCTCGGCCCTCGGCCCTCGGCCCGCGGCCGGCAGTGTTGGCGGTGTCGAAGACGGTGAACATGGCCAGCTACTGGCCCCAAGCAAGACGGGCCAGTCGGCGATCGGCGCGGAAGGTGCGCCGAGGGCCGCGCGGTCCAGGAGGCGCACGTTGCCCGTGGGGCGGGCGAGGCGCAGAGCTACCCGGGCCGATCCCGGCCGCAGTCCACTGGTGAGCCCCAGCGCTCGCCCTAACCCCTCCTCGCTCATGCGCGCAGATCGGAACATGTGGAATCATCCGCCCAGGAGAACGTGAACCGGAGGGTGGGCCCATGGACGTCCGCGAGGCGCTGTACACGACCAGAGCGATGCGGCGAGTGCGGCCCGACCCGATCCCGGCGGAGGTTCAGGCTCGCATCCTGGACGCGGCGATTCGCGCGCCGAGCGGCGGCAACTCGCAGGGATGGCGGTTCCTGCTGGTCGACGATCCCGCCGTCAAGGCGCAGCTCGGCCCGCTCTACCGGGATGCGATCGGCACGCTGTGGCAGACGTTCTACAAGGAGAACCTGGACAAGGCCCGCGCCGCACCCGCCGATCCGGAGAACGCCTCGCTCCTGCGCGTGCAGGCGTCCGCTCAGCACCTGGCCGACCATTTCGAGGACGTGCCGCTGTTCCTGCTCGGGTTTTCCCGTGGCGACCCGAGCGGCGGGTCGATCTTCCCTGCCATCTGGAGCGCCCAGCTCGCCGCGCGCGCCGAGGGCGTCGGCAGCGCCCTGACGTCCGTGCTCGGCATCTTCCACGGGCCGGAGGCGCTGGAGATCCTCGGCGTGCCCGCTGACAAGGGCTGGACGATGGCCTGCTGCGTCTCCTTCGGGTACCCAAAGGGCCGCTGGGGCGTCGCGCCGCGCCACCCGGTGCACGAGGTGGCCTACCGCAACCGGTGGGGCAGCCCCGTCGGGTTCGAGGCCGACGAGCCGCTGTGGCCGGAGACCTCCGGCTGACCGACAGCCACCTGCTCTGGCGCCGCGGGCCCCGGCGGTCCGATGATTGAGCCGTGGGCTATCAGGACTTCGGCCCGCGCGAGCCAGGCGGCGGCGATGTCGTGCACTTCGGCACCGCGCGTCCGCCACGCAAGCCATGGTTGCGCAACGGGCTCATCGCGGTCGCCGTCCTCGCGCTGGCCATCGTGGGCGTGGTCCGCTCGATCCATCACGGGCACTCCAAACCCGCGGCTGTCAGGCCGCCGCCGGTTACCACGACCGAAGTCGGTCAGCGCCTGCTCGGCGTGACGGCCGGCTGGGAGCTGTTCGCCCGCGGCAGCAGCGACCTCGTCTCGGTCCAGCCCGCCAGCGGAATCGTCATCCGCACGGTCGTGCCGCCGCTGGCCTCCAATAACCCCGAGGTCGCGTTCATCATCGGCCCGCACGAGGCGATCGTCCGCTCCTACGACGACGTCCCCGGCTATGTGGTCCCCGACGGACTCCCTTTCCAGCCGCTGGGCGGCCCGCTCGCCGCGGACAGCCCGGGGGCGCTGGTGCCGGGACCGCACCCCGGCCAGGCGTGGGTGCAGTGGGTGCCGGGCAGCAACCCGGCGGCCGAGACGCTGCTCCTCGTCAGCCAGAACGGCAAGCTCACCGGCCAGTCCATCAGGCTCCCGCCGCAGGCGCTGCCCGCGACCGCGGTGTCCGACGGGCGCGGCTACGTGCTGATGCTGACCAGCACGAATGCGATCTACGACGCCGGGCCCAGCTGGGATCGCAAGATCAGCGCCCAGATCCTCGCCGTCGGCCCGACGGCGTGGCTGGGGCTGGCCTGCACCGGCCGCCAGCACTGCCACAACGTCGAAATCAACCCGGCGACCGGCGCGCAGCGCGCGCTGCCGGGAGCGCCCGTTCAGGACGCGCTGACGTTCGCCTGGCCAGCGCTCGGGGTGACCTCGCCGGACGGAACGACAGCCGCGGTGCCGGTGTTCGACGGCGCGTCCCTCGTCACGATTCGCGAGATCAATCTGCAGTCGGGCGCCAGCACGGCGCTGAGCGTCCGGATGAAGACGGCGCCCGGCTATCAGACGATGGTCTGGTCGCCGGACAGCCGCTGGCTGTTCGCCGTGACCCTGGGCGGCGGAGTCGCGGCGATCAGCGAGGACACCCATCAGGTCAGGCAGCTCGGCCTCACCAACATCAGCCAGCTCGCCATCCGCGCCGCGCCGGGCGAGGCGACGGCCGCCAGCCTCGCGATAACGGCCGGCCAGGGTGTGCCGCCCGGCCCGGCCGGGACAGTGCCCTGAGGCCTACCGCGCGGGCCGCGGTGCCCTGACCAGGAGCGCGCCGGGCAGGACCCGCACTGACAGCCGGTCGCCCACGGGGATGATCTCGCCGTCGACCTGCCGGGGCAGCGGCCTGGCCGCGCTGACCTCAACCGCCCGCGCCCGGTAGCGCACGAGCCGCTCGTCATCGCGGCGGCTGCCGGAGATTGCGCGGTAGCCCACGCTCACCCAGCCGGCCGGCCCATCCGGCGCAAGGACGCCTACGTCGAGGATCCCGTCGTCGGGCCGCGCCGCGGGCAGGATCGGGAATCCGCCCGGCAGTATCCCGCAGTTGCCGACGAAGACCGACCTGGCCCGCCGGACCAGCGGCGGCCCCGCATCCAGCCGGATCGTGAACTCCGTCGGCTCGGTCAGCAGCTTCCCGAGCGAGGCCGCCGCATAGGCAGGCCACCCGGCCCGTCGCTTGAGTTGATCGCGGGTCGCGCCCACGACCGCCGCGTCCAGTCCGATCCCGGCCATCGCCGCGCCGATCATGTCGTCGACGCCGACCAGGTCGATCCGGCGGTCGACGCCGCTGAAGCTGACGCCGACCGCCGCGCGCAGGCGGCGCGGCACGCCCATCGTCCGGGCAATCAGGTTCGCCGACCCGGTCGGCACGATGGCCAGCGGTACGTCTGTGCCCGCCAGCTCCTGCGCACACGCCCGGACCGTGCCGTCGCCGCCGACGGCGACCACCAGCGTCACGCCAGCGGCCAGGGCCGCGCGCGTCGGCCCGCCGCCGGGATCAGACGCCGTGGTCGCCAGCACGAGGGGAGCCGGCCAGCCGTGCGCGCGAGCGGCCGCGGCCAGGAGCGCGGGAAGGTCACCGTGCCCGCGCATGCGGGCGCCGTTGACCACGAACGCGGCCAGCCGCGTCCGCCCGTCACCCCGCTGATCAGCACCCGGCATGACTCCCATGATGGAACGACGGTCCCCGGGCTAGCGTGGCGACATCGGTTATCTGGCCCGCAATAGGGGGACTCGCAGCATGATCGCCCGATTCGAGCCCGGCGCCGCGCAGCCAGCCGACATCGAGCAGTTCTTCGAGGTCGAGCTCGCCGCCTCCGCGCACGATGAGCCGCAGGCTCCGCCGCCGACGCTGGCCGCGGTCACCGGCAGACTGACCAACCCGCAGCGAGAGCACTGGGAAGTCAGCTTCTGGACCGCGGATGACGGCCCCGGGCGAATGACGGGCACCGGCGCCCTGATCCGCCTGGGCGAGCAGAACCCGCACTTCGCGGTCGTCGACGTCACGGTTCACCCGGAACACCGCCGCCGCGGGACAGGCACCGCACTACTGCGGCACATCGCCGCGGAGGCAGCGGAGGCCGG
Source organism: Streptosporangiaceae bacterium (assembly GCA_036758685.1). Lineage (GTDB taxonomy): Bacteria > Actinomycetota > Actinomycetes > Streptosporangiales > Streptosporangiaceae > JAJYUU01. The sequence goes on along the minus strand of DAIOWC010000004.1, from coordinate 37,528 downwards.
CTTGACCACCCTCCATGCCGAGGGAGTTCACGTCGGCGGGCCAGGCCAGGCGTGGGCGGCCGCGCTCGGTTTCGCGGTCGTCCAGCAGACAGCCCTCCAGAGCCTGGATATGACGCACGCGGACCGGTCCAGCTGGCGGGTGTCCGGCCCGCCCGGCTACCGAATCGCGCGGTGGGTCGACCGGGCTCCCGACGACCTGCTGCCCTCCTACGCAGCGGCGCGCAACGCGATCGCCGACCGTCCGCACGGCGGCACGTCCTACGCCGACGCCCTCTGGACGCCGCAGCGCGTTCGCGACGACGAGGCCGCGGCGCTCGCGGCCAGCCGCCAGACCCGGGTGGTCGTCGCGGTGCACGAGCAGACGTCAGAACTCGCCGGCCTGACCTACCTGGAGGTTCGCTACCGCCGGCCAGATATTGCCGTGCAGCAGGACACCGTGGTGCTCCCCGCGCACCGCGGCCGGCGCCTCGGGGTCTGGATGAAGGCCGCGAATCTCGAGTGGCTCGCCGCCGACCACCCGCAGGTCACGCGCGTGGTCACCAGCACTGCCGCCGACAACGAGTACATGCTGGCGGTCAACCGCCAGGTCGGATTCAGCCTGGACGCCGCGACCGAGAACTGGGAAGCCGACGTGACGGGCCTGCTGGCGCGGCTGCCCGGCTAGCTGCCCGCATCAACCGAGCACGCCGGCCAGCACCTCCCTGGCCTCGGCCTGTATCCGTGCCAGGTGACCAGGCCCGCGGAACGACTCCGCGTAGAGCTTGTACACGTCCTCGGTGCCAGACGGCCGGGCCGCGAACCAGCCGGACTCGGTGACGACCTTGATGCCGCCGAGCGGTTCGCCGTTGCCGGGCGCGGTCGTCAGCCGGGCCAGCACCTTCTCCCCCGCCAGGGTGTCGGCGGGGAACTGATCCGGCGACAGCCGGGCCAGGGCCGCCTTCTGCTCCCGCGTGGCGGGCGCGTCGACCCGCGCGTACGCGGGATCGCCCAGCTGGGCGGTCAGCTCCTGGTACCGCTCGCTCGGCGTGCTGCCGGTGACCGCGATGATCTCGGCGGCGAGCAGGTCGAGGATGATCCCGTCCTTGTCGGTGGTCCACACCCGGCCGTCGCGGCGCAGGAACGACGCGCCCGCGCTCTCCTCGCCGCCGAAGCCCACGCTGCCGTCGAGGAGGCCGGGCACGAACCACTTGAACCCGACCGGCACCTCCATGAGCTGGCGCCCGGTCTGATCGGCCACCCGGTCGATGATCGAGGAGCTCACCATCGTCTTGCCCACCGCCGCGCCGGAGGGCCAGCCGTCCCGGTGGCCGAACAGGTAGTTGATCGCGGCGGCCAGGTAGTGATTGGGGTTCATGAGCCCGGCGTCGGGCGTGACGATGCCGTGCCGGTCGGCGTCGGTGTCATTGCCCGTTGCGACCGCGAAATCCGTGCGCCGCCCGATCAGCGACGCCATCGCGTAGGGCGACGAGCAGTCCATCCGTATCCGCCCGTCCCAATCCAGCGTCATGAACCGGAACGTGGGGTCGACGTGGGGATTCACCACCGTCAGGTCAAGCCCGTAGTGGCTGGCGATCTCGCTCCAGTACGCCACGCTCGCGCCGCCCAGCGGGTCGGCGCCGATCCGGACCCCGGCCGACCGGATCGCGCCCACGTCAACCACGTCAGGCAGCTCGCCGACGTAATTGCCGAGGAAGTCATGCCGGCCAACCTTCGGCCGGGCGCGGGCGATCGGGATCCGGCGGACTTCGCGCAGCCCGCCCGCGAGCAGCTCGTTGGCCCGCTCCTGGATCGCGCCGGTGATCTGCGCGCCCGCCGGGCCGCCGTCGGGCGGGTTGTACTTGAACCCGCCATCCTCCGGCGGGTTGTGCGACGGGGTGACGACGATCCCGTCGGATCGGTCGGTACGGGGCCGTTCGTTGTGCACCAGGATGGCTCGCGACACGGCCGGCGTCGGGGTGTAGCCATCCCGGCTGTCGGCGAGCACCAGGACGTCGTTGGCGACCAGGACCTCCAGCGCCGTTATCAGGGCCGGCTCGGACAGCGCGTGCGTGTCCCGGCCGATGAACAGCGGCCCGGTGATGCCTGCGCCCGCCCGGTACTCGCAGATCGCCTGCGTCGCCGCGGCGATGTGGTCATCGTTGAACGACAGCCGCAGCGCGCTGCCCCGGTGGCCGGAGGTGCCGAAGGCGACCTGCTGGGCCGGGTCGGCCGGATCGGGGTGCTCGGTGTAGTACGCGGTGACGAGGGCGGCCACGTCCACCAGATCGGCGTCCGTGGCCGGCTGGCCTGCCCGCTGCTCCATGCCTGGCCTCCTGCGGTGATGTGCTGCCCCGGGTCGCCGAACGGGCACTCCAGCCTAGCCCCGGCGGCCTCGCAGCCTGCTTGGGGAGCCACCCAGGGCCGGTAGAATCCTGAGACGATCTTGAGGATCCAGCCGGAAGAAGATGATGGACGCTACCCCGCGTGTCGTGGCCTTTGACCTCGATGACACCCTCGCCGTCTCGAAATCGCAGATCGATCCGCGGATGGCCAGGCTCCTGGATCAATTGCTCGCCCGCCTGGATGTCTGCATCATTTCCGGGGGCCGGTTCGAGCAGTTCGACACCCAGGTCCTCCGGCACCTGGACGCCCCCGCCGGGCTGCTGGAACGCCTGCACATCATGCCGACCTGCGGCACCCGGTATTACAAGTGGAGCGACGGCGGCTGGCACATTCAGTACGCCGAAGACCTCACCGAGGATGAAAAGCGCCAGATCATCGCCGCGCTGACCGTGGGCGCCAAGGAGCTCGGCCTCTGGGAGTCCGAGCCCTGGGGAGAAATCATCGAGGATCGCGGCAGTCAGATCACCTATTCGGCGCTCGGGCAGAGCGCGCCGGTCGCCGCGAAGTACGAGTGGGATCCGGACGGGTCGAAGAAACGAAAGCTGCGCGAGCGTGTCGCGGAGCAGCTCCCCGAGCTTGAGGTCCGCGTCGGCGGCTCCACGTCGGTCGACGTCACGCGGAAGGGCATCGACAAGGCTTACGGCATCGGCCGGCTTCTCGACGAACTTCGCGTCTCGCCCGATGAGTTGCTTTTTATTGGCGACCGGCTTGATGAGGGCGGTAATGACTACCCCGTCAAAGCGCTCGGTGTCCGCTGGTTCCAGGTCACATGCTGGGAGGAGACCGCCGACTTCATCGAGCGGTTCCTTTCCGATCTTGCGTAACGAACCCGAATCAACGCGGGCAAGGGCCTAGGATTCCAGCACGACTCGCATCGCCAGCGCGCCCCCTCCGTCTGCTGGCGAGCGGCTGCAGCCTGGCTCGCCCCGTGGAGGATCCGTGACCGCTGTTCCCGATGTTGCCGTTCCAGTTTCCGGGAAGGCCGGCCGGCCCGCCGTTCTCGGGGGCGACCTCCCGGTCCCGCTCGCGGACGGCCGCACGGTGACGTACGCCAACCTGGACTACGCCGCGACCGCGCCGTGCCTGGCGGTCGTGGCCGAGACCGTCAGCGAGCTGCTGCCCTGGTACGCGAGCGTGCACCGCGGCGCCGGCGCCGCCTCCCGCCGATGTACCCGCGAGTACGAGCAGGCTCGGGAGACCATCGCCGACTTCCTCGACGTGCGCGCCGAGGACCACATCATCTTCACCAGGAACACGACCGACGCCCTGAACCTGCTCGCGAGGGCGCTGCCGGCCGGCACGACCGTGATCGGCTGGGACGGCGAGCACCACGCGAACCTGCTGCCCTGGGCCAGCGCGGTCCGCCTTCCGGTGCCATCGGACCCCGACCACATCGCCGGCCAGCTCGGGGCGGCACTCGCCGACCACGACCGCGCTGGCGGCCCCGTGCTCGTGGCCGTGACCGGGGCGTCGAACGTCACCGGCGAGATCTGGCCGATCGGCGAGATCGCCGAGGTCGCGCACGCCTACGGCGCGCGGGTCGCGGTTGACGCGGCTCAGCTCGCACCGCACCGGCCGGTCTCGATGACCAGGCTCGGCATCGACTACCTCGCGCTGTCCGGCCACAAGGCCTACGCCCCGTTCGGGTCCGGGGTGCTGGCCGGGCGGCCCGACTGGCTCGACGCGGCGGAGCCCTACCTGGCCGGCGGCGGGGCCACGGCCTACGTCGGCGAGCCGGGCGAGGTCCGCTGGCATCCGGGGGCGGCCAGGCACGAGGCAGGCACGCCGAACCTCATCGGCGCGGTCGCGCTCGCCGCCGCCTGCGCGCAGCTGGCGGCCTCCGACCGCAACACGCTGGAGGCCGACGAGCAGGCGCTGGTCAGGCGGCTGCGGACGGGCCTGGCGGAGCTGCCGGGCGTCCAGGAGCTGCGCATGTTCGGCCCCGATCATGACCGGGTCGGGATCGTCACGTTCGCCGTGGCCGGCCGCGAGGCGTCCGAGGTCTCGGCCCATCTGGGGGCGCAGGGCATCGGCGTCCGCGACGGCCAGTTCTGCGCGCACCCGCTGGCGCGGAGGCTGCTCGCGGAGGCCGGCGAGCGCGCAGGGCAGCCGCTCGGCGAGAACGCCATCCGGGCCAGCATCGGCATCGGGTCGACCGCCGAGCACGTGGAGCGGCTGCTGACCGGCGTCGCTGACCTGACTGGCGGGTGAGCGCCGGAGGCGAGCCGCTAGCCGCGGCCGCTCTCCAGCGGCTGCACGCTCCCGCCGTGCTGGCGGGCAGGCTGACCATCGAGGAACGGTGGGGCAGGCCATGGCTGGCCTACAACGTCTTCATCCGGGCCGACCCTGCGGGCGCGGCGGTGCTGTCGGCCGCCCAGGAGCCCATCCTGGCGCTCGAGCCAGGGCTGCGGCGGATGCCCGCGGACGCCATGCACATCACGGTCATCTTCATGCTGCCCGGCGCCTCCGAGTTCGAGGAGCCGAAGGACGAGCTGTGGCGCCGGCACGGATCACGCTGGCTCGCGCAGCTCGGGCAGATCACCGCTGAGCTGCCGCGGTTCCGGCTGCAATTCCGGCACCTGGTGGCGACCGACGCGGCGATCATCGCCGTGGCCGACGAGCCCAACCAGATCAGCGCGCTCCGGCGGGCCGCCGTCGCCGCGCTCGACGTTCCCGGACGCACCCAGGTCAACGCGCTCGTGCACACCACGCTCTTCCGGTATGCATCCCCGCTGCGCGACCCGGCGGAGCTGCTTCGCTACCTGGCCGGAGCGGACGCCGCGGCCGAGCTGGACGTGGCCGAGCTCCTTGTGGCCAGGGAACGCACGTTCCCGTTCTTTGCCTACGACGTGCTGCAGAGCCTGCCGCTGGCACCGACCTCGTTAGCATCATGACCATGGACCTGATCACCTCGCCCGAGAAGGTGTACTTCGCCGAGCGTGGCGAGACCAAGGGCGACCTGGCGCAGCACTACGAGCGGGTGGCCGAGCCGCTGATGCGCGCGATCGGCGGGCGCCCGGTGCTCCTGCAGCGCTTCCCCGAGGGAGCGGGCGGCCCGTCGTTCTTCCAGAAGCGAGTGCCGAAAAACAAGCCGTCCTGGCTGCAGACCACGATCGTGTCGACCCCCAACGGCACGACGTCCGAGGCGCTCGTCGCGGCGGACCTCGATCACGTCCTCTGGGCGGTCAACCTCGGCTGCCTGGGCTTCCACGTCTGGCCGTACCTGGCCGCCGACCCCGAGCACGCCGATGAGCTGCGGATCGACCTGGATCCGACGCCAGGCACGGACTTCACCCAGATCCGGCTCGCCGCGCGCGAGCTGCGCACACTGCTCGACGAGGTGGGCGTCACCGGGTACCCCAAGACGACGGGCAACCGCGGGCTGCACGTCTACATCCGGCTGCGGCCGGAATGGGACGCCTACCAGGTACGCAGCGCGGCGGTGGCGATCGCCCGCGAGCTGGAGCGACGCCGGCCCGATCTGCTGACCGCGGCCTGGTGGAAGGAGGAGCGCGGACAGCGGATCTTCGTCGACTTCAATCAGAACGCGCCGCACAAGACCGTGTTCGGCGTCTGGTCGGTGCGGGCCCGGCCCGGCGCCCAGGTCTCGACGCCGGTGGCGTGGGAGGAGATCGACGACATCCATCCCGACCAGTTCACGATCGCCTCCGTGCCCGAGCGTCTCGCGAGCGCCGGCGATCTGTGGCTGCCGATGAACGACGACCCGCAGTCGCTCGAGCCGTTCCTGGAGATGCAGGCGCGCGATCTCGAGAACGGCATCCCCGATGCGCCGTGGCCGCCGGTCTACCCGAAGCAGCCGGGCGAGCCGCCGCGGGTCGCGCCCAGCCGGGCGAAGAAGACAGATCCCTGACGCCGCCCCAGCTGGGAATGCTGGCGCCTCACACCATGCGCCGCAGCGCGTCCGCGTCGTGGCAGGCCATCGCGGGCTCGAGATTGCCGGGGAGCGGTTGACTGGTCTCGGCCGGCGGGCGGCTTCGCGGCAGCCGGCCTCGCTGGCCTCCTCGCCGCGTTTGCGGGCTGGCTCCTGTCTCGTGGGCCTAGGCCAGGGCGGAGTACGCGGCGTCCCGGATGTCCTGGTGCGCCTGCGGTAGCGCGGGCGAGCCGAACCCCAGCTGTGTCTGAACGATCACGATGAGCCCGGCGGCCGGGTCGACCAGGAACGAGGTACCGAGGCCGCCGTCCCAGCCGAATGCGCCAGTGTCCTGCACGGCCTGGCAGTACGCCCAGGACTGATGGCCGAAGAAGTCGGGGCCGAGGCCACCGAGCGCCTTCTGCTCGGCCGTCAGCTGGTCGGTCGTCATCGCCGTGACCGAATCCGCCGACAGGACCGGGGCCCCGCCGCGCAGCAGCATCGCCGCGAACGCGTGCAGGTCGTCGGCGGTGGAGAGCAGGCCGGCGGCGCCGTCCTCGAACGCGGGCGGCCTGCTCCATTTCCCGTCGGGCGGGTCGGAGACCATCAGTCCCTCGGGTCCGGGCCAGTACGCCTCGGCGAGGCGGCTGGTCTCCGCGGTCCAGAACGATGTGCTGCTCATGCCCAGCGGCTCGAAGATCCTTGTCCGCAGCACGTCGCCGAGCGGCTGGCCGGCCGCCCGGGCGAGCAGCACGCTCAGCACCTGCGCCCCGGTGTTGTACATCCACCGCTCACCCGGCTGGGCCATCAGCGGGAGCGTCCCCAGGTTGGCGATCCAGGTATCGGGATCGAGCGGCATGGCCGGGTCGGGCGGTCCGAGCGTCGAGAGGTCCAGCTTGTTGATCGCCTCCTGGATCGGCCAGGGCGCCGGCGCCATGAACATCTCCATCACCATGCCGGTCCCGAAAGTGAAGGTCAGCAGGTCGCGCGTGGTGATCGGGCGGCTGGCCGGCACCGTGTCGCTGAGGGGGCCGTCCATCCGCCGGAGGACCCGCCGGTCCGCGAGCTCGGGGAGCAGGCGGTCTACCGGCTCGTCGAGGCCGACGAGGCCCTCCTGCACCAGCGCGAGCGTGGCGGCACCGGTGATCGGCTTGCTGGTGGAGGAGATCCGGAACAGCGAGTCCCTGGTCACCGGTGGGCCGCCCAGCGAGAGCCGGCCGAGAGCCTCCACGTGCACCTGGTCGCCGGCCGCTACCAGCGCGACGAGCCCGGGCACCTTGTCGTCGCCGACGTTCCGCTCGGCCGCTTCCCGCACGCGGGCGAGTCCGTCGGAGGTCAGTTTCTGGTCCATGGCCGTAGTCTGCCGTACATGACCGCGCTGACGCCGGCAGTGCTGACGAGAGCGGAGCGCCGGGCGCTGGCCGCGATCCAGGCTGAGCTCGGCCGGCTGGTCAGGTACGACGACGAGTCGATCGTGCACGACAAGTGGATCAGGCAGCGCTACGACTGCGGCTGCTACGCGAGCTACGACCCGGCCAGGAAGGCCGTGGTGCGGACGGCCTGGCATGAGGCCGGCCACGCGGTCGCGGCGATCGAGGTGGGCGCGCGCTTCAGCTCGGCCAGCATTCACCACGGGTGCCGCACCGAGGGGCGGGTGCACGCGGTCACGAGCGGCGTCGACCGCGGCTTCGTCATCGACGCGGCGGGCCAGGTCGCCGAGCGGCTCATGGACTGGTCGCTGCCCGACGGGGATGTCAGCCTGCGAGCGTGGCTGCGCACGTGGCGGTCCGATGGCGGCGACGCCCGCCGGTTCCGCCGCGCGATCCAGCCTGCGTACGGCGATGACGAGATCGCGGCCTGGCGGCACTGCGCGGAGGTGCTGACGCCGCTCCGGCCGACCATCCGCCAGGTTGCCCGCGGGCTGCTGGTGCACCCGCGGCACCTGCCGTACAACGTGGCGGCCCAGCTCGCCGGATGACGCGGGCGGCCCGGGCAACATCCGGGAACCGCTGTGCGGCCGTTCCCGTCTAATTGCGGCTAAATGGCGTCTACCATGCCATTGCCGGCGAGCTCCGCGGCAACTGCGGAGCCGTTAACGCACGTGAAAGGAACGAGATGCGTCTTCCCAGGATCGCGGCCTGCCTCGGGCTGGCCGTGACGTTCGGCGCGGCCTCAGCCGTCGCCTGGGCAGCGAGCTCAACCGCTGCCTCGGCGCGGCCGTCGACCGCCTCGGCTGCCCCGACGCTCACCATTTACTTAGCGCCGTCGAACAAGGGCGGCTCGGATAAGCACACCGGCCTGAGCTCGAAGAGCCCGATCCTCACGCTCGCGGAGGCGCAGAAGATCCTGGGAGCGAAGGACCCCAAGGGCAACGTGATCATCCGGATCGACCAGGGCACCTACGTGGCGGCCCAGACCAACTGGTCGTTCTACGTGCCCGGCCACACGGTGGCCTTCATGCCGGCCAACTACGTGGTTGGCCACGGCCGCCCCGCGGGCGGGGACCCGGTCTTCGTCGACTCAGGCTCGGGAGCACACCACACTGCCGGCTGGTGGCTCGACGCGACGCGGCCGTCGGCCGCGTCGAGTCCGCTGCACGACGGGGGGAACGCGGGGCTGCAGTTCTACTACCTGCAGATCGAGGACTACACCAACGGCATCTCGCTGGACGGCCACGCGTCGATCAACAGTGCCGGGTGGTGGTACCAGACCGGCAAGGGCCTGAACGACAATTACGTCTCGGGCATGACGTTCAACGACATCGGCAACGCCTACGCCGGCGGCCAGATCGGCTACGCAGCGATCCTGCTCACTAATTCCTCGCACAACACGATCACCAATAACACGTTCCAGGACATCTACAACATCAGCGCTAATGCGAGCCAGGTTCACGGCCTCTACGTGACGCATTTCAGTTCGTCCAACTCGATCACGAAGAACAAGTTCGAGGATCTGGGCGCCGAGGCCGTCAAGATCCGCGATCGCAGCAACGACAACACCGTGAACGACAACCGGTTCTACTCGATCAGCGGGGTCTCGGCGTACCTGGACGAGTTCTGCGACGCCACCTGCATTGCGGAGAACCCGGGTACGGGGCGGCAGTGCGCGTCCTACGACAACCACTTCGACGGCAACCTCATCGACGGAGCGGCCGCGTACACGGACCTGATCCCATCGGGCGAGACCAACGCGGGCGGCGGCATCTGCTCGATCCCCAAGGGCATCGACCGCCTGTACGCATCGGGCAACTCCTCTTGATCCAGCGGGGGTTCCAGCGGGTCGTCCCCCTGGGCTAGCACTGTGGGCCCGGCCCTGGCTGGGGCCGGGCCCACCGATCTAAGCTCAACTATGGTGATGAGCCCTATTCCGGCCGCGACCGCGACCGGGCCGCAGGTCGCGCAGCAGCTGACCGACGACGGCTACGTCGTCATCACGGGCATGATGTCCGACGACGACGTGAGCGCCGCGCGGGCAGACCTCGACCGGGTCCTGTCGGCGACGCCGACGGGCCGCAACCCGTTCGAGGGCTACTCCACCCAGCGGGTGTACGCGCTCTTCGCCAAGACCCGGATGTTCGACCGGGCCGCCACCGGGCCGCTGCTGCTCGAGGTGCTGGACCAGGTCCTCGGGCACTACCAGCTCAGTGCACCGGTCGGGATCCGGATCGGCCCGGGCGAGAAGGCGCAGATCCTGCACCGCGACGACTCGATCTACCCCGTGCCCGAGCCGCATCCGCCGCTCGTCGTCAACACGATGTGGCCGCTCGACCCGTTCACCGAGGAGAACGGCGCGACCCGGTTCATCCCCGGCAGCCACACGTGGGAGCCGGGCCGTCGGCCGACCCCGGACGACCCGGTCGAGCAGGCGGTGATGTCGCCCGGCTCGGCCATGTTCTACCTCGGCAGCCTCTGGCACGGCGGCGGCGCGAACGAGACCCCGCAGCCGCGGCTCGGCGTGATTCTCGAGTACGCCGCCGGCTGGCTGCGCCAGCAGGAGAACAACCTGCTCGCGGTGCCGCGCTCGACCGTCAGGGGACTGCCCGAGCGCCTGCAGGAGCTGCTCGGCTACAACATCTACCCGCCGTTCGTCGGGTATGTGGACGGCCACCACCCGCGTAAGGTGCTCACGGCCGACTGACCGGTCAGGAGGCGGCGAGCCGCGCTTCCAGCGCCGGCCGGTGCGCCGGGTCGGCGATCGCCAGCATCCGCTGCCGGCGCTCCGGCAGCGTCTGGCCGCGCAGGTCAGCCACCCCGTGCTCGGTGACGATCACCCCGGCGTCCGAGCGGGCGACGCTGGCCGGGCCGCTCAGCTCCGCCACAATGCGGCTCGCGGACCCCGCGGTGGACGGCACGACCGTGATCGCGATCCCGCCGCGGGAACGAGCCGCCGCGCGCATGAAGTCCGCCGCCCCGCCGACCGCGCCGACGTAACGGCCGCGCAGCGTCTCGGTGTTGATCTGGCCGGTCAGATCGACCTCGATGGCGGCGTTGATGGCCGTGAAGCGGTCGAGCCGGGCGAGGACGTCCGGGTCATGGGTGTAGGTCGTATCCCGCAGGATCACCGCGTCGTTGCCGGCGGCATGGGCCTGGAGCCTTTCCGTTCCCAGCAGGAAGCCCGCGACGACGAGACCGCGGTCGATGCCCTTGCGCGAGCCGGTGACGGCCCCGGACTCGATCAGCGCCGCGACGTCATCGGTGATCATGCCGGAATGCACGCCGAGCTCGCGGTGGCCGGCCAGGGCCGGCAGGACGGCCGACGGCATGCTGCCGATGCCGACCTGCAGCGTGGCTCCGTCCTCGACCACGGCGGCAACCGAGGCCCCGATGGCCCGCTCGACCTCGCCGAGCGGGCGGGCGGCGTAGTACTGCGGCGGCGGCCTGGATGTGGGCACGATGACGTCGATGTCGGCGGCCGCCACCGTGGTGGCGCTGCGGACGTCCGGGATCTGGTCGCTGACCTCCGCGATCACCACCCTGGCCGAGGCAACCAGCGCCGCCACGTAGTCCGCGCATATGCCCAGGCCGTGCCCGCCGCCGGGCCGGGCGGGAGGCAGCGCGAGCATGACGACGTCGGCGCGCAGCGGCCCGGCGGACAGGAGCCCGGGTAGCGCCGAGTAGTGACATGGCAGCAGCTCAAGTACCCCGGCGCGCAGCAGCGCCTGGTTTGATCCCGCGCCCGAGTAGGACACGAACCGCAGGTGATCGGCGTGCTCCGGGCGGACCGTGTCCGAGCAGGGGATGCCGAGGAAGCACCGGACGCCCGGCAGGTCAGCGCGCTGCGCCATGAGCGCCTCGGTCAGGGACACGGGCTCACCGCAGGCCTGGCCCCACACCACGGTGTCGCCAGGGCGGATGTAGCGCCTCAGGTCCAGGCCCGCGACACCATCGAGTTCGATCGTCACCCGGTGGCCCGGTGCGGCAGCCGCAGGCCCGGCACCAGCTGCGGGACGCGTCGCCGGTAGTCGGGGTAGTCATCGGGGAACTCGGCCAGCATCAGCCCTTCCTCGATGCGCAGCTTGACCTGGATCGCGACCAGCAGGACGGGAAACGCGACGACCCATACGCCGCCGCCGAGCGCCAGAGCCGTGCCTGCGGACATGCCGAGGATCCCGGTGTAGATCGGATGCCGCGTGATGGCGTACGGCCCGTCCGTGCGCAGCCGGTGCTGCTCCTTGACCATGGGCGCCCCGCTCCACATGGTTCCGAGCGCCAGCCGGGCCCAGAGCGTGAACGCCGTGCTCACGACCACGACCACGAGGCCCACGATGCGGGCCCAGGCGACCTGGAAGATAAGCGGCGCCCAGTCCTCCGCGGGCACGGCGCGGTGGAGGATCCAGGTCACCCCGTAGACGGGCACCAGCATCGAGACGAATTGCGCCCGCGTGCGGTCGCCGGGCCCGCGCAGTGCGTTGTAATAGGCTCCCGCGAGCCAGGTGAGCACGAACGCGCCCCAGCACGCGGCCACCACGACCGTGGTCGCGGTGCGCAGTCCGGGCGTCAGCACGGCAGTCAGATTAGCCAGGACAAGCCGGAAGTCAAGAGCGGATTAACGCAGACCATGCCAGCGGCCATGGCCACGGACCTCGGCCCTCAGCTGCGCGAGATAGTCCTCTTTCGCCCTGGCCTCGTCCGCGGCGGTAGGCACGGCCTCGGCGGGCCCGGCAGGGGCGGGTGCCGCCCGGCGCTCGGCGGCCAGCCGGAGCTCCTCACGGACCGTCCGGACCCAGAAGTACACCCCGAATATCGCGAACAGCGGCCACTCGAAGGTATACGCCCAGCTCAGCTCGTTCCCGGACAGCGCGCGGTGCAGCTGCCAGTCGCCCAGCCACAGCATCCCGGCGAACCCGACCACGGCGAACCCGTGCCAGCACAGCCACCTTGGCCGCAGCAGAACCGTCCAGCGTGGCCTGGTGCTGACGAGCGACGACATAACTACCAGCTACCCCACGGCAGCAGTGCGGTAACCGCCACGACGGCGAACAGCAGCGTGAGATAGGCAATCGACAGATGGAACAGCCGCATGGGCGCGGCCGCGCCGCCCGCGGCGACCTGCCCGCGCAGCCGGTGCGCCTCGAGCAGGAACCAGCCGCCGAGGCCGGCCGCGCAGCAGGCGTAGGCCCAGCCCGCGTACGGCGCCAGCGCCAGCGTCGCGGCCACCATGGCGTAGGAGTAGAAGAGGATCTTCCGCGCGACCGTCGCGGCGGTCGCGACGACGGGGAGCATCGGCACCCCGGCCGCCGCGTAGTCATCGCGGAACTTCATCGCCAGGGCCCAGAAGTGCGGCGGCGTCCAGAGGAAGATCACCGCGAATAGGACGACGGCCGGCCAGGTCACCCTGCCGGTGACGGCGGCCCAGCCCACCAGCACGGGGAAGCACCCGGCGGCGCCGCCGATCACGATGTTCGACGCGGTGCGGCGCTTGAGCCCGAGGGTGTAGACAAACACGTAAAACAAGATCGCCGCGTCGGCCAGCGCGGCCGCGAGCCAGTTGGCCAGCAGGCCGAGCAGCAGCGTGGAGGCCACGCCGAGCAGGATCCCCGAGGCGAGCGCCTCCCCCGGCTTGATGGTCGCCTGCCCGCCGGCCTTCGCGACCAGCGGACGGCGGGAGGTGCGCTTCATGACCGCGTCGATATCGCGGTCGATGTAGCAGTTCAGGGTGTTGGCGCTGCCCGCCGCGAGCGCGCCGCCGACCAGCGTCACCAGCATGAGGCCGACTGCGGGCAGGCCCTTCCGGGCGAGCATCATCGTCGGCAGCGTGGTGACCAGCAGCAGCTCGATGATGCGGGGCTTGGTCAGCTGGACGAGCGACCGCGCGATCACGAGGACCGAGCGCCGGCCCGGCGCATCGGCCACCGCGGCGGCGGGCTCGGACCGGTCGCCGTGGCCCGCCAGTGCGCTGGTCGCCTGAGTCACTCGCTGCCCTCCGAGCCTTCGGTCGTCTCGGTGCCCGCTGCCTCATCTGCGGCTGCCTCATCTGCGGCTGCCTC
>DAIOWC010000004.1:5753-23689 GCA_036758685.1 Streptosporangiaceae bacterium | reverse complement strand
GCTGCCTCATCTGCGGCTGCCTCATCTGCGGCTGCCTCGTCGGCCGGGACCTCTGCCTGGCTCTCTGCCGCCGGCGCGGCCGGCTCGCTCGGCGCAGTCGCGCTCGTCGCGCTCGTCGCCGTCGCGCTGCTCGCAGTCACGGTTGAGCCGGCCGGCCGGCTCGGTGACAGGGAGATCGTCCGGGCCGGGATCCGCCGGTGCGGCCTGCTGAAGAGCAGGTAGAGGATCCCGCCGATGATGATGAACAGCAGCATCGGGAACGCGAACGTCAGGTTGTACCCGTGCGGCGTGTTATCTGGGGTCACTGCCGCGAGGATCAGTCGCACTGCTGCCTCCTGCGAGGAACCGTTTTATCGTGATCTGAAGCCTGGCCGGGCCGACCAGGCATCCTTGCGCGGCGTCAGCAGCCGATGCAGGTCGGCCGAGAGCTCCGCGGACTCTTCGTCATTCAGCCAGCGCATCAGCAGCGCCACCGCCACCGCGATCAGCGCCGGCAGCACTCCCATCCACAGCACCGCGCCGGAAAGCTGCTGGTCATCCAGCACGGTCATCACATGATGCGCCGAGTTGGCGTACGCCGGGTACAGCACCCCCGAGCCAAAGACCAGCACCATGCCGAGCACGGTCATGACGCCGACGGTCCCCACGACCAGCGTGAGCCGCCGCATGGGAGAGACCAGCGGGCTGAGGGGGCGCGAGCCGATCAGCTGCAGCCAGAACAAGAATCCGGCCGCGAGGCAGCAGGCGTGCCCGGCCAGCGCGAGCCCTGGGTCCCTGAGGGCGCGGTCCGTGATCGCGGGCAGCAGCCAGCCGAGCCAGATCACGTTCGCGAGGATGACCGCGAGCGCTGGCCGCGCGAACAGCCACGCGGCGCGCCCGTTCCCGCCCTTCGTTGCGTCCGGGCGGCCGGAAACTGAGCCGCCAGACAGCAAGGCGCGGAACGCCTGCCACGGCGCCCCGAGCACCATCAGACCGGTGGCAACCAGCGCCAGCACCAGGAACTGCAGGGACCGCACCCACAGGAAGATCTGGGACCAGTAGGCAATCGGCGAGACCAGCGCGAGCAGGGCGAGCAGCAGCCCGGCCTGGAAGATCAGGGCCTGGTCGCGCCGGTCGCGGCCGAGTGTGCCCGCCGACGCCAGGCGGCGCAGGCCGGCCAGGTGCGCTACCGCGGCCAGGACATAGCACAGCAGGGCGGGCCAGCTCGCCGACCAGTGCGCGAAGCTCAGCACCGGCTCACTCCCTCCCCGCCGGCCGTCCTGCGGCCACCGGGGCAGCGCGCTGACTCAGCCGTGCGCACTAGTGGACCAGGTAGAACAGGATCCAGGCGATGATCGCGACGACGGCCATGTAGTTCCAGGTGACGGTGAAGCCACTGAGCGAGGCCTGGAACCGCTGCACGGCGAACGCCTCGGCGTAGGTCGGCGGCTGCTCGACGAACGAGATCTCCGGGATCGAGCGGCTGCGCATGATCAGGATCTCCAGCCAGACCAGGACCGCGAACGCGATCGCCAGGTAGACCGGGCAGAAGCCGACGAACACGCTGGCGAAGCCCGACGAACCCGGCCAGAACGGCAGGCTCGCGAGCTCGTAGATCTGCAGGGCGACCGCGGCCAGGCCCAGGACCAGGGCGACGATCGCGCCCTGGAACCAGATGCCCTTGTGGCCGGCCTTGATGCGCTGCAGCACGAGCGTCTGGACCAGGGCGCTGACCACGACGAGCGCCATGATCAGCACGCCGAGCGTCATCGACGGCGCGGGCTTGGCGTACCAGAGGCCGTGCGAGTTCAGCGACCGCAGGTAGAAGAACGCGAAGATGAACGCCCCGAACCCGAACGACAGGCCGCCGAGCGCCAGCCTCGTCCCGGTCCACGCCGCGTTCAGCGCCGCCTCGTGGTAGAAGGCGCCCTCTTCTTCTTCCCTGCTCAGCCCCGCCGGCGGCGGGGCAGTTGCCTCTGCCATGTTTCCTATGCCTCCGCTCCGATTGGCGCTGCCCCCGCGATCGCGGCGCTGATGACTCCGACGGGCGGGTTCAGGTCGGCGACCGGCTGAGCGTCCTTGACGCCGTAGTCATATGGCGCTGAGAGCACCACCGGGATGTGCTCGAAGTTCTGCGGCGGCGGCGGCGAGGCGATCTGCCACTCGAGGCCGCGTGACTGCCACGGGTTGCGCTCTTCGCGCTCGCGCACGATGACGGTCGACCAGACGAAGTTGATCACGAACAGCAGGATCGAGAAGCCGAGGACGAACGACGAGATCGACACCCAGTCGTTCAGCGTCTGCAGGTTCAGCGCGTACTCGAACACCCGGCGGGGCTGACCCGCCATGCCGACCGCGAACAGCGGAAGGAACGTCGCGTTGAACGCGATGAACATGAGCCAGAACTGCCACTGCCCGAGGCGCTTGTTGAGCTTGATCCCCATCATCTTCGGCAGCCAGTAGTACAGGCCGGCCATGAACGCGAAGATCAGCCCGCCCATGATCGTGTAGTGGAAGTGCGCCATCACGAAGAAGCTGCCGTGCTCGGTCGTGTCGGCAGGCACGTCCGACAGGAACACGCCGGAGATGCCGCCGATCAGGAAGTTGAACAGCATGCCGAAGCCGAAGAGCATCGGCACCGTCAGCCGGATCTTCGCCCGCCAGAGCGTGCCGAGCGCGACCAGGTAGATGAACCCGGTCGGGATCGAGATCAGCTCCGTCGTCAGCATGAACAGCGGCCGCATGTCCGGGTTGATGCCGCTGTCGAACAGGTGGTGCTGCCAGACGAAGAAGCTCAGCAGCGTCACGCCGATCATGCCGGCACAGGCCACCTTGTAGGCGAACAGCGGTTTACGGGTGAAGACCGGGAGGATCTCCATCACGATCCCGAAGCCGGGCAAGGCCAGGATGTACACCTCGGGATGGCCGAAGAACCAGAACAGGTTCTGGTACAGGTAGCTGCTCCCGCCGAGTGAATCCTCGAAGAACGCGGTCTGCGCGGTGCGGTCCATCAGCAGCATGTACATGCCGCCGACGAGCACCGGGGCGGCGAGGACGAACAGGAACGAGGTCGCCACCATCGACCAGACGAAGATCGGCAGCCGGCTCCAGCGCATGCCCGGAGCCCGGTAGCAGATCACGGTGACGATGATGTTGAAGCCGGCGAGGATCATCGAGACGCCCATGAGCCCGAACGCGACGGCGTAGGAGTCAGCCCCGACCGTCGACTGGATGGAGAGCGGCGCGTAGCCGGTCCAGCCGAACGGGAAGCCGCCGAGCAGCAGGCCCGACAGCAGGATGATGAAGGCGCACGGGGTCAGCCAGAACGACAGCGCCTCGACGCGCGGGAACGCTACCCGCTTCGAGCCGATCATGAGCGGCACCAGGTAGTTGCCGAACGGCCCGACGATGACCGAGGTCATCAGCATCATCATCATCGTGCCGTGCTCGCCGACGATCTCGACGTAGACCTGCGACGTGAACACGTGGTGGACCGGCGACAGCAGCTCGGTCCTGATCGCCATGGCGAACAGGCCCGCGGTGCAGAAGTAGATCACCATGCCGACCAGGTACTGGATGCCCACGACCTTGTGGTCGAGTTCGTACCTGAAGTACTTCGCGAGCCCGCCCTGGGTCTCGGCCTCCTGGGAGCCGGCGCCGTTTACTGGCCTGCCCGCCATCTGCCGGACGAGGTCGTTGAAGACACCCAGCCCGGCCAGCCAGCCGATGATCGCGAGCACGTAGCCAAGCACGATCGGCCAGTCGCTGGAGTCCGACAGCGCGAGATTCGGGTACTGCGCGTTGCCGGCACCGGCCAGGAAGTTGCCGAGCAGATGGCCGAGCAGGTAGCCGACGAACGCTCCCACCAGTGCGGTGTGCATCGCGGGCCGCATCCACCACGGCCGCCTGCCGCCGCGCGCCGACGTGCCTCCGCCCGAGCCTTGTGCCATCTCCGGCTGGGTCTCGATGGCCATCAGTTCACCTCTTCATCGCTGTTACGTGGCGGTTGCGGGACCTCGGTCATGGCTGGACGGGGTCGTTCGGCGGGTAGTAATAGCCGTTCGCCCCGGCGATGCCGGCCTTGGCCATCGCGGCGTTGATCTGCGCGACGACGGTCGGGTCATAGGAGGTGGCGTACGGCGGCAGCATCGCCGTGATCGTGGCCAGATTTGTTTGCGTCGACGCTGCCCAGGCCTGGAACGCCGAGTCGCTGACCACCTTGCCGAAGTTGTACATGGCGCCGTGCCAGAGGCCGCACAGTTCCGCGCAGCGCACCGTGACCGTGCCCATGTGCGTGGGGGTTGTGTAGGCGACGTTGTTCACGCCGGGGTTGGCGTCCGCCTTGACGCCCAGCTGGTAGGCCCAGAAGCTGTGGATCACGTCGATCGAGGTCACGTTGAACTGGACCGGCTCGTTGACCGGGAGCACCAGGTCCGTGGTCTCGAAGCCGCCGAACTGCGGGTAGCGGTAGGTGAATCGCCACTGCTGGCCGATGACCTGGACCTGGAGCACGTTGCCGCTGGTCGGCTTCCAGATCGGGCTCGGGCCCTCGCCGGCGCCCGCGCCGGCGAACCCGGGCGCGGCCAGCTCGTAGGTCCCGAACCCGGCGAGCGAGAGCACGATCACCGAGCTGATCGCGATCCAGCTGGCCTGGATGCGGGCGTTGCCGTAGATGGGCGGCCCGTCCTCTTGATCGTCGCCCTCGCGGCGCCATACGACCAGCGCGTAGCCGATGTAGATCAGCACAAACGCCATCACCGGCGCCGCCATGACCGACATGACCTTGATGTCGAACTGCTGGCTGGCGGCCGACGTCGACATCGTGCCGGGTGGCATGTGCGGCCCGTAGACGAAGTAGAGCAGCCAATCCGCGACCAGGGCCACCGGCAGCCAGATCAGGAAGATCCGCAAACCGTGGTTCGGCCCGGTCGATCCCGCCGGGCGCTCTTCACCGACTGCAGCAGCAGCCATTAGGACACCACCACCATGTTGCCGGTCATGAAACCGATCGTCTGCATGGGACCGCCGAACCCGTCGACGAAGCCGCCACCGCACGGGACCCGGCACTGCCAGAAGTACTCACCGGGGATCTTCGGCGTGTTGAAGCTGAACGTCATCGTCTGGTGCGGACCTGAGGTGCACGGCGAGGTGCCGCACAGGTTCGCCGTCAGTCCTGGCGAGCCCATCGGGACGTTTAGCCCGATGCCCGGCATCGAGAACGTGTGCCCGACGTTGCAGCCTGACCAGGAGTTGAGCGACGTGATCATCTTGCCGTTCTCGTAGGCGACGCCGCCGATCGTGCCGGTGACCTGGCCCCAGACCGGGTTGCGGAGTGGGGTGCAGCCGTCGTAGCCATAGATCGTCATATCGATCCTGCTGCCGGCCGGCACCTTGAAGATCGTGGTGTGCACCCACTGATGAGTCTGCGGATTCTGGATGAAGTACGACACCCAGTCCGGGTGGGTGCTCACCGTGTTCTGCGCGTCTTCCTGCATGACCACGTGGACCGTCGCCCCGGTATCGGGCGTCACGTTAGCCGTGTAGTCAACGGTCGTCGGAGCAAAGAGAAAGTAATGAATAACGATGAAAGCGGCGCCCGCAGCGACGGCGAGGAACGCCACCACCAAGGTTCCGATCCGCGCCGGCAAAGACACCAGCTACCACCTCGCTTCTTCAGCGGCAAGCAGCACGAGCGGCCACAGCAACCGATTGCGCCCTGGTACAGGCGCAGCCGTCAGCGGCCGCGACCCATCGAGAACTGAACGGATCTGATCTTCCGGTTGCCGCGGGGCCGCGGGCAAGCATGCCGGCCGTGAATGACGAAATTGTCATGGTTACGGGCCTACTCGCGACGACGCCGGCCGGACCTTCGCGACCAAGCCGAAACCGCCGCATCCTTGACCACAGCACCCCAGATGGAGTAGATCCTCTGCTGAGGAAACCGAACAGCAGTTCCGGTCTGCACCAAGACCCCCCGCTATTGGGCCAGTCCCCCCTGACTGGCCAAATTTGGAATAATGACTACTTATCAGGCAGCCGACCGCTCGGCTCGCCCGCGCATTCTCGTGGTGGACGACGAGCCGGAGATCCGTGACTTCGTCATCCGCGCGCTGATGGCCGACGGGTACGGAGTCGACTCGGCCGCGGACGGCTCGGAGGCACTGCGGCGGGTAGCCGAGCGCGGATACAGCCTGATCATCCTTGACCTGGTCATGCCGGGGACCGACGGGCGCACCATGCTCTCCCAGCTGAGCAGCGAGCGCTCCGGTCTGCCCGTCCTGGTGCTGTCCTGCGTCAGCGACGTCGCGACGAAGGTCGATTGCCTGGACCTCGGCGCTCACGACTACCTGACCAAGCCGTTCGCCCTGGCCGAGCTGCTGGCCCGGGTCCGGGTCCAGCTGCGCGGCGAGCATCAGGTGCGCGACCATCAGCTGCACGAGGTCATGCGAGCGGGTCAGCTCGTGCTTGACCTCGGGCGCCTGCAGGCGGACTCCGGCATCGGCCCGGTGGCGCTGACCCGGCTCGAGGTCATGCTGCTGCGCGAGCTCATGGAGCACCCGGGCCAGTCCGTACCCAAGGATCAGTTGCTGGCGACGGTCTGGGGCATCGACTTCGACCCGGGCTCCAACGTCGTGGACGTCTGCGTCCGCAGGCTTCGGTCCAAACTCGGGTTCGACCTCATCGAGACGGTGCGTGGTGCAGGCTACCGGCTTGCCGCCTGACAGCCCCCGCACCGATCCCCCGGCCCTCGGGATCGACGGCGGGGGCTTCACCGGGTCCTGGCCCGGCTGGCTCGACCTGGCCTGGGTCGCTCTGTGGCTGTGCGGCCTGACCGGGATCATGGCCTTCGAGCGGTGGGAGGGCGTCCCGTTCCGGCTGATCTGGATCACGACCGCGCTGCTCCTGGCCATTGCGGTCATCTCCTGGGCGCTCATGTGGCACGGCCGCCGCCTGCTGGCCGCCGACGCTGAGTGCGTCCGGATCAGCACCGAGAACCAGCGACTGCTGGCCATCCAGCGCCGCTTCCTCCAGGACGCCAGCCACCAGCTCCGCACGCCCATCACGATTGCGCTCGGGCACTCCGAGCTGCTGGCCCGGAGCCTCGCTGACAACCAGGACAAGCGCGATATCAACGTGATCGTGGGCGAGCTGAACCGGCTGCGGACCCTCAGCGACCGGCTGCTGCTCATCGCGGCGTCGGAGAACCCCGACTTCCTGCGCCCGGAGCCGGTGGCGCTGGACCAGCTCACCATGGAGGTGATCCGCGGCTGGCGGCCCGCCGCGGACCGCCGCTGGGTACTCGGGCAGCTCGACGCGGCGACGGTCAGCGCCGACCGCGAGCGGCTGCGCCTGGCCGTGGACGCGCTGCTGGAGAACGCGACCCAGCACACCGCCGCCGGCGACATGATCCGGCTGTCGGTGGTGCGCTCCAGCGAGCCGCCGTTCGCCCGGATGATCATCGAGGACAGCGGCGAAGGAATTCCCGCCGGCGAGCTCTCGAGCATCTTCGAGCGCTTCGCGACCGGGCCGGGCACAGCCGGCCGCCGCGGCACGGGGCTCGGGCTCGCGCTGGTACGGGCGGTCGCGCACGGCCACGGCGGTGAGGTCAGGGTGCACAGCGTCGAGGGCGCGGGCAGCAGGTTCGAGCTGGTGCTCCCCGCTCTCCCGGTGGCGTACGGCCCGGCGGCCGCGCCGGACGCGACGACCGGCGCCGCGATCACCAGGACCGGCGACCGGTACCTGCCCGCGAGCGGGCGATGACAGGCAGGAGGCTGACCGCGGCGTGACTGATCCCCTCGTGAAGACCGACCCTCCGTACGTGCCGATCCGCGAGAGCGCCTGGCCGCAGCGCCGGTTCCCGCGGTGGGGCTACCTGGCCCTGGCGGGCCTGCTGGTCATCGCGGTACTGGTAGCGCTGGTCCACAAGCCGACGACCGCCGAGCGCACATCGGACATGCGCGGCTTCCTCAGCGACGTCACCGGCGACATTCAGTCCTGTGCGGGCGGCGTCCGCGAGTCCCTGCAGGCACTGCACCAGATCCAGGCCGGCGCGAACTCGGCCAGCAACGTCAGCGACGCGGTCATCATTGCCCAGTCCGGCGCCGCTAACTGCTCCCCCGCCAACAACGAGCTAATCGATGACCTGGACAATTACCAGGTGGGCGAGTCGCTGGCCAGCTTCAGGCTGGGGCGCGCGGTCAGCGGGCTGATCGCCTGGGGAGCGCCGGATGCCGAGCGCGTGCAGACCGACGTGGCGAACGTGCTGACTGCCAGTACCCCGCAGGCGCGGACCCTGGCGCAGCAGTCGCTGACTCAGGCGCTGGCCGTGCTCGATCACCAGCGCGCCGAGATCGACTCAGAAATCAATGCCGCGATCAAGGCACTGCACATGAAGGCGTCACCGCCGCCCCTGCCAGGATGACCGAAGGCACCACGACTCGCTAAGGAGAACGCAGCCAGATGCCGGGAATGAATTCCGGTCTCAGCAACACCAACCCGGTGCTGGTGGCCGCGTTCCGCTCTGCCCTGCTGCACCAGGGACTGCTCGCGGCGGCGCTCCTCGCTGTGCTGTCGATCGCCTGGGTCAGCGTGCGCGAGTGGATGCCGTCGGCGAGCCGGGCGGGCGCGGGCGGACAGCCGACAGCTGAGCCGGCCGCCGTGCGGCTGCTGCGGATCGGCTTTGGCGTGGTGTGGATCTTCGACGGCCTGCTGCAGGCGCAGCCGGCCATGGCCGCCGGCCTGCCCTCGAGCGTGATCGCGCCCACCGCCGCGGCCTCGCCGCACTGGGTGCAGACCGTGGTCAACTGGGCCGGGACCTCCTGGTCCTACCATCCGATCGAGGCCGGGGCCGCCGCGGTCTGGATCCAGATCGGCATCGGCGCCTGGCTGATCGCCGCTCCCGCCGGACGGTGGGCGCGCCTGGCCGGCCTGGTCAGCGCGGGCTGGGGCCTGGTCGTCTGGATCTTCGGCGAGGCGTTCGGCGGCATCTTCGCGCCGGGGCTGAGCATCCTGTTCGGCGCGCCGGGCGCGGCGCTCTTCTACTGCGTGGCCGGCGCGCTCATCGCGCTGCCCGAGCGCGCCTGGACTACCCCGACGCTCGGCCGGCGGATTCTGGCCGGGACGGGCCTGTTCCTCGTCGGGATGGCCGTGCTGCAGGCCTGGCCCGGCCGCGGCTTCTGGCAGGGCAGCACGCACGGCACGGCCGGCTCGCTCGCCAGCATGGTCGGCTCCATGGCCGGGGTGTCGCAGCCGCGATGGCTCGCGGGCTGGCTGACCGCGTTCCAGTCGTTCGACGCCGGGCACGGGTTCTCGGTCAACCTGGTGATCGTCATCGTGCTCGCGGCTCTCGGCGCGGCGCTGCTCTCCGGCCAGCCGCGGTTCATCCGGCCCGCGCTCGCGGTGGGCGCCGTGTTCGGCCTGGCCGTCTGGATCCTGGTGCAGGATCTCGGGTTCCTCGGCGGGCTCGGGACCGATCCGAACAGCGTCATCCCGCTCGGTCTCGTCTGCGCCGGCGGGTACCTGGCGATGCAGCGGCTGCCCGCTCCCGCGACCGTGCCGGCGGCACTCGCCGAGCCCGCGGCGGTACCCGCCGAGCCGGAGGCGGCACCCGAGGCCGCGAGTCCAGCGCAGCGGCGGCCGGCCCGCCTCGCGGGGGCATTCGGCCGGGCGAGCCTGCGCGCCGTCGTCGCCGGGTGGGCAGCCGTGATCGTGCTGATCGGGGCCGGACCGATGCTGGCCGCGCAGGCGAGCTCGACCGCCGACCCCATCATCGCCCAGGCCATCGACGGCAACGCGGCCCCGCTCGACTTCGCCGCGGCGCCGTTCACGCTCACCGACCAGAACGGCGCCACGGTCAGCCTCGCCAGCCTGCACGGCAAGGTCATCCTCATGACCTTCCTCGACCCGGTGTGCACGTCGGACTGCCCGATCATCGCCCAGGAGTTCCGCGCGGCCGACCGGCTGCTCGGCAACCAGGCCGCCCGCGTCGAGCTGGTCGCGATCGTCGCCAACCCGGTCTACCGCAGCGTCGCCTACACCAGGGCGTTCGACGCCCAGGAGCAGCTGTCCGGCCTGCCGAACTGGCTGTTCCTCACCGGCTCGCTCCCGGCGCTCCAGAAGGTCTGGGGCAGCTACGCGATCGCGGCCCAGATCCTGCCGGCCGGCGGGATGATCGCGCACAGCGACATCGCCTACGTCATTGACGGGAACGGGCACACCCGCACCGAACTCGACTTCGATCCCGGACCTGGTACCGCCAGCACGGAGTCGTCGTTCGCGGTCGAGCTGAGCGACGCCGCCCGGCGAGTCCTGGGTTCAGGATGAGCGCCGTCCGGACCGCCCGTCGCATCGCCGCCGCCCGTATAGGTACCGCCGGCGCGATCGCGGTACTGGCCGCCGCCTGCGGCAGCACCAGCGCGAGCGACGGCAGCCACGGCACCACGGCGCCGGCGCCCAGCCTGCCCCTCGCCACCGCCATCGCCGGACCCGGCCAGCCGGGCTGGGCAATCGTGCCAATGGGCGGCTCGAGCAAGGACTTCGAGAACTTCTGGGAGCTGTTCGCGCGGCCGGCCGGCTCGCCGACGTGGAAGCTGGCCACCCCGCCGGGCGTGGCGAGCAACGGCGGCCTGGTCATGGCGGCTTCCGGACCGGGCCTCGTGACCGGATTCCGCGGCAGCCAGGACCTCACGTTCTCGCCGCTGGCCGCGATCGCCAGCCCCGCCGCGACCTGGTCGCAGGGCAGCGCCCTCGTCAGCCCCGGCCTCGCCAGCGTTCCGGACGCACTGGCCTCCGGGCCGCACGGCGCGATGATCGCGCTGACCAGCACCGGCCAGGTCCAGCTTGCCGCGCCGGGCACCGCCACGCTGACCCGGCTGACCACCGAGCGCGAACTCGCCCGGACCGCCGCCGGCCGCGCCTGCGGCCTGACCGCGCTCACGGCCGTCGGTTTCGCCGCTGGCGGCACGCCATTGCTGGCCGGGACGTGCACTCGCGGGGGTTCCGCCGGCCTCTTCGCCTGGGAGCAGGGCGGGGCCGTCGCCGCCGGCCTGCCCGGCCAGGCCGGTCCCACCTCGGTCATCGGGCTGGAGACGGCCGGCGGGCGCACTACGGCGCTGCTCCAGTCAGGGTCGGGGAAGGCAGCCACGGTGCTGGCCGCGTGGTCGGCCTCCGGGCTGGCCGACTGGACATCGTCGCCGGCGGTCAGCACGGGCGCCGGGAACCTTCGTTCCCAGGAAATGTGGACTAACGGCGGCGCGGCGCTCGTGCTGACGGGGAATAAGGGCGAGGCCATCTCGGGGCCCGGCGGGAGCTGGCAGTCGCTGCCGGCGCTGCCGGCGCACACGGTCACGCTGGCGCTCGGGCCGGCCGGGCAGCTGCAGGCCCTGGCTCCCGCGGGGGCAAGCCTGTCGGTGTGGCAGCTGGCGGCGGGTGACGGCGGATGGAGCCGGATCCAGCAGATCCAGGTGACGGTCCCCTACGGATCGTCGAGCTGAGCGGAGCGTCATGCGGTCCTTGTTCCAGCACTGGTCCTACGACCCCTTCCTGATCGTCGCGATCGTGCTCGCGGTCTGGCATGAGATCGGCCTCGCGCGGCTGGCCCGCAGGTCGCGGCCGGAACGGACGAGGGAGCGGCGGCTTCGGTCGCTGTATTTCTACGCCGGGCTGGCCGTCCTGCTCATCGCGGTGATGTCGCCGATCGACTACTGGGCCGACGACTACTTCTACGTGCACATGATCGAGCACTTGCTGCTGATGTTCGCGGCGCCCATCCTGATCGTCGCCGGGGCGCCCTGGCAGCCGCTGCTGGACGGCCTGCCCGGACGACTCGGCCGCGACGCCACGCGCGAGGTCATGGCCGGCGGCTGGTCCAGACCGTTGCGTGCGGTCGTCGGGTGGCTGCTGCGGCCGTGGGTGAGCGTGATCGCGTTCACCGTGGTCATGTACTTCTGGCACATTCCCGCGCTGTTCGACCTGGCCGAGCGGAACCAGACGGTGCACATCTGGCTGATGCACTCCAGCTTCTTCCTGGCCGGGATCCTGTTCTGGCTGCAGTTCCTCCCCTCCCCGCCGTTCCGCCGGAAGATGCCGCTCAGCTCGCAGGCGATCGCCCTCGTCGGCACCAACGTGGCGATGTGGATCCTCGCCATGTGCATGAGCATCCTGTCGACCGGCCCGTGGTACCCGGTCTACAACCACATCCCGGGGGTGACCCTGCCGCCGTTCGCCGACCAGCAGATCGGCGCGGGCATTCTCTGGATCTGCGGCGATCTGTGGGCAATCCCGACACTGATCTACGTCGTCCGGCGGCTGGTCCTCGAGGAGGGCGGCATGGGCACCGTCGTGGACAAGATGCTCGGCCGGGGCACCCGCCGGTACCAGTGGGCCAATAAGGGCGGGCGCGCGTAGACCCGGAAGCCGCGGGGGTCCGGGGGTCGCCCCCGGGCAGCACTGTCGATCTGGAGGATCCGGATTCGTGTAGAGGATGAGAGGCCGGACTTTGCCGGCCAGTGTCCGCCGAGGAGCACCCGATGCCGCAATACCTGCTGAGCATCTACCAGCCCGACACCGCGCCGCCGCCGCCCGAGATACTCGGGCCGATCATGGCGAAGGTCGCGGCCTGGGAGCAGGAGCTGAAGTCCGCCGGAGCCTGGGTGTTCACGGCCGGGCTGCAGCCGCCCGACACGGCGACGGTCATCCGGTCAGAGGACGGCCAGGTCGTCACGCTCGACGGCCCGTACGTCGAGGGCAAGGAGCACCTGGGCGGCTTCACCGTGATCAGCGTTCCCGATCGCGACGCCGCCCTGGCCTGGGGTCAGAAGCTGGCCGGGATCATCACGCTGCCGGTCGAGGTGCGGCCGACCGCGTCCGGCTCCGACTGAGCCCGCGCCTGCGCCTGCGGGCGGGCCTGGTGGCCATCCCCGACCTTGCTCCCCTTCTGGAAGCCGCCGAACATCAACGCCAGCACAAGCAGTACTACCACCAGCACGAGCATCCAGATGAGGCAGCCCATCGCCCGGCGCCGCGGCCCGCGCGCCTCGCCGCCGGCCCGCCACCACCCGCCTGATCGTCTGGCCATCTCGCCTCCCGTGAGCGGTGCGAGATGGCCTGGTGCCGAACTCGCGGCCCACCATCTGCCCGCGATCACGCGAATGAATCACTTCACTGCACCTGGGTAGCTGTATGCGGCCCGGCGGGTCGGCCGCCGGGCCGGGCTAGTGGGCGTGGAGGGCAGCGTCAATGCGGCAAGGTCGCTCCTGGGTCATCAGGGCTGTCGGGGCAGTCGTGGCGGTGCTCGCGCTGCTGCTCGTGCTGGCTGCGGTGCACCTGCTGCCGCAGCTGCGCAATCCCTTCGCCACGACCACGACAATCACCAGCGGGCCGGTGCTGCTGAAGTCGATCACGCCGCTCAGCCGGTACGAGGCCGCCAGCGGGAACTTTCAGGTGGTCGTCGACCTGTCTGAGCACACCTCGTTCATCCCGTCGTTCATCGCCGGCAGCGAGACGCTGTTCATCGGCGACGGCGCCGTTATCGCCTACGTTGACTTCTCCAAGCTGAACAGCAGCTCCATCACGGTGTCGCAGTCGCGCAGCACGGTGACGATCCGGCTCCCGGCCGCACAGCTCGAGCCGGCCGTGCTGAACGTCAGCCAGTCCTACGTCTTCGCTGAGCAGCAGGGCCTGTTCAACCGGGTCGCGAGCTTCTTCGCCGGCAACCCCAATAGCCAGCAGGCCGTCTACATCGCCGCGGCGCAGCGAATCGAGACCGCGGCCCGGCGCAGCCAGCTGACCGCCGACGCGGAGCGGAACACTCGCGCGATGCTCGACGGCATGCTGTCGTCGCTCGGCTTCTCGCACATCACGATCCTGTTCCCGGCGTCCTGATCTCGCCGGCGCTCCGTCGGTCCGCATCTCGGCCCTTCCGGATCGCGGGCCGAGCAACTAACCCGGCCTCAGCCCGCCAGCCCCCGCCGGTTCGGGCGCGGCTCGCCACATACCCGGGGTTTCGGTTGCCTTTTCGTCCTGTTTGCGCGGGTTCGAGGCAACCCAAAGTGCCAGGATGTCGCAGGCGCCGCGGCACGCTCGGAGATCGGGACCGATTGTCAGTGCTATGGACTGAGAACCGGTCCCAATCAGCCTGGCCCCTAGCCCCCGGCCGCGCGAGCCGCCGGCGGGGGCCATGTCCCGGGGTCGGCCCGGCCTAGCCGCGTCCGCCGAGCCGGGCCTGCAGCCGGCGCATGCCGCGCAGCCAGCGCTCGCGGTCGTCGGCCCGGCGGCGCTCATAGGTAGCCACCTCCGGATGCGGCAGGATCAGGAACTGCTCAGTCCCGACCGCCGCGAGCACCGTCGCCGCGACCTCGTCCGGGTCCAGTACCCCGTCCACCGCGGCCTGAGCCGACCCGCCGGTCGCGCTGATCTCGGCCGGCACCGCTTCGTCGCCCAGCTCCCGGCGGCTGGTGGCGGCCAGATTCGAGGTGACCGCCTGCGGGCAGAGGGCGGAGACGACCAGCCCCTGCTCGCCGTAGGTGACCGACAGCCATTCGGCCAGCGCGACCGCGGCGTGCTTGGTGACCGCGTACGGCGCTGAGCCGAGCTGGGTCAGCAGCCCGGCTGCCGACGCGGTGATCACGATGTAGCCGCGTCCGCGGGCGAGCATCCCTGGCAGCAGGGCGCGCGCGGCGTACACGTGACTGTGCACGTTGATCGCCCAGATCCGGTTCCAGGCCTCGTCGGGGACCTCGACGCCGCCGGCCACGATGATGCCGGCGTTGGAGAAGTACAGGTCGACCGGCCCGAGGTCGCGCTCGGCCGCGGCGACGAGCGCTTGCACGTCGGCCTCGCGCGAGACGTCGGTCGTCATCGCCAGCGCCCGGTGCCCGGCGGCCTCGATCTGCTTGGCCACCGCCGCGGCGCCCGCGCCGTCGATATCGGCGACCGCTACCGACGCTCCGCCCGCGGCCAGGGCCAGGCAGATGGACCGGCCGATCCCGCTTGCGCCGCCGGTGACAACCGCCACCCGGTTCGCGATGTCCACGGCGATCAGCCCCGGCCAGTCGTGGACCGCTCGGCCAGGTCGGCCCAGGCGGCCATGTCCGGGTCGGACGCGATCAGGTCGGCGTACTTCTTGCGCGCCTCCTCGCGCTTGGCCGGGATGTACTCGGTGGGCCACAGGCCCTCCTGGGGCTGGTAGCCCTTGAGCACGTTCCTGGCCACGGTCACCTTGTGCACCTCGTCGACGCCGTCGGCGATCGCCATCGTGGGCGATCCGGCGAACATCGCCTGCAGCGGCGTCAGGTTCGTCGTCCCGAGCGAGCCGAGCATGTGCAGGGCGCGGTAGCTCACCTCGCGCAGCACCCGGGCGCAGGTGTACTTGCACGCCGAGATCTGGGTGCGGGCCTGCTGGGTGCTGGAGTTGTCGATCGTCCACGCCGTCCACAGCACGAGCAGCCTCAGCATGTTGAGGTCGGCGTAAGAGTCCGCGATCGCCTCCTGCACCATCTGATGCTCGGCGATGACCTTGCCGTGCGACTGCCGGCTGAGGGCGCGCTCGCACATCATGTCGAACGCCAGCCGCACCTGAGCCACGGTCCGCATGGCGTGGTGGATGCGCCCGCCGCCCAGGCGCCGCTGGGCGAGCACCCGCGCGCCGTCCTCGGGCCCGAGCAGGTTGCCGGCCGGGACCCGGACGTCGGTGTAGCGGATGTGGTTGTGCAGCTGGGGATAGCTCATGATCTCCACCCCCGGCGTCTTGCGCGGCACCACGAACATCCCGTTCACGCACATCACGATGAGGATGTCGGCGTGCGACCCGCCGCTGGTGAACCACTTCTCCCCGTTGATCACCCACTCGTCGCCGTCGCGGATCGCCCGCGTCCTGAACTGGGTCGGGTCCGAGCCTCCCTCGGGCTCGGTCATCGAGTAGGCGGAGAAGATCTCCTGGTTCATCAGCGGATAGAGCCACTTCTCCTTCTGCTCGGGAGTGCCGTAGGCGGCGAGGATCTCCATGTTCCCGGTGTCGGGCGCCTGCGTGCCGAAGATCACCGGTGCGGACCGGTAGCGGCCGAGAATCTCGTTCAGGAGCGCCAGCTTCAGCTGGCCGAAGCCCGGCCCGCCGAGCTCCTTGTCGAGGAACAGCGCCCACAGGCCGC
Source organism: Streptosporangiaceae bacterium (assembly GCA_036758685.1). Taxonomy (GTDB): domain Bacteria; phylum Actinomycetota; class Actinomycetes; order Streptosporangiales; family Streptosporangiaceae; genus JAJYUU01. Next base: position 7,565 of record DAIOWC010000004.1, on the reverse strand, counting down.
GGTCCTTGACCTGCTGCTTCAGCGGATCGGCGAGCGCCTTCGCCTTGGGATCACGCGAGTAGGCGGCGCCGGGAAACACCAGGTCGAGTGGCTCGATCTCGGTTCGGCAGAACTCAGCCACCCAGTCCAGCTGCTCCTGGAACTCGGGCTCGGTCGAGAAGTCCCACGCCATATCTGTGCCTCCGGATCGAACCGAGTTCCTCGCTAGAATCTGATTCTAAAAGCTCGCCAGGACGGCTGGATAGAGGCAGGGTCAACGCTAGGCGGCGAGCCGGTTCAGGTAGATGCTCCCGCCGGTGTCGGTGAGGACGGCCGGCTGCGGGGCCAGCAGCACGAATGGCTCCGCATGGGGAATGGCGAGCGACGGACCAGACGCCCCGGTGGCCGCGTTGAGGATCGCCACCGATGTTGCGCACGAGCGGCCAGCGCACGCCAGCACTACCAGGCCGGCACTAGTGCCGGTGATGTTCAGGTCCGATGAGGAGACGCGCTTCGAGATGGGGCTACGGAGCGTCCTGGCGTTGAAGCTGTCGATGTAGACGTCGCCGTTGCTATGCGGCGACAGTACGTCCAGCCGGCCCGCGGCGAGCGCCAGCGCAAACGGGATGTTCGTGTACCTGATGTGCCGGGTCGAGCCGGATGGCGTCGCGAACGTCAGGGCACTCTTGAGGGAGTCGTCGAAGTAGGCGCCAGCCGAGTACGCCGTCAGAAGCCCGGGCTGCACGTTGCTGGAACTTACCCGCTTAACGCTGCTCGAGGTGGTGCTGATGCGACTGACGGTCGCGTACTCGAAACCGCTCCCGTCGGTGGCCCAGTCCGTCCACGACCACAGTGTGTTGCCCGCGGCGTCGAGGCCCGCGGTGGTAATCGGTGATGCCGGGCTCGTGAGGGTCCAGTGCCGGACCTTCGCGTTGTGCGACCTGGTGTACTCGGTCACGGTGAGCCCGGTCTGCACGAAGTAGTCGCTGGCGTTCGCCGCCAGGGCGACTACCGGCTTACCCTCGGTGACCGCAGACTTCGGCTTGGCGTTGCCGTTGACCACGTAGACATGCTTGCTGATCGAGAAATAAACCGCGCCGTTTGGCGCCTCCGCGAACTGATCCTTAGCGAATGACCTGGCACTGGCCAGCTTGATCTTGGCCGTAATGCGCAAGCGCGGCGTCGCCGTCGGCGCACTCGGGCGGGCGGCTGCGAGCGACGGCACCGCAGCGCCGGCCCCCGCAACTATCAGCCCGGCGACGCCGGCAATGGCCGCGGATTTCATGCCTCTTCTGAGCAATCCAGTCACGGACAACGACTGCTCCCTCCCAGGAATCAGCAGTGGCGCCGTGCGCCCGACAGCGCAGGCAGCCCAGATCCTACGCAAATGCTGGGAGCTGCGCTGCCTGTCGGACGCGACCGGATATTGCCCGGTCGTGCATTCGAACAATGGCGGTGGCTAACGGCGCCGCATTCGCGCCGCGCGGGCTGCCCCGGCCACGCGCGCCGCGGCGCGGCGCGCGCGCCGGATCGGCAGGCGAGCGCCCTCTGGCCGGCCGGGAAGCGGCCGGGCAGGCCTCGATCGGTGCATCCGCCGTGACCGACGCCCCCCGCGTGCCGTGCGTACCGGACGCACCGGATGCGGCGGGTGCACCGAGACGATCCGGCGGGGGCTCGCGGGCGCGATCGAGGTCACCGCACCGACCGGAGCGGCGTCCGCGCCGGACAGCACTGCGTCCGCGCCGACCGACACCGCGTCAAGACCGGCCGGCACCAGTACCCACTCGGCCGCCGCCGAGCCCTCGGTCGCCGCGGCCATTGCAGGCGCCGCGG
>DAIOWC010000004.1:0-5653 GCA_036758685.1 Streptosporangiaceae bacterium | reverse complement strand
CATTGCAGGCGCCGCGGCCATGGCGGGCGAAGCAGAGCTCTCCCCGGCGAGATCCGGCGGCCCCGAAGCTGCAGCGCCGGCGCGAGCCCGCCGTTCGCCGCGAACGACATCCAGGCTGCTGAGCCCGATGCCCACCAGGATCGCCGCGCCGCCGGCCAGCTGGACCGGCCCGAGCGGATCGGCGAACACGATCGTGCCGAGGATGGCCCCGACCAGCGGCTCCAGGTTGAGGAACGCACCGGCGACGTCCGCGGACACCCGGCTCAGCGCGAACGCGAACAACGTCGTCGGTCCCACCGTTCCGCCGATGATCAGGCCAGCGGTCGCCAGCACCGCGGCCAGGCTGGCGTGCCCGGTGTGCGTCCCCTCGGACAGCAGCGCTATCGGGAGCGTTCCGGCGGCAGCGGCCATAAGCTGAACCGCCGTGACCGCGACCGGGTCGCGGCCGCGCAGGAGCGCGGGCTGGGAGACGGTGAACCCGGCCGAGCCGAGCTGAGCCAGCAGGACCAGGCCGTCACCGGCGAGGGACGAGCCGCCGCCCCTGCCGGAGGCGATGACCGCCACCCCGGCCAGCGACAGCCCGAAGCCGGCCCAGGCCACTGGCCGGGCGAGGCCCTGGCGCGTGACGGCAGCAAGAATGGCGACCAGCACCGGTGTCGCGCCGATCAGCAGGGCCGCGTGGGCGACGCTGGTGCGCTGGACGCCCAGGTTCTGCAGAACGACCGACCCGCCGTAGCCGACCGCGCCGCTGAACACGATGGCCGGGCTGGCCGCGCCGCGCAGCCGGCCCCGGCTGATGAACACGAGCAAGGCGCCAGCCAGCGCGAACCGGGCGAACGCGAGCCAGACAGGCGGCAGCCACCCGAGCGCCAGCTTGGACAGCGGCACTGTGGTACCCCACAGGATCCCGGCCGCGATCAGGGCGGGGAAGACGAGGCGACGGCTGTTGGTCATGCCTCTATGTCACCCGATGGACGGCTGATATTTGGCGATCAAGCTTAGAGACCAACTATTATTCGGCAACATGGCCGTTGAGCTAAACGAAGTTGACATCCAGCTGCTATCCGAGCTGCAGGTGGACGCGGACCGGACCAACGTCGAGCTCGCCCGGATCGTCGGTTTGTCCCCCGCCGCCACCCTGCACCGGGTGCGCCGCCTGAAGGAGTCAGGCGTGATCCGCGTTATCAGCGCGCAGCTGGACCCGGAGGCTGCGGGCTTCCCGCTCCAGATGTACGTGGCGGCGACGCTGGGCCGGCATGATCCGCGCACGACCAGGCTGTTCGAGGATCACATCCGGTCGGTCCCGCAGATCATTACCGCGGACAACGTGACCGGCGACCTGGACTACCTGCTCACGGTCGTCGCCAGGGACGTCGCCGAGCTCCGGGACGTGCTGGCCAACCTCTCGACGCGCGGCGGTCAGCGCCTCGTGACCTACCTGCGGCTCGAAGAGATCAAGCCGCCCTCCCGGCTGCCCCTTCTGTTGCCATCAGACCCGGCACCGCGGGCTACTGGTAGGAGATCATGACCGGCTGAGGGGTGCGGTCCATCGTCTCCTGCGGGTCCATCATCGGATGGTCCTTGACGAGGAAGTTCTTCCATCCGAAGAACACCCCGTGCGGCGCCGCAGCGAGCACGGCGTTCCATGTCTGGACCTTCTCACCGGGGGTTCCCTGGCCATCCATGTGGATGACGATCGCCAGATCGCTGTGATGAGTGTCGAGCGCGTACTCGTCCTGGATCATGGACAGCCGGAACTGATGCAGCACCAGCAGCTTCTGCGGCAGGTGGTAACGCGCGGTCAGCTTGGCCAGCCACGTGATCACGCTGTTGATCTCGGTGATGCTCACGCTGCCGATCTGCCGCAGCGGGACCTGGCCCGGCTGCAGCTTCCACTCCGGATCCAGCGCCAGGCCGACGTCGGGCAGCTTCAGCAGCGACGCGTAGAGCTTGGCCTGGGTGAGGAGGTTGGCCCGGCCCGGCTGCAGGTCGAGTACGACGTACAGGCCGTCCTTCGTCGCCCGCTTCACCCACGGGCGCAGATCCGCGACCGGCGTCTCGTAGGAGTACAGCCCGTTCGCCCCTGCCGATCCCTGGGCGACCGTGGCGATGATCTCGAACGTGGGCACGACCGGCACCTTGCTCAGCGCCCGGTAGCTGGCCGCGAACGCTCTGACCCTGACGATGCTCGCGCTCAGGTCCTGGTGGCCGAGCACGCCGAGCCCGTACGTGCCGGGCGCGCCGTACATCGCCACCAGCCGGCGATAAGGGAACATGACCTGCCCGCCGCCCGGCAGCTGAACTCCCGTCTCCGCCACGGCGACCTTGGCCGACAGGCTGGCGGCCGCTCCGAAGCCGGCGCCGAGCGCGAGCACGTGCTGGGGCCTGGCGGCGGCCAGCGCGGTGATCACCTCGGGGTAGGCCCGCGGGTCATAGCCCGGCATGGTGATCACCTGCGCGCCGGCCGCGCGGGCCGTCACCGCCGCGGCCATCGCGCCTGCGCCCGAGGCCTTGCGTTCGAGCACGGCCGTGCGCCGCAGGGGCGGCGGCGGGCCGGTCGGCGGCAGGCCCGTCGTGGTCGAGACCACCTTGATCGAGGGCAGCAGCGCGGCCAGGGCAGGCGCGGAAACCCCGACGGCCAGGACCGCGCCTGGGTGCAGGCTCTTGATTTCCGTCTCGACGGCAGGCGTGAGCAGCAGACCAGGGGCGGCGCGCGTGGCCGAGGTCAGCAGCAACGGAGCGGAACGACGCTGCGCGTCCTGCGCCGCCGTCGCGAGCGTGGCCTGCCGCACCGGGTCAGCCACCACCACGACCGGCGCGGTTGTAAACAGCACGCGGGCCATGTCCGCCGCCAGGTCGGCCTGCGTCCCTCTCAGGACCGTGAGCCCTCCGGCCGGCGGGCGCACCTGGGCGGTGGTAGTGGCATCAGAGGCGGGCGCCCTACCGATCACGGCCGCGTAGTAAACCCCGACAATTGCTATGGCCGCGAGCACCAGCAGAAGAACCAGTGCCCGGCGCGGGATGCGGGTCCTGGACCAGCGGCCGTGCTCTAGTGCGTGGGTCCCCTGTGCCACGTCTGACGTCCATTTCGTGAGAGGCACGCGATACGTATTCACGCGTGCACGCGGCGATGATACGCGAGCATGGCAGATAGCAATGTGTGCCGCGCTGGCAAGCTGGGATTGCCCTGGTCAATCCGCTTTACTGCCTAGGCCCGGCGCGCACGTATCTGTTGTGACCCGCGTAGAAAAGAGACTGGGAAATGCCGTCCGCGGTTGCGGAAATTTAGTAGTTCACCGGAAAGTCACCGAGCAAGGCTTCATTGTTCAACGCTCACCTCACCCGATTACGCTGAGTGATTGCTACTGCACTCGCTAATCCCGGCTCCGGTGCCGGGCAGATACTGGTGCATGATGGCCGGATGCCGCTATTCGCTTTCGAAGGCCGGGCGCCCGTCGTCAGCGCCTCAGCCTGGATCGCTCCCACCGCCACCCTCATCGGCGACGTGATCGTCGAGGACGAGGCGTCTGTCTGGTACGGCGCGGTGCTGCGCGGCGACTTCGGCCGCATCGTCGTGAGGCGCGGTGCCAACGTGCAGGACGGCTCGGTGCTCCATGGCGGCCTCGACCCCGAGACCGAGGTGGGCGCCGGGGCCACGATCGGCCACCTGTGCGTGGTGCACGGCGCCGTCATCGGCACCGAGGCACTGGTCGGCAACGGCGCGACCGTGCTCGACGGAGCCACGATCGGCAGCCGGGCCCTGGTCGCGGCTGGATGCACGGTCCCGCCAGGCATGACCGTCCCCGATGGGCAGCTCGCCGTCGGCATCCCGGCGCGGATCACCGGGCCGGTGAGGGGGTCAGCCAAGCAGTGGGTCGATACCAATCCCGAGGTCTACCGGGAGCTGGCCCGGCGGCACGCGGCCGGGATAACGCAGGTCTAGGTTCTACCCATGACCGATGCGCCATCAGCCGATCTGGCCGAGATCCCGTCCTGGTTCGCCGCCGCGCTCGGGGCCCCGGTCGAGCCGGGGACGACCGAGGTGGATGGAGTCACGATCGCCTACCGGGCCTTCGGTGACCCCGGCCCGAACGGCATCGTGCTCGTGCACGGCGGGGCCGCCCACTCGCGGTGGTGGGACCACGTCGCGCCCCTCCTGACGACGGGCCATCGCGTCGCCGCCATCGACCTGTCCGGCCACGGCGACAGCGGCCGCCGGGAGAAGTACACGCTCGACAGCTGGGCGCACGAGGTCGCTGCCGTCGCCGCGGCCGCCGGGATCACCGGTCCGCCGATCATCATCGGGCACAGCATGGGCGGGTTCGTCGCGCTGCGCGCCGCAGGCATGTTCGGCTCGCAGCTCGCCGGCATCGTGGTGATCGACTCACCGGTTCAGGACCTCACCCCGGAGGACCGGGCCGCCAGGGACGCGCGGGCATTCGGGCCGCTGCGCAGCTACCCGTCCGCGGAGGCCGCCATCGCCAGGTTCCGGCCGATCCCGGACCAGCCGACCCTGCCGTACGTGCGGGCCCACGTGGCCAGCACGTCGATCAGGGAGGTCAACGGCCGCTGGAGCTGGAAGTTTGACCCGGCGATCTTCGGGCGCAGCCAGGCGACGCCGGCGCTGCTGCACCATCTGGACTGCCGGGTGGCGCTGTTCCACGCCGAGCACGGCATCGTCCCGCCGCAGACGACCGAGCTCATGTACGACAAGCTCGGCCGCCGGGCACCGGTGATCGAGGTGCCCGCGGCCGGCCATCACGTGATGCTTGACCAGCCGATCGCGCTGGTCACCGGGATCCGGACGCTGCTGTCGGACTGGGAGCACTCCCGCCCGGTGCTTCCCTGACCGATCAGATCGTCCCGGCCTCGATCGCGCGCGTGATCCACGGGATCACCTCGTCAAGCATCTGATCAAGCGTCGTCGTGGCCTCGAAGCCAAGCAGGCGCCTGGCCTTGCCGACGGCCGGCACGCGGCGCTGGACGTCATGCTCGAACGGCTGGTCGCGGACCAGGCGCAGCGGCGCGTCCGGGCCCCTGATCTTCCGCCAGATGATCCCGGCGAGCTGGGTCACGGTGCTGCCCTCGGCCGTGGAGATGTTGAAGTCCTGATTGGCGGCCCGCGGATGCGCCATCGCGGTCACGATGCCCCTGGCCAGGTCCCCGCCGTAGGTGTAGTGCCGCAGCTGGTCTCCCGAGCCGAGGATGTGCAGCGGGTCCTGGCCCTTGACGATCTTGCAGACCAGGTCGGGAACCACGTGGCTCATGGCGAGGCGAACGTTGCCGGAGAGGATCTCCGTGTCGCCGAGTGCCCGGCTCTCGCCGATCCCGACGCAGTTGAAGGGCCGCACGAGCGTGTACGGCAGCTGGTACTGGTCCCACGCCGCGCGGGCGAAATACTCCACCGCGAGCTTCTGGAACCCGTAGGACGACACCGGCGGCGGGATTTCCCGTTCCTGCCCCTCTTCCGAGGGCCACGAGTCGGCGCTCTCGAAAACCATCGAGGAGGACAGGTAAGTGACCTTGCGCAGCCTGCCCTCCCGGTGCGCGGCGATCGCGGCGTCGCACGACGCCGCGATGATCCGCTCGTTGGCCGCGAGCAGGTCGTAGGCGTAGGCGTGGAAGTAGGAGATGCCGCCGATCATCGCCGCGC
>DAIOWC010000003.1:51686-66718 GCA_036758685.1 Streptosporangiaceae bacterium | reverse complement strand
CCGTCGCCAATCGCCGACACCGCGAACGCGGGCAGCAGCCGGCGCAGCACCGGGTCGCCGAAAACCGGGGCGAGCCTGGCGCGAAGCTCCGTGGCTGGCATGTCTTCCTTCGTGGCCGAGTGTTTCTCCTAGCCGGGCGCGGGCGAGCGCCTCATGGCCGCCGCCCGCGCCGGAATGACTGTCATGTCAGCTCCAGGCGCCCGCGACCTGGCGGGTGGTGGCGTTGAGCCGGTTGAACAAGTTGGACACAGCGATCATGAGCACGATCGCGGCCAGGCCCTTCTCGTCGTAGTGCGCGGCGGCCGCGTCCCAGATCTGGTCAGGCACCGGGTCGGGCCGGTCGGCCAGCCGGGTAGCCGCCTCGGCCAGCGCCAGCGCCGCGCGCTCGGGGTCGGTGAAGTACGGCGCCTCGCGCCAGGCCGCGACCGTGGCCAGCCGCTCATCCGTCTCGCCCGCCTGACGTGCGGACTTGGCCCCCGAGTCGACGCAGGCGCTGCACCCGTTGATCTGGCTGGCGCGCAGGTGAACCAGGTCCAGCGTGGACTGGGCCACGCCGCCGGCGTACACCGCCTTGAACAACTGCTGGAACGGCTCCATCGCCCCGAGAACCATTGCCGGGTTCTTCATCCGTGCTTCCATCACATAGTCCCTTCGAAAGTTGAACTGTATGCTCCTAACTTAGGAGCTAAGATGCTGGCTGTCAATTCGGTGATGCTAAACTAGGACCGTGAATCGGAGTTATGGCGATCAGTGCGGGGTCGCCCGGAGCCTGGACGTCGTCGGGGAGCGGTGGGCGCTGCTAATAGTCCGCGAGCTGCTGCTCGGCCCCAAGCGCTTCAACGACCTGCTGGCCGGCCTGCCCGGCGCCAGTCCGAACGTGATCAGCCAGCGGCTGCGGGAGCTGAGCGGCGGCGGCGTCATCCGCCAGCGCGACCTTGGCCCGCCCGCCCGCGTGCGGGTCTACGAGCTGACCGACTGGGGACGCGAGCTTGAGCCCGTCATCCTGCATCTCGGTCAGTGGGGGACGCACGCCCCGCTGCCCGAGGGCGCCGGCTGGGGACTGGACTCGCTCCTGCTCGCGCTGCAGGCGACCGCCGACCCGGCTGTCGTGAACGGCCGGTACGAGATGCGGATCGGGCCGGACATAGTCACCGTGGACGGCACCTCCGGCTCGGTCAGGCTGCGCCGCGGCACCGCCGACCGGCCCCAGGCGACGCTCACGACCGACGTCGGCACGCTCCATGACGTGACCCTCGGCATGCGTTCGATCGCCGATGCGGTCAAGTCCGGCGACCTGCGCCTCGACGGCGATCCGGGGGCTGTCACCGGCCTCACCGGCCTTCTGCTGGCCCTCGCTACCGCAGCGTGATCACGTTCGCGGTGATCAGGCCCGCCGCGTCCGAGGCCAGGTAGGCGATGACCTCGGCCACCTCGGCCGGGCTCGCGATGTGAATCAGCTCGCGGCGGGTCGCGACCTCGGCGCGGACGGCATCGGTGACCCAGCCGGTATCGGTGACGGGCGGGTACACCATGTTCGCGGTGATGCCGAACGGCGCCAGCTCCAGGGCCGCGGACATTGTGTAGTTCACCTGCGCAGCCTTGGCGGCGCCGTACGACACTTCCTCGGGGAAGCCGAGATCGCCGCCCGAGGTGAGCCCGATGATGCGGCCCCAGGCACTGCCTCGGGCGATGTGCCGCCGCGCGAACTCGCTGATCATCAGCGCGGCGCCCATCGCGTCCACCCGAAACTGCTGCTCCCACGAGGCAGCACTGACCGGCTCAAGCGAACGGCCGTGCCGGTCGGTCGCCGCCGGCGCGAACGTGTCGGCCAGCCATCCGGTCGCGTTGTTCACGAGGATGTCGACGGGCCCGAGGTCCGCCTCGGCGCGGTCAAACAGCATCGCGGGCGCGGCCGGGTCGGAGAGGTCGGCCTCGACGGCTGCGGCGCGCCCGCCGCCCGCCTGAATCTGAGCCACGACCTTGCCGGCGTCGCGGGCGCGGTTGTCGCGGTACGCCGGCGGGGTGCCGGGATCCACCGCGTCATCGAGCCGCAGGAACGTGCACAGCACCGCGCAGCCGCGGCGAGCCAGCGCGGACGCGGTCGCCCCGCCGATGCCGTGGTTCGCGCCCGTCACGATCGCGGTGTGACCAGTCAGCGGCAGTGCCTGCGATGGGTCCACTCATCCATCATCACGGCACCGGCAACGCATTTTTCCTGGTCCCGGCCCGGGCCGGGACCGGCCCGCGGAGCCAGCGCGGCGTCCACCAGTTGTACCTGCCGAGCAGGAACATCGTCGCGGGTACGACGACGAGCCGGATCACGGACGCGTCGATGAGCACGCTGAGGCCGAGGCCGAGCGCGAGCATCTTGACGATGACGTTCGTCGAGAGCAGGAACGCGATAAACACGCTGGTCATGATCAGTGCCGCGCAGGTGATCACCCTGGCGGTGGTTGCGAGTCCGTGCGCGACGCTCTGGTGATTGTCGCCGGTCCGCAGCCAGGCCTCCCGCACGCGCGACAGCAGAAAGACCTCGTAGTCCATCGACAGGCCGAACACGATCGCGAAGATCATCATCGGTACATAGGACTCGATCGGGATCTTCTCGCTGACGCCGAACAGCGAGCTGCCCCATCCCCACTGGAACACCGCGACCACTACGCCGTACGCCGCGCCGATCGAGAACAAGTTCAGGATGCCGGCCTTGAGCGCCAGGACCGGACTCCGGAACGCGAACAGCAGGACGACGAACGCGGCCGCGATGACCGTGGCGATGATAAGCGGCATGCGGCCGTCGATCTCGTCGCGGAACTGAAGCTGACCGGCGAGCGAGCCGGTGACGTAGCCGGTGGATCCGGTGAAGTACAGCGCGCTCGGCAGCGTGTCAGTCTGCAGCGCCCGCATCAGCTGGTCGGTGGCCGGGGACTGCGGGTCGGTGCGCGGGAGCACGGTGGCGTACAGCAGCGCGCCGTCGGGAGTGGCCTTCACCGGGGAGACCATCGCGACGTCCGGTGTCTTGACCAGGTCGGCATACAGAAGCTTCTGCAGGCTCGCCCGCTCAGTCCCCGGCACTCCGGGCCCGAGCTTCGCGACCACGGTGAACGGGCCGTTCGCGCCCGGGCCGAAGCCCGTGCTCAGCTCGTCGTAGGCAATCTTGGCCGTGGAGCCGGCGGGATCGGCGCCGGCATCGATGTGACCGAGCTGCAGCGAGAACGCGGGAATGGCCAGGATCCCGAGCAGCGCGACCCCAGCGAGCAGATAGGCCCACGGCCGCGCGCCGACCCGCTCGGCGTAGCGCTGCCAGCCCGCGTGCTCACCGGACGCCTCGGCGACCGGCCGGCGCACCTGCAGCCGGTCGATGCGCCGCCCCATGAGCGCAAGCAGGGCCGGGACCACGGTCAGGGCTCCGAGCGCGGCGACGGCCACCGTGATGCAGGCCGCCAGGCCGAGTTTCCCGATGAAAGACAGCCCCGACGCATAGAGGCCGAGCAGCGCGATGATCACGGTCAGCGCGGCGACAAGTACGGCCCGGCCGCTCGCGGCGAGGCTGCGCGCGGCCGCCTCTGCCGGTTCGACCCCGTCCATGACCAGCTGGCGATGCCGGGTGGTCAGGAACAGCGCGTAGTCGATGCCGACGCCGAGGCCCATCATGATTGCCAGCGTCGGCGAGACCGTGGGAAACGTCGACGCCGCCGCGAGCATGCCGAGCACCGACAGGCCAGCGAAGGCCCCGGCCAGCGCGCTGAGGATCGGCAGTCCCGCGGCGTAGACGCTGCCGAACCCGATCAGCAGCACGATGAACGCCGCGATGATGCCGATCTCCTCCGAGCGCGGATCCCTGTTCTTCAGCTTGGCGGCCTGCCCGAGCTGACCGCCGTAGTTCACCGACACGCCGGCCGCGCGCGCGGGAGCGACGGCCCGATTCACCGTCGCCAGGTACCGGGGCCCGAGGGTCTGCGGATTGACCGAGAAGTGAGCCGACGAGTAGGCGATCTGACCGCTCTTCGCGATCGCCGTCGGTGCCAGCGGGTCGGACGCGCCGAGCACGTCGGGCAGCTCGCGCACGGCGGTCATCGACTGCTCGATCGCGCTGCGCTGGCTGGTCAGTGATCCGGAGCTCACCGCGAACACGATCAGGCCGCCCTGCCCGCCCGCCGACGGCCGGTGTGCCTGCAGGAGGTCCGCGGCCTGCTGAGCCGAGGTACCGGGGAGAGCGAAGTTGTCGGCGTAGACGCCGCCCAGCGCGCGGTTGCCGATCACCGCGCCGACGACCAGGGAGACCCAGATGAGGATCACCGCGACCGCGTGCCTGGCGCTCCACCGGCCGAGTCGGTAGAGGAATCCCCGGCTCACATCGGAATCTGTCACACATGACAGGTTAACGAAAACTGTCATGTGTGACAACTTGTGAGAGGATGGCCGCATGACCGTGCCGACGGGCCGCCGGGAGGCGAGCAAGCAGGCCACCAGGAACGCGCTGCTCGCGGCGGCAAAGGCGGCATTCGCCGAGCGCGGCTTCGAAGCCACGACGGTCCGCGACATCGCCAGCGCCGCGAACGTCACCGAGCGCACCTTCTATCGCTACTTCGACGGCAAGGAAGGGCTCATCGCGGATGAGTTCCTGTCCTGGCTCGGGATACTCCGCGCGCAGATCGAGGGCCGTCCGGCGGCCGAGCCGCCCTTTGTCGCGGTGGAGCGGGCCATGATGGCCATCGGGCAGCAGGCGGCGGCCGGCGGTGGTCCCGCAGCCCTCTGGCTGTTCAGGGATGGGCCGCCGGCCGGAAGCCTGCGCCGGTCCGCGCCGCGCCCCCTGCTGCGGCTGGAGGCGTCTATCACCGAGGCCGTGCTGGCCCGGATCCGCGCCGGGCACGGCGCACGGGCTGAGAGCGCCGGTGATGACGAGTACCGGGCTCGGGTCATAGGCCGGGTGGCGGTGGCCGCGTTCCGCAGCGCAATGATCCGGCACCGCGAACTGCGCGAGGCCGGGTCCGCACCGCGTCCGACCTTCGCCGAGCTACTGGGTCAGGCGTTCGCGATCATCGGCGACCAGTTCCGGCCGGGCGCCCCCGCGGTTTGACCCCGGGCGCCAGGTCACGCGGCCACCCAGCGCCGCGATTTGCGGCTTATGCGACCGGCCCCGAATCGCGTAGGAGACAAAGCGTCCTGGGAGGACGGAAAGTCTCCTGTGAGATTAGGCGGGGCCGATTTGCCGGACTCGTCCGCGCGCAGCTGACGCCGACCGCCGGCGGCGCGACATGCCGGCCTGCGCCAGGGAAGATGATGGAGCTTGAAGGAGCTGCCGTGGACTTCCTCCAGCCCGTTAGCTGGGCCGATGCGCTGGCCATGAAGGCCGAGTACCCAGCCGCCGTGCCCGTAGCCGGCGGCACCGACATCATGGTCGAGCTGAACTTCGATGCCCGCAGGCCGCCTGCGCTCATGGACCTGACCAGGGTTCCTGAGCTCGCACAGTGGGACATTGCCGACGGGCACGTGCGGCTCGGCGCCGGCGTCACCTACTCGCGGCTGTGCACGGAGCTGGGCGCGAAGCTGCCGGGGCTCGCCATAGCCGCCAGAACCGTCGGGTCGCCCCAGATCCGCAATCGCGGGACGGTCGGCGGCAACCTCGGCACCTCCTCGCCGGCCGGGGACTGCCACCCGCCGCTGCTTGCCGCGGGCGCTGAGGTCGAGATCACTTCCGTGCGGGGAACGCGGCTGGTGCGGGTCGATGAGTTCTTCACCGGAGTGAAGCGCAACGTCCTGGAGCCCGACGAGCTGATCGCGGCGGTCCGGATCGAGCTGCCGTCCGGGCCGCAGCAGTTCAGCAAGATCGGCACGAGGAACGCCATGGTCATCGCCGTGGCGGCCTTCGGCCTCGCGTTGCATCCCGACCGCAAGGAGGTCGGCACCGGGATCGGATCGGCGGCGCCCACACCCAGGCGCGCTCGCCTGGCGGAGGAGTTCCTCGCCTCGGCGCTGGCTGACACGGGCCTGTGGGAGTCGCGCGCGGATGTGCCGGAGCCGGTATCGGCGGAGTTTGGCTCGCTTGTCCGCCAGGCGGCGGCGCCGATCGACGACGTCCGCGGCAGCGCCACCTACCGGCTGCACGCGCTGGAAGTCATGGCCCGCCGGACGCTGACCTGGGCCTGGCGGGAGTACCAGGCGGGCGCGGCGGAAAAGAACGGAGGCTGACCGGCGATGCGGGTTACCGCAACGATCAACGGCGAGACGATGCACGCCGATGACGTCTGGGAAGGCGAGAGCCTGCTCTACGTGCTGCGCGAGCGGCTCGGACTGCCCGGCTCCAAAAACGCCTGCGAGCAGGGCGAGTGCGGCTCCTGCACCGTCTATCTCGACGGCGTCCCGGTCTGCGCGTGCCTGGTCGCGGCGGGCCAGGCCCAGGGCCGCGAGATCATCACGGTGGAAGGGCTCGCAACCGAGACGGACCTCCACCCAATTCAGGAGGCGTTCGTGCGCGCGGGCGCGGTGCAGTGCGGGTTCTGCACGCCCGGCCTGATCGTCGCCGCTCACGACCTGCTGAGCCGGGTACCGGAGCCATCGGACCTGGAGATCCGCGAGGCCCTCGCGGGCAACCTGTGCCGGTGCACGGGCTACGAGAAGATACTCGACGCCATCAGGCGGGCCGCCCGCACGCTCGCGGGAGAAGCGGAGAGCTCAGCTTGAACATGCTCATCCTGGATGGCTGCGCGATCGCGACGATGGATGACGAGCGGGCCGAGCACGCCAGCGGGCACATCGTCATCACCGGGAACCGGATAACCGCGGTCGGGCCGGGCCCGGCGCCGGATGCGGACGGTGCTGGCGCGAAGGACAACGGCGACGTCAGGCGCGTGGACGCGAGCGGCTGCCTGGCTACACCGGGCCTGGTCAACACGCACCACCACCTGTACCAGTGGGCGACCAGGGGCATGGCGGCCGACGCCACGCTGTTCCAGTGGCTGACCGAGCTCTATCCGGTCTGGGCCCGGATGGACGCGGACATGGTCGCCGCCGCCGCGGCGGCGGGCCTGGCCTGGCTGGCCCGGTCCGGGTGCACGGCGACGATGGACCATCACTACGTGTTCCCGCGCTCGGGCGGTGACGTGCTCGGCGCGACCATCGGCGCGGCCAGGGACGTGGGCCTCAGGTTCCACCCCACCCGCGGCTCGATGGACCTCGGCGCGAGCGCGGGCGGGCTCCCACCCGACGATGTCGTCGAGCGCCGGGACGAGATCCTGGCCGCGACGCAATCGGCCATCGACGAGTTCCACGATTCGTCGGCGGGATCCATGCTGCGGATGGGCGTCGCGCCGTGCTCCCCGTTCTCGGTCACCGGCGAGCTGATGACCGAGGCCGCCGAACTCGCCCGCCGCAGCGGCGTCCGCCTGCACACGCACCTGGCCGAGACCGCGGACGAGGACGCCTACTGCACCGAGCGGTTCGGCTGCACGCCGGTGGAGTACGTCGACTCGCTCGGCTGGCTCGGCCCCGATGTCTGGCTCGCGCACGCCGTGCACCTCGACGACGCCGCGATCACCCGGCTCGCCGCCACCGCCACTGGCGTCGCGCACTGCCCGTCCTCGAACGCCAGGCTCGGCGCGGGCATCTGCCGCTCGCCCGAGCTGCTCGTCGCGGGGGTGCCCGTCGGCCTGGGCGTCGACGGCTCCGCCTCCAACGAGGCCAGCTCGCTCATTGGTGAGGTCAGGCAGGCGGCGCTCGTGGCCAGGGCGGCCGGCGGACCGCAGGCCATGTCGGTCCGGCAGGCCCTGGAGATGGCGACGCTCGGCGGAGCCAGGGTGCTCGGGCGGGAGACCGACTTCGGCTCGCTGGAACCGGGCAAGCTCGCCGACGTCGCGCTGTGGCGGCTGGACACCCTCGCGCATGCGGGCATCGCCGACCCGGTCGCGGCCCTGGTGCTCGGCGCCCCGCCGCCGCTCGAGCTCCTCCTGGTGAACGGCGCCCCCGTGGTCGAGCACGACCGGCTCGTCACCGTCGACGAGGAGCAGCTCGCCGCGGCCGCGAGCGCCACCAGCCGGAAGCTGACAGCCGCGACCGGCTAGCTCAGCTTCTTCTCGCTGACGACCATCGGGGCCCGGTGGGCGACGGCCACGACGCCGGCAACCATCAGCGTCAGCGACGCGACCTCCCCGACGATGGCCGCCGGAGTGCTGTTAAGCGACTCGTTGAGCCACAGGGAGGCGAGGGAGATGGAGATCAGCGGGTCGCACACGGTGATGATCGAGAGGACGGGCGCGATCAGCGTGCCCTTCTGGAAGGCGTTCTCGTTGAGCAGGAAGCCCATCGGGCCCACGATCGCCAGCGCGTAGATGGGCCAGTCGCGCAGCAGCGTGCCCAGGCCGCCGCTTGCGTCCGAGACGACGAGTTTGACCAGGAACGCGGACACGCCGTAGCAGATGCCGCACGCAAGCGCGAGAGCCAGCGGCCGCAGGTTCTGGTGTCGCTCGGCCACGACCAGGCATCCGATGACCCCGCCGGCTAGCCCCGCCCCGAGCGGCAGCACCACGTAGAAGCCGACTTCCGACGTGCCGCCGGATGGCTGCGCGATGGCGAGGAAGCCGCCGATGCCGGCGGCAGCGGCGAGGACTCCGCCGATCATTACGCGGTCCCAGAGCTTGCGGAGGAACGAGGCGATCAGGACCGCGAAGATCAGCCCGCACACCAGGATCGGCTGGACCAGGGCGAGCGGGCCGTAGTTCAGGGCGACGACCTGCAGGGCGAAGCCGGCGAGGGTCCCGGTGATGGAGGCAAGCCACAGCGGCTGGCGCATCAGGTCCAGGAATATCTTCGGCGAGAGCGAGCGGCGTTGCTTGACCCGCTTTGTACTACGTTGATCGGCTACAGACGCGACCCCGAAGACCAGGGCGGCCGCGACGGCGGCCACGACGGCAGTCAGCTCGGACAAGTTATCAGCCGGTACCTCTCTGCTCGGTGTCTGGCAGGACATACCCACACCGCCCCCAGGGCATCCGGCGGCGCGGGCCAGGCCGGAATCACGGGCCTCACCTGGTCCTGGCGCTTGAGCGTACGCTCGAACGATGACGACGCCTACGCGCGCGCCGGCCAGTGACCGCGGCGTGACCCGCCACGACACGGGGACGCGGGCTGGCGGCGTCGGCGACAGCGCGGCCCGGCCGGACGGCGCCCTGAAGGTAACGGGGCAATTCGCCTACGGCAGCGATCTGTGGGCAGATGACATGATCTGGGGGGCCACGCTGCGCAGCCCGCACCCGTACGCCCGGATTTCCTCGATCAAGATCGGCGAGGCGCTGGCGACGGCCGGCGTGTACGCCGTCCTCACCCACGAGGACGTGCCCGGCACCAACCAGTACGGACTCGAGCACGCTGACCAGCCGGTGCTCGCCGACCAGGTCGTCCGCTATCAGGGCGAGCCGGTCGCGCTGGTCGCCGCCGATCATCCGGAGATCGCCCGCCGGGCGGCTAAGAAGATCCAGGTCGAGTACGAGATCCTGCCGCCGGTGACCGACGCCGTGGCGGCCCTGGACTCCGGCGCGCCGGCCCTGCATCCGCAGGGCAATCTCGTGCGCCACCTCAAACTGCGCAAGGGCGACCCGGCGCCGGCGGCCGAGGTCGTCGTGGCCGGCACGTACCACGTCGGCATGCAGGACCAGGCGTTCCTCGGACCGGAGGCCGGGCTCGCGGTGCCGGACGACGACGGCGGCGTCGACCTGTATGTGGCCACCCAGTGGCTGCACGTCGATCAGCGGCAGGTCTGCGCGGCGCTCGGCCTGTCGCCGGAGAAGGTGCGGCTGACACTGGCGGGCGTGGGCGGCGCGTTCGGCGGCCGCGAGGACCTGTCCATGCAGGTGCACGCCTGCCTGCTGGCGCTGCACACCGGCAGGCCCGTGAAGATGGTCTACAACCGCGAGGAGTCGTTCTTCGGCCACGTGCACCGGCACCCGGCCACCATGCACTACGAGCACGGCGCCACCCGCGACGGAACGCTGACCTACGTCCGCGCCGAGATCTGGCTGGACGGCGGGGCGTACGCGTCGAGTACGCCGGCGGTCGTCGGCAACGCCGGCACGATGGGCATCGGCCCGTACGTCGTCGCGAACGTGCACGTTGACGCCTACGGCGTCTACACCAACAACCCGCCCTGCGGCGCGATGCGCGGATTCGGCTCGGTGCAGACGGCGTTCGCGTACGAGGCCCAGATGGACAAGCTCGCGGCGGCCCTCGGCCTGGACCCGGTCGAGCTGCGCCGCCGGAACGCCATGCAGCTCGGAAGCGAGGCGCCGACCGGGCAGATCATCGACAGCCCGGCGCCCGTGGCCGAGCTGCTTGACCGGGTCGCGGCCATGCCCCTGCCGGCCACCAACGGCCAGTCCCCGGCCGCTGTCAACCACGGCGGTCCTGACCTGCGCGAGCTACCCGGCGGCGTGGCCAACACCACGCACGGCGAGGGCGTCAGGCGCGGCATCGGCTACGCCGTCGCGTACAAGAACGTCGGGTTCTCCGAGGGCTACGACGACTATTCGACGGCGCGCGTCCGGCTGGAGATCGTCGGCGGCGAGCCGACCGCGATCGTGCAGACCGCGGCCGCCGAGGTCGGCCAGGGCCTCGTCACCATCGAGCAGCAGATCTGCCGGACCGAGCTCAGCGTGGACAACGTGGCCAGCTATCCGAAGGACACCTCGGTCGGCTCGGGTGGCTCCACCTCGGCCTCGCGGCAGACCTACGTCACGGGCGGCGCGGTCCAGGCCGCGTGCCAGCAGATCCGCGAGAAGATCTTCGCCCGTGTCCAGCAGCGCCTCGGCCGGACGGTGGCGGACCTGCGGCTGTCGGCCGGCAACGTCGTGTCCGCCAGCGAGGACTACCTGGCCTCGCTGGCCGACATCCTCGGGACCGAGGCACTCGAGGAGACGGTCGTCTGGCGGCACCGGCCCACCTCGCCCGTCGACCCGGAGACCGGGCAGGGCTTCGCGCACGTCCAGTACGCGTTCGCCGCGCACCGGGCCGTGGTTGACGTCGACACCGAGCTCGGGCTCATCAAGGTCGTGCAGCTCGACTGCGCGCAGGACGTCGGCAAGGCGATGAACCCCGACGCAGTGCTCGGACAGATCCAGGGCGGCAGCGCGCAGGGCCTGGGCCTGGCGGTCATGGAGGAGATCCAGATCCGCGACGGACTGATCAGGAACCCGTCGTTCACCGACTACCTGATCCCGACGATCCTGGATATGCCGCCGATGCAGATCGACGTCCTGGAGTACCCCGACCCGAGCGCGCCGTACGGTCTGCGCGGGGTCGGCGAGGCGCCGACGATCTCGTCCGGCCCCGCGATCGCCGCGGCCATCCGCGCGGCGACCGGCCTGGACCTGACCCGGATTCCGATCAGGCCCGAGCACATCACGGGCACCTGATGCCCGCCCCGGACCTGATCATCGCATCGAGGCACGTTGTCACCCCGCAGGGCGTCGTTCCCGCCATCGTGGCCATCGCGAACGGGAAGATCTGCGATATCCGCCCGCCGGACGCGACGGCAGAAGGCGGGCGGGTGATCGAACTGGCGGCCGACGAGGTGCTGCTGCCGGGGCTGGTTGATACGCACGTGCACGTCAACGAGCCGGGCCGGACGGACTGGGAAGGCTTCGAAACCGCGACCGCGGCGGCGGCGGCCGGCGGCATCACGACCATCGTCGACATGCCGCTGAACTCGCTGCCGCCGACGACCGACGTGGCCGCGCTGGAGCTGAAGCGGGCGGCCGCGGCCGGGCAGGTTTTCGTCGACGTTGGCTTCTGGGGCGGCGCGGTGCCCGGCAACGAGGCGGCGCGCGCCGGCCTGCATGACGCGGGGGTACTCGGCTTCAAGTGCTTCACGGTCGACTCGGGGGTCCCGGAGTTCCCGCCGCTGGACGCTGCGGGCATCGAACGGGCCGCGGCGCAGCTGGCCGGCCTCGGCGCCCTGCTGCTCGTGCACGCCGAGGACGCGGCGTGCATCGCCTCGTCGAAGCCGGGCGGCGGCCGCGAGTACGCGAGATTCCTCCGGTCGCGGCCCGCTGAGGCGGAGACGCTCGCGGTCAGGTCCGTGCTCGAGGTCGCGCGGCGGACCGGCGCCCGCGTTCACATCCTGCACGTGTCCAGCGCCACGGTCCTGCCGCTCATCGAGGCCGCGCGCGCCGGCGGCGTGCGGGTGACGGCCGAGACCTGCCCGCACTACCTCGCGCTCGCCGCCGAGGACATCCCCGACGGCGCGACGCAGTACAAGTGCTGCCCGCCGATCCGGGACCGGGCCAACCGCGAGCGGCTGTGGGACGGACTGCGGTCCGGCATCATCGACTGCGTGGTGTCCGATCACTCGCCCTGCCCTCCCGCGCTGAAGCGGCTCGACGAGGGCGACTTCGCGACAGCGTGGGGCGGCATCTCGTCCGTTCAGCTTTCCCTGTCCGTGGTCTGGACGCAGGCAAGGGAACGGGGCGTTCGCGTGGCTGATGTCGCCCGCTGGATGGCGGCGGCTCCAGCGGAGCTGGCGGGCCTGGCGGACAAGGGCGCGATCGCCGTCGGCCGTGACGGCGACCTCGTGGCGTTCGCGCCCGATGCTGCCTTCACCGTCGAGCCGGACCGGCTGCTGCACCGAAACCAGGTGACGCCGTACGCGGGGCAGCGGCTGGCCGGCGTGGTGCGGCGGACCTGGCTGCGCGGGCGCGAGGTGTTCAGCGACGGCGCTCTGGCTGGCGGGCCGCCGGCCGGGGAGCTGCTGTCGCGGGCCGGCGGCGGGGGTGCCCGGTGACGAGCCTGGCCGAGTTCACGCAGCTGCCCGACCTGGCCTCGCGCCGCCTCGGCGGCAGCGTGGTCGCCGCCAACGACGAGCTGTTCGCCGAGAAGGAGAACCTCATCAAGCCCTCGCCGCCGGTCTTCGCTGCCGGCGACTACGGGCACAAGGGCAAGGTGTACGACGGCTGGGAGACCAGGCGGCGCCGCGAGCCCGGCCACGACTACGCGATCATCCGCCTCGGCGTGCCAGGGATCGTGCACGGGGTCGTCGTCGACACGTCGTTCTTCCTTGGCAACTATCCGCCGCAGGTCTCGGTGGAGGCGGTGAACGTCGCTGGCTACCCGGCGGCCTCGGATCTGGCGGAAATGAGCTGGCAGCCGCTGATCGCGCGCGCCGACGCCTTGGGCGACGCCGCGACTATGTATCCGGTCACTGACCTGCGGCGCTGCACCCACGTTCGGCTGTCGATCTACCCCGACGGAGGGGTCGCGCGCCTGCGGGTGCACGGCCGGCCGGTGCCTGACCCGGCCTTCCTGACCGGCACCGTGGACCTGGCCGCGCTCGAGAACGGCGGCGAGATCGCGGACTGCTCGGACGCGTTCTACGGGTCGGCAGTCAGCCTCATCATGCCGGGGCTCGCCCGCAGCATGGCCGACGGCTGGGAGAACGCGCGCCGCCGCGACGGAGGCTATGACTACGTGACGGTCGCGCTGGCGGCGGCGGGTGTCGTTCGCAGTGTCGAGATTGACTCGTCGTACTACGTCGGGAACGCGCCGGGCTGGGCGCGCCTGCTCGGCGCGGAGCCCGACCTGGTCTGGCGCGAGCTTCTGCCGCGAACCCGCCTGCAGCCTGACACCCGCCACCGCTTCCTGATCACTGACAGCGGGCCGGTGACGCACGTGCGGCTCGAGGTCTTTCCCGATGGCGGCCTGGCCCGGCTGCGGGTGCACGGAGAACTGACCGCGGACGCACTGGCCGGCCTGGACTCCCGGTACCGTTCGTCGCTCGCCTAGGGTCGTCAATCGTGAGTGAACTGACTGTTGCCGTGGCACCGTTCGGCAGCGAGAGCATCGAGTCGGCCATCGCCGCCGGCGGTGGCAAGCCCGTCGGCCGGGAGACTGCCGCGGACGCGCTGGTGTGGCTGGCGCCGTGGGATCCCGACGGGCTGCGGGCCGCAGTTGAGATCGCGTCGCCCCGCTGGGTGCAGCTGTCGTCGGCCGGCGTGGAGGTGCTGGCCGAGGCCGGCGTGCTCGATCCCGGCCGGACCTGGACGTGCGCCAAGGGGGCGTACGCCGAGCCGGTGGCCGAGCACGCGCTGACGCTCGCGCTCGCCGGGCTGCGCGTACTGCCGGAGCGGATCTACGCCCGGTCGTGGGGGCGATCGGCGGGGGACAGCCTGTTCGACCAGCCGGTCACGATCCTCGGCGGCGGCGGGATCGCAACCAGCCTGCTCGAGCTGCTGACGCCGTTCCGGGTCGCGGCCACCGTGGTCCGGCGCAGTCCGCTGCCGGTGGCTGGCGCTGCCTCGAGCGTGCCTCTGGAGGGGCTGCGGGACGCGCTGGCGGGCGCGAAGGTCGTCTTCGTGGCACTGGCGCTGACGCCGGAGACAGATCGCATCATCGGCGCCGCCGAGCTGGCCGCAATGCGGACGGATGCGTGGCTGATCAACGTCGCGCGGGGACGCCATGTGGACACCGACGCGCTCGTAGCGGCGCTGGACGCCGGTGCTATCGCCGGCGCCGGGCTGGATGTCACCGATCCCGAGCCGCTGCCGGACGGGCACCCGCTCTGGGGTCACCCGCGGTGCATCATCACGCCGCACACCGCCGACACACCCGAAATGGTGGACCACATGCTGGCCGCGCGGGTCCGCGACAACGTCGCGCGGTTCGCGGCCGGCCAGCCGCTGGCCGGCCTGGTCGACCCGGCCGCGGGTTACTAGGCGCTGCTAACTGGCAAGTTCGTCGGGGGCTTTGTGATGATTTGAGTCGACGGAAACCCCGGTATGTCGGGCCACGGTCGGTGCGGCCGGCCACGGCTCCCGACATAGTGACAGTTTGGGTTGCTGTTATAGGGGCTTTGTCCTGGTTCTGTGCAACCCAAACTGTCACGATGTCGATCTGTGCCTCGGGGAGCGAGGCGACGTTCGCTCCAGTTGGCGTGGTTCGTGCCCTTCGGGTGTCGGCGCGATCCTGCATGATGGGCTCTGGCCGACAGCTTCGGGGCGTGGAATGCAGACCTATACGAGGGCACAGGTGCTCGGCATGGCGCCGGACGCCGC
>DAIOWC010000003.1:0-51586 GCA_036758685.1 Streptosporangiaceae bacterium | reverse complement strand
GTGGAATGCAGACCTATACGAGGGCACAGGTGCTCGGCATGGCGCCGGACGCCGCTGCGGCCAAGGCTGCGCCCGGCCAGGCGGTCCGCGCCCGGTGGCGCGAGCTCGGCCGTGACGATGACGCGGTCTGGGGGGAATGCCAGGGCAGCGGCGCCAGCCCGTATCAATGTGCGGCGGCGTTCAGCGACGGCGCGACGCGCTGCTCGTGCCCGAGCCGGAAGTTCCCGTGCAAGCACGCACTCGGGCTGCTGCTCTTGCTCGCGGACGGTGACGTCCCGCCCGCGACCCGGCCCGACTGGGTGACCGAGTGGCTGACGGCGAGAGCTGCCCGCGCCGAGCGTCCGGCCCGGCCGGCGCCTGCCGAAGGAACAGGTGCGCCCGCCGACCCGCAGGCCCAGGCCCGGCGCGCCGCGAGCCGGGACCGCAAGGTCGACGCCGGGGTCGAAGAACTGAGCCGCTGGCTCGCCGATCTGGCGCGCGGCGGACTCGCCGCCGCGCAAGCGCAGCCGTGGTCATGGTGGGACCAGATGGCCCGCCGCATGATCGACGCGCAGGCGCGCGGGCTGGCCGGCTACGTGCGCCGCCTGGCGGAGATCGCCGCGACCAGCGGGCAGCGGCCTGACTGGCCCGAGCGGATGCTCGATCAGCTCGGGGCGCTCTATCTGCTCTGCGAGGCGTGGACGCGGCGGGACGCCATCCCGGCGCCGACTGCGGATGCGCTGCGCACCCGGATCGGCTACACCCAGAGTGCCGCGGACGTGTCCGCGTCCGGGCAGCGGATATCTGACGAGTGGGCCGTGCTCGGCCATCGCTACAGCGACGATGGCCAGCTCCGCAGCCTGCGGCAGTGGCTTTACGGCGAGAGCACCGGCACGATCGTGACCTACCTGGCCTTCGCCGCGGGGAGCATGCCGCTCGAGCCAGGGCTGCCCCCAGGGCTGCGAACGCAGGCGACCGTCGTGCTGTATCCCGGCTCGCTGCCGCATCGGGCACTCATCGCTGACCGCGCCGATGGTGGCCGGCCGCTCGGCCCGCTGCCGGGCGCACCGGACTGGGAGCAGGCCCTGTCCGGTGCGGCCGACCTGCTGGCGGTCGATCCGTGGGCCGATGTCGTGCCGCTCGCGGTCCGGGAGGTGACCGTGCTGCCGCCCGACGTTCCGGCCGGCGGGATTCCGGCGTCGCCCGACCCGTGGCAGCTGCGCGACCGCACCGGCCGCGCTGTCCCGATCGCCTCCGCCCCGGAGGTGAGCTGGCGGCTCCACGCGCTGGCGGCCGGCCGTCCGATCGACGTCGTGGGCGAGTGGGACGGCTTTGCCTGTTACCCGCAGGCCGCGGCGCCGGCGGGGGGCGAGGGGCAGCTGGTTGCATGACTAGCCAGTGGTCCGAGCTCGTCGACGCGGCGGTCGTTGGCGCCGGGCGGGCGGCAGCGCCGCAGCCAGCCGGCCCGCTCGCCAGCCTGCGCCTCAGCGACGCGCAAGACGGCGCCGGACTGCTGGCCGCCGCCGCGGCTGCCTCTCGTGCCCGGCGGGCGGGTTTCCGGCCACCGGACATGCAGGCAAGGACCGCGCCCGAGCCCGCAGACCCCGATGGCAGAAGGACGGTCGGCGTGGCGGCCAGGCGACGCCTCGCCGAGCTCCTCGCCGCCGGCAGCACCGAGCTACTCGTGGAGTGGGTCAGCGTCCTGGGCGAGGGCGGGATGCGGCCGCCCGACGCGCACCTGCCCGCTCTGCTGACGGCCGCCACCTACAGCGAGTCGCTGCGGGACGCGCTGCTTCCGGTCCTTGGCCCGCTCGCCGCCTGGCTGGCTGCGGCGAACCCGGCCTGGAGCTGGGCCGGCGCCGCGCCGGCGGCATCCGGAGGGGTGGCAGCGGCGGGGCCGCCGGACATGGACACGTGGACGACGCAGAGCCATCGGGCCCGCCGCGAGCTTCTCGAGCTGGCCCGGCAGACCGACCCCGCGGCTGCGCGTGAGCTGGTAGCGGCCACCTGGGCCAGTGACTCCCACCGGGATCGCGCGGCGTTCATCGCGGGGCTGGCCACGGGCCTCGGCCCGGACGACGAGGAACTCCTGGAGCGGGCGATGAAAGACACCCGCGGCGAGGTCCGCCGGGCAGCAGCGGATCTGCTCGCCCGGCTGCCCGCATCGAGATTCGCCGGGCGGGCGACAGAGCGGGCGGCGTCCGCCGTGCAGGTGCAGCGAGCGATCACCGGGCGGCACCTGGTCGTCACGCCGCCTGCCGACATCACCGACGAGATGGCCGGCGACTGCATCACCGGTAGTCCGCCAGCCGGTACCGGCAGGCAGGCCTGGGTCCTGCAGCAGATAGTGGCCGTGGCTCCCGCGTCCTGGTGGGTGCAGTACGCCGGGCTGTCACCGGCTCAGCTGCTGACCATGTCGACCCGCACGGAGTGGGGCACTGCGCTCCGCGCGGGGTGGAGCGATGCGGCTATCCGCGATGCCGACGCTCCGTGGCTGGCGGCGTTCCTCGACAGTCCGGGCGCAGCGCCGGGAGTCAGCGAGGCGAGCCTGCTGTCGGCATTGCCGGCTGCTGCGAGGGACGGCTGGCTCCGGCAGCATCCCGACAGCGTGCGGTTCGCCACGCTCGAGGAAATTCCCGCGCCGTGGTCGGCGGCGCTGTCCGAGGTCGTGCGCAGCAAGATCGCCGCAATCGTGTCGGCCGACCCGGGCCGTTCGGTGGAATCGCGCAGGCTGCTCCGGCTGGCCGCCCTGCGCCTGAATCCGCCGGCGATAGCTGTGCTGGCCCGGGGGGACGAACCCTCTGGACCCCCCGCGGTCGCACCAGACGAAGCCCAGATACACCCGCGGCTGCTAGAAAGCTGGGCCAGCCTGCTCGCCACCCTGTCCGTGCGGGCGGCGATCCGCCGCGAACTAGCCGAGGAGCCAGCGTCATGACGATCCCAGCACAGCCCGCAGCCGGGGTGCTGCGCCCGCACGCCGAGCACGAGTATGCGGCCGAGCTCGCCGCGCTCGGCGCGGAGGACGACAGGGTCCGCCCGCCGTCGTGGCGGCTGTCGCCGTGGGCGGTCGTCACCTACCTGCTGGGCGGGACCCTGCGCGACGGCACCGTCATCACGCCCAAGTACATCGGGTCCAGGCGCCTGGTGGAGGTCGCGGTCGCGACCCTCGTCACCGACCGGGCGCTGCTCCTGCTCGGCCCGCCGGGGACCGCGAAGACGTGGCTGTCGGAGCACCTGACGGCGGCGATCAGCGGCGACTCGACCCTTCTCGTGCAGGGAACGGCGGGCACCGCTGAAGACGCGGTCAGATACGGCTGGAACTACGCGCGGCTCATCGCCGAGGGACCATCGGCGGCCGCGCTGGTTGCCTCGCCGGTCATGACGGCGATGCGCGACGGGAAGATCGTCCGCATCGAGGAGCTGACCCGAATGCCCGCGGAGGTGCAGGACGCTCTGATCACCGTGCTCTCGGAGAAGACGCTGCCGGTCCCGGAGCTGGGCACCGAGGTGCAGGCGGTGCCCGGCTTCACCCTGGTGGCGACCGCCAACGACCGGGACCGGGGCATCAACGAGATGTCGAGCGCGCTCAAGCGCCGCTTCAACACGGTCGTGCTCCCGCTGCCGGAGACGGCTGACGCGGAGATCGAGATCGTGACCCGCAGAGTGGCAGAGCTGGGGCGGGCGCTTCAGCTCCCGGCCGAGCCGCCCGCGCTCGCCGAGGTCAGACGGGTGGTGCAGGTCTTCAGGGAACTCAGGTCCGGCGTGACGGGCGACGGCCGGATCACGCTCAAGGTTCCCTCCGGCACACTGTCGACCGCGGAGGCGATCAGCGTTCTCACCAGCGGCATCGCGCTCGCCGTGCACTTCGGCGACGGGCAGCTGCACGCTTCGGACGTGGCCGCCGGGCTGGTCGGTGCGGTGGTCAAGGACCCGGTGCACGACTCCGTGGCGTGGAACGAGTACCTCGAAGCGGTGGTCAAGGAACGCGAGGACTGGCGCGACCTGTACCGGGCCTGCCGCGAGCTGACCGTAGCGGCCGGGTGACCACCACCCTCCTCGGCGTCCGCCATCACGGGCCCGGCTCGGCGCGGGCGGTGCGGGCTGCCCTGGCCGCGCTCGATCCGGACGTGATCCTGATCGAGGGACCGCCTGAGGCGGATCAGCTCGTCCGGCACGTGACCGCGCTGACGCCGCCGGTTGCGGTCCTCGCGTACGCGGCCGACCGGCAGGGGCGGGCCGCGTTCTGGCCGTATGCCGATTTCTCGCCCGAGTGGCAGGGCCTGCTCCACGGAGCGCAGACGGGCGTGCCGGTCCGCTTCATCGACCTGCCGGCCGCCGCGAGCCTGGCCGAAGCGGACGAGGAGGACGACGACTCAGAACCTCCAGGACGCCAGCCGGCTGTGGCCGCGGATCCGGTTGGCTGGCTCTCGCAGGCCGCCGGTCACGACGATCCCGAGCGGTGGTGGGAGGACGTCGTCGAGCACCGGCTGGCCGGGAACCCGCTGGAGTTGTTCGCGGCGATCGCCGAGGCGATGACCGAGCTCCGATCGGTCGCCGCCGAGGACGGCTGGGTCCTGACCCGGCGCGAAAGCCAGCGCGAGGCGGCGATGCGCAACGGCATCCGCGCCGCGGTCCGGGCGGGCAGCGAGCGCATCGCCGTCATCTGCGGCGCCTGGCACGTCCCCGCGCTCCAAAAACTGCCGACCGCGCGCGCGGACGCGGAGCTGCTGCGCGGCCTGACCACGGTCAAGACGGCGGCCACGTGGGTCCCGTGGACGTCGCAGCGCCTCACGCAGGCGAGCGGGTACGGCGCCGGCGTGGCCTCCCCTGGCTGGTACGGCCACCTGTGGCGGTCGCCCGATCGCATCGCCGAGCGGTGGGCCGTCAAGGTCGCCGGGCTGCTGCGCGAGGCCGACCTGCAGGCGTCGACCGCCGCGGTCCTCGAGGCGGTCCGGCTGGCCGAGGCGACCGCGGCCCTGCGGGACCGGGCGCTGCCGGGGCTCAGCGAGCTCACCGACGCGGTGCTCGCGGTGCTCTGTCACGGCGACGCCACGCCGCTGCGGCTCGTTCACACCCGGCTAGTCGTCGGCGAGGAGCTAGGCGAGGTGCCGGCCGGGGTACCCGTCGTTCCGTTGCAGGCCGATTTCGAAGCCCTCTGCAGGCGGTTGCGGTTCCGCCCGACGGCGGCGGACAGGGACGTGGAGCTCGACCTGCGCGGGGACACCGACCGCGGGCGTTCCAGCCTGCTGCACCGGCTCCGCCTGCTCGGCGTGCCGTGGGGGACGAGGGTCGCGGCCGGGGGTGAGGGCACGTTCAAGGAAGGGTGGCGGCTGCGCTGGCGTCCTGAGTTCCTGGTGGCGCTGATCGAGCGCGCCCGGTACGGCACGACCGTTCAGGCCGCCGCGGCTGCCGTCGTGATTGAGCGCGCGGGTGCCGAGCAGCCGCTCGCCGAGATCACCTCGCTGGTGGAGGCGGTAGTGCTCGCGGACCTGCCCGCGGCCCTGGCAGCCGTGACGACCGCGCTGGAGCAGCGCTCGGCCCGCACCGGAGACGTCCAGCAGCTGATGCTGGCGATACCCCCGCTCGCCAGGGTCCTCCGTTACGGGAACGTGCGGCAGACCGACGCCAGCGTCGTGCGCGGGGTGGCTGACTCGCTGCTCATCCGGATCTGCGCCGGGCTGCCCGCCGCGTGCGCGTCGCTGGATGATGACGCGGCCGCGGACATGCTCGCCGCGATCGAGGCGAACGACGAGTCGATCGGGCTCGTCGGCACCCCCGAGCAGCGGAGTTCCTGGCGCGGGGCGCAGCGCTCGGTGGCCGAGCTCGCTGGCGGCCACGGACTCGTCACCGGCAGGTGCGTCCGGATCCTGCTGGACGCGGGCGAGCTCAGCGCCGAGCAGGCCGGCCAGCGGCTCGCCCGGGCGCTGTCGGCGCGCGCGGAAACGGCGCAGGCAGTGCACTGGCTGGCGGGCTTCCTGCGCGGATCCGGCCTGATCCTGCTGCGGGACGAGGTGCTGTGGGGGCTCCTGGACGCCTGGCTGTGCGAGCTCACCGCGCCGGCCTTCGAGGAGGCCCTGCCCTTGCTCCGCCGGGCCTTCGCCCAGTTCCCGTGGCCGGAACGGCGCCAGATGGGCGAGCGCGTCAGGTCGGGCCGGCGCGGCCGCGCCGCCGGTGCCGCCGACGCCGACGACGGCTTCGACGAGGCCAGGATCAGGCGCATCCTGCCGGTCCTCGCCGCAGCGCTGGGCGCGGAGGTGACCGATGGCTGAGCGAGACAATTCGCAGGAACGGCTTCGCAGGTGGCGACTCGTGCTCGGCAGCGCAGCCGAGCCCGGCCAGAACGCCCAGTCCGGATCGGCCGCCAGCGGCACCGGACTGTCGGACCGGGACGCGGCCATCGACCAGGCCCTCGGGGCCGTCTATGAGACCCGCCCCGGCACCGGGCGGCGGACGGCGGGTCTCGGCGGGTCGGCACCGTCGGTGCATCGCTGGCTCGGCGACATCCGGACCTACTTCCCGACGCCGGTGGTCCAGGTGCTGCAGCGCGACGCGATGGAACGTCTCGGCTTGCGCCAGCTCCTGCTCGAGCCCGAGATGCTCGCCGCGATCCAGCCGGACGTCCATCTCGTCGGCACGCTGATCTCGCTCCGGAACGCGATGCCGGAGCAGACCAGGGAAACGGCCAGGATCGTGGTCCGCCAGGTGGTCGAGGAGATCGAGCGGCGGCTGACCGAGCAGCTGCACCGCGCGGTGCTCGGCGCGCTTGACCGGTCAGCCCGCAACCGGCGGCCGAGGCTCGCGGACGTGGACTGGCCCGCGACGATCCGCGCCAATCTGCAGCACTACCAGCCAGCGCTGCGCACGATCATCGCGGAACGCCTGATCGGCTATGCGCGGCGACGGCGGATCGCGGCCCTGCAGGACGTCATTCTGCTGGTCGACCAGAGCGGCTCGATGGCGTCATCGGTCGTTTATGCCAGCGTCATGGCCGCCTCACTCGCCTCGCTGCGCGCGGTGCGGACCCGGCTGGTGGTCTTCGACACCTCAGTCGTCGACCTGACCGACCAGCTCGCCGACCCGGTCGACGTGCTGTTCGCCACGCAGCTCGGCGGCGGTACCGACATCAATCGCGCGGTCGCCTACGGGCAGTCGCTGGTGACGCGGCCTGCCGACACGATCATGGTGCTGGTCTCCGACCTCATCGAGGGCGGCGACCAGACCGAGCTCATGCACCGGCTCGCCGCGGTCGTCGACAGCGGCGTGCGCCTGGTCGTACTGCTGGCGCTGTCCGATGACGGGGCGCCGTCCTACGATCACGAGCTGGCGGCGGCGTGCGCGGCGCTCGGCGCGCCCGCGTTCGCCTGCACGCCCGACCAGTTCCCGGATCTGCTTGCGAGCGCAATCCGGCGGGAGAACGTGGCCGAGTGGGTTACCCGGAACGGCCTCGCCAGCGCTGGCTGATCGACCCTGAAATCGGCTTGTCGCCTGTCGCTTGCCATCGCCCTCGCTTCACTCCCGCGCGCCGAGGCATGCCTGGACCTGCTCGGCCTCCGGAGCACCGAGTTCGCGGTAGAGGTCGAGGGCTTGCCGCCAGTGGCGGCGGGCCTGCTCGTCCTCGCCGTCGCTGTGATAGCTCTCGGCGAGGTCGCGGTGCGCGCTCGCCTGCTGGTACTGGTTGCCGTTGCCGGCGGCCAGCCGGAGTGCCGCCAGGAGCTCGGTGCGCGCAGCGGCGGGCTGCCCGGCCCCGTGCAGGGCCTCAGCGAGGGTGCGGAGCGTCAGCGTCTCGCCGTGCTGGTAGCCGGTCTCCCGGTGCAGGGCGAGAGCTTGCCGCAGGTAGCCGATGGCCTGCTGATATTCGCCCTGGCGCAGGCCGACCTCGCCAAGGTTCTCCAGCTCGGTGGCCTCGCCGGATCGGTGACCGAGGCGACGGAAGATGGTCAGCGCGCGTTCGTAGCAGTCGGCGGCCTCCGGTAGCTGGCGGCGGCGGAGGCTCAGGTCGCCCAAGCGCGTCAGCGTCTGGCCCTCGCTGGGCTGGTCCTTCGCGTCGCGCAGCACCGCCAGGGCCCGCCGCAAGTGCTCTTCCGCTTCGTCGAAGGAGCCCAGCTCGGTCTCGGCGGCCGCGATATCGGTCAGCGCGAGAGCGGCGCCGTGGCCGTCGCCCGCGTCGTCGTAGGCCGCGATGGCGTCTCGGTAGCGACCCGCCGCTGACCGCAGGTTGTGCTGGTGATACTCGGTCTGGCCGAGGTTATGCAGGACCCGCGCCTGGCCCGCGCGGTCACCGCACTGGCGGTAGCGTTCCAGCGCGGCCTGGTAGTGGCCGGCTGCCTCGGGGAAGTGTCCCTTCATCATGCCGATGCCGCCCAGGCCGTTCAGTGCGCTGGCCGCTGCGGCCGGCTCGCCCGACTGCTCGGCGGCGTGCAGCGCGTGACTGTAGATGGTATGGGCCTCGGTCAGGTGGCTCCCGGTCATCAGGTAGCGGTGCAGCGTCGTGGCGAGGGCGGTGGCGTGTCCTGGCCAGCCGTGCCTGTCGCCGTACACGACGACGGCGACCAGGTTCGGCCGCTCGGTGTCCAGCCACGCCCGCGCGTCGGTCTCGCCGTCCATCGAGGGGACGGCTGAAGCCCCGGGCACGCGCGGCACCTGCCGACGGCTCTGCGGGAACAGCGTGTCCATCGCCGTGCTCGCCGCGTGCAGGTAGTAGTCGAACAGCCGGGTGAGGGCCGCGTGCTGGGCTGGCGGTGAGTCCCGCTCGTTGCTGAGGTCGCGGGCGTAGGCGCGCAGCAGATCGTGGCTGGTGTAGCGTCCGGGGCCGACGAGCTGAGTCAGGTGG
Organism: Streptosporangiaceae bacterium; assembly: GCA_036758685.1. Lineage (GTDB taxonomy): Bacteria > Actinomycetota > Actinomycetes > Streptosporangiales > Streptosporangiaceae > JAJYUU01. The sequence continues at coordinate 42,777 of DAIOWC010000003.1, read as the reverse complement.
GTGCGCTGCAGCTCGGCGAGGAGCCGGGTGGCGGTCTCCGGCCCGGTGTCGGTGAGCGCCGCAACCGCATAGGGGTCGAGCTGGGGGCCCGGGTGCAGGCCGGCCAGCCGGAACGTGCGGGCAGTGGCGCCGTCGAGCTGGCGGTAGGACCAGGAGAAGACGGTGCGCACGGCGGCGTACGAGTCGCCGCCCGCGTCGAGCAAATCGAGCCGCTGCTGCTGATCCTCGAGCTCGGCGGCGAGCGCAGCGATGCTGGCATCTGGGCGGGTAGTGGCGAGCTCGGCGGCGACGCGCAGGGCCAGCGGCAGCCGGCAGCACAGCCGGGCCAGGTCGGCGGTGGCCCGCAGGTCGGTGCTGGCCCGCTCGCCAATCAGCGCGCGGAGCAGGGCGACCGCGTCGGCCAGCGACAGCAGGTCCAGGTCGAGTCGGGCGGCTCCGTCGCGGGCAACGAGACCGGCCAGTGCGTCGCGGCTCGTGACCAGCACCGCGCAGCCGGGCGTGCCGGGCAGGAGCGGCCGGACCTGATCGGCCGATCCGGCGTTGTCCAGCAGGACAAGCATCCGCCGGCCGGCCAGCAGGCTGCGGTACCGGGCGGACCGCTCGCCTTCGTCGGCCGGGATGGCCCTGCCGGGCACGCCGAGCGCGCGCAAGAAGCCGGCCAGCGCATCCGCTGCGGGCAGCGGCTGACCGGGATCGTAGCCGCGCAGGTTGACGTAGAGCTGGCCGTCGAACTGTCCGGCCACCTGATGGCACCAGTGCACGGCCAGGGCGGTCTTGCCGACGCCGGCCGTCCCGCCGATCGCGGATATCACCACCGTTGAGCGCCGCCGGTCGAGCAGCTCGGTCAGCGCGGCCAGCTCGGCGGTCCGGCCGGTGAACTGCCCGACACCGGCGGGGAGTTCGTGTGGCGCGGGCGCCATGCTCCCGTCTGCGGCCGGGCCGGACGGCCTGAGCGTCAGCGCCGGGTCTGCCGCGAGGATCTGCTGGTGCAGCTGCCGGAGCCCGGAGCCGGGCTCCGCGCCGAGTTCCTCGACGAGTGTTCGCCGGGCGGCGGTGTAGACCGCCAGCGCCTCGCCCTGCCGGTCGTCGCGGTAGAGAGCGAGCATCAGCAGACCGTGCAGGTTCTCGCGGAGCGGGTGCGCGCTCGCGAGCCGGCGCAGCTCGCTGATGACCTGCTTGTGCCGGCCCAGGTGCAGGTCGGCGTCGATGCGTGCCTCCAGCGCCTGCAGCCTCAACTCAGCCAGTCGCGGCGCCTCCCGCGCTATCAGCAGCTCGGATCCGGCGTCTGCGAGCGGCTCGCCGCGCCACAGCGCGAGTGCCGCCGCGGCAGCACCTGCGGCTTCTGGCCACGAGTCGTTCCTGACCGCCGCCTGCGCATCGCGAAGCAGATCCTCGAAGCGGCTGACGTCTAACTTTCCATCCACGATCGAGATCAGGTAGCCGCGCGGCTGGGTGCGGATCAGCGATCGCGCTTCGCCGAGGGACTGGCGCAGCCGCATGACCGTGTTCTGCACCGTGACCGTGGCCGACGGCGGCGGGTGCGCACCCCAGAGGACCTCGGTGAGGTCATCGAGTGAGACCACGCGGCCCGCGTTGAGGAGCAGGGCGGCCAGCACCGCGCGCTGGCGGCCGCGTGGCACCGTTACCTCCGCTCCGCCGCAGCGCACGCGCAGCGGCCCGAGCAGGCCGAACTCGGCGCTCACGGTCATGATCGCTGCCTCAGAAGGCCAGAGCAAAAGTGATGATCAAATGCTAACAGCCTGTTGATCCGGTCCGGCAGATTGATCACACAAGAGTGCATCTGTCCGGTAGGCACAGTCGACTCGCTGCCTGCACGGCAGGCCCTGGCCGCACGGAGGCTGCCGCCATCTGGCATGGCTGCAGCACCGGGCATCATCGGGAGGAGTCGGGGTGCCACACCGGCAGGCTGCGCAGGCTCACGCCGCGACGAAGCAGGCGGCACGGCGATTGGCAGGTGTCGCCTTCACCTCGGCCGCCGCGCTGCTGATCGGCCTGATCGCCGCGGCCCCGCCGGCCGCGGCGGCGGGCAGAACGACAACTCCCCACCGCGTGCCGGGCCTCATCCATCCGCGCCGGGTTCCGCAGCGCGCCGCCGGGCCCCGCCATCTGCTTGGCTCGTCCAGGGCGGTGCCAGGCCATCCCGCGTCCCGCCCGGCATCCGGCCCGGCGACACCCGAGACCGCGGTCATGCGGGCCGATGCGGCTGCCGCCAGGCTGGCCAGGCGCACGGGCCGGCCCGAGATGGTGGCCTCGCAGACGACGCAGACGATGGAGGTGCTGGCCCACCCGGACGGTGAGTTCGAGTTCATCTCGAACGCGCTGCCGGTCCGCGTGCAGGTGCGCGGCCGGTGGACCCCGATCAGCACGACTCTGCGACGAGACGCCGGCGGGTCGTGGACGGCCCCGCTGACGACAGCCCCGGTGGTCTTCTCCGGCGGCGGCGACGGGTCGCTGGCGACCGTGACCGATCCGGCCACCGGCCGGTCGGTGTCGGTGGCCTGGCCGTATCGCCTGCCGCGGCCGGAGGTTTCCGGCAGCGTGGCGCTGTATCCGGCCGTGCTGCCTGGCGTCGACCTGCGCCTGCAGGCGACTTCGACTGGTTATCAGGAAGTGCTGATCGTCGAGAACGCGGCCGCCGCGGCCGACCCCCGGCTGCGGAGGCTGACGTTCACGCTGCAGGGAGGCCCGGGTGTGACGATCCGGCGCGGGCTGCGCGGTGCTACCACCGCCGTTGACTCGGCCACCGGGAAGGTGCTGTTTACCAGCGGGCAGTCGCTGATGTGGGATTCCAGCGGCGCTCGCAGCGGTGGCCGTGGCCGGCGCACTGGCCCTGGCCGGATCTTTACCGTGCCGGCCACCGCTGGCACCGTACCCGCGGGGTCAGCCAGCGGTCGCGCCTCGGCGCGAGCCGGCCGCTCGCAGTTGGCGGTAACGCTCACGCCGCCCGCCGCCGCGCTTTCGGGGCCGAAGATCACGTTCCCGGAATACATCGACCCGGAGATCAGCGACAGCAGCACGCAGTACTACTCGGAGGTTGCCAGTTTCGGTGGTTTCTGGGATACGACCACCGGAACGACGTCCGTCGGAGCCCCGTATCTCGAGTCGGGGTACTGCGGGTACTCGAACTGCGTCTATGACTGGGACGGAAACGTCTATAACGGCTACGTTGACCGCGACTACTTCCGGATGGACACCACCCCGCTGGAGGAACGCAACGGGTACTTCCCCGACGTCTACTCGGCTACCTTCTACGCCGACGAACTGACCAACAGCGACGGCTGCACGGCCCAGGATGTCGACCTGTTCTCGGCGGGCGCGATCTCCAGCTCCACCAGGTGGGGCGGGCCGGAAGGCTCCTACATCAGCGACGCCTCCTCCAACAAGGGCGGCGGTTCTGGCTGCGCGGCCGGTGACGTCGACCTGAACGCGACGTCCTACCTGCAGGGCGACGAGGGCGAGAACTGGCCGAACTTCACGTTCGAGCTGCGGGCTCCGTCGGAGACCAACGAGCTTCAGTACAAGACGTTCGACGACAACCCGTCGCTCGACGTCTACTACAACTTCGCGCCCCTCGCGCCGACCAACCTCGGCGTTTCCGATTCGGTCTCGTGCACCTCGACGACCTACACCTCCGCCAGCGAGCCGGGGATGACCGCGACTGGCAAGGACAACAATCCCTCGCCGCTGAACCTGGACTACGACTTCCAGCTCGACACGTCGGCCGGGGCCTCGGTGGCAAGCGCCAACCTGACGAACGGGGGCGGCGGCTATGCGTCCGGGAAGCCTGTCTCCTGGGATTCGGAGGGAAGCCTGACCTCGGGCGACGCGTACAAGTACGCCGTGGTGACAACCAACGTGATCCCGAGCGGCGACAAGTCGTCGGCGCGGAGCTCGCCGAACTCGGGTCAGTTCGACTTCACCGTGATGTCGACGCCACCGTCGTCGGCCCCGGCCATTTCCAGCTTTGACTACCCCGCCGGGCAGTGGGGACAGGCGACGGGCGCGCCAGGGGTGTTCACCGTCGGCACGAACGGAGACGCGAACATCGCCGGGTTCGCCTACTCCTTTGACGGCGGGTCCGGCAGCGAGCCGGTCCCGGACACGACCGACTGCACCTATCTCAGCGACGGCGGCCTGGGCACGTCAGCTAACGCGAACGGCGGCGGGAACTCCAGTGGTGAGCTAGCGCTGGAGCAGGGCACCAGCATGCAGATCCAGGTCCCCTCTAACCTCACCGCCGGCCAGCACACCCTGTACGTGCGGAGCTTCGACCTTGCACACAACGCCTCGCCCGAGGCGGCCTACACGTTCTACGTCGCCCCGAATTACCAGGAGACCAGCCAGCCGGTCACCTATACCGACGCCAGCTCGCTCGTGAGCACCGCCACCGGGCCGGACACCGGCAGCCTGACGGTCCAGAGCACCTGCTGCAATATCACCACCTGGCGGGGCGGCTCTCAGCTGCTGTTCAGTCCCGCTGCGGCCGGGGACTACTTCACCCTGCACATCAGCGTGCCGCAGGCCGGCACCTGGCAGCTGGGCGCTGATATGACCACCGCGGCGGCGTACGGCGACGTGACCGTTGACCTGGATGCGTCCACGTCCGACATCGCCCTGGGCGGCACGGCGACGACGCCCTTTGTCGGCTACAACCCGGTCGTCTCCAACACCTTTCTGGACCTCGGCACCCAGTACCTGACGGCCGGCGCGCACAGCCTGACGTTCACCGTCTCCAGCCAGGGCCAGGCCGCCGGTGATTACCAGATCGGTATCAACTACCTGACGCTGAGCCCGACCAACCGCTACGAAGCCGGCAGCCTGACCTGGTCAGGTACGAACAGCGCGGGAACGCTGGGCCCGCAGTGCTTTAGCGAGGCCGCCTGGTCAGACAACTGCCAGCTGTACCTGTCCAACACCGCGTCCGGTACGAGCTTCACGATGAGCTTCACCGCCCCGGTTGAGTCGGACTACGCGCTGGGGGTCCACCTGACCACAGCCGACGACTACGGCGAGCTCAGGTTTGACCTGGATCCGTCGACGAGCGACATCAACCTGGACGACACCGCCGCCGATCCGATCAACGCCGACAGCGCCTCGGTATCGGCGGAGTACGCGTTCCTGGGCGCAGTGCACCTGACCGCCGGGACGCACGTGCTCAAGGTGACAGTCGTGGGCACGACGTCCTCGACCGGCAACGAGTACAACGCCGGGATCAACTACCTGGAGGCCGTGCCGGTTACCGGCGCCACCGACGCGAGCTTTACCTCGGCGATGAACAGCCTCGGCATCATCAGCGACGGGGCGTCGACGACCGGGCGGTCCGAGGGCTTCGACCTGACCAACGACGGCTACAACCTGTCGCTGCAGGCCCTGGAGGACGCGGGTGTCACTCCGGGCAGCGCCACCGGAGCGGGCAACACGTTCAGCCTGAACGGCGCGACCTTCACCATGCCGGAGCTGAGCGCGACCGGCGGGACCGTCAATTACGACAACGTCATCCCCGATGGCCAGCAGATCCCGCTCCCCGCCGTCAAGGCGACGGGGGTGGCTTTGCTGGTCGCAGCGACGTGCGGAGCGACGCCGGCGGCGACGGCCACGCTGAGCTACGGCGGCGGGGCCGTCTCGCCGAGCAACGCCACGATCCCGTCCGTGCCCGACTGGCAGGTCGGCGCGACCAGCGGCGCCGTCATGCAACTCGGCTATTTCGACGCTGGATCGACGAAGGAGACCGCGATCCAGCCGAGGCTGTATGAGGTGATGCTGCCGGCGAACCCGACCGCCCCGCTGGCCTCGATCACGCTGCCGGTGATGCCGGAGAACCTGCTCACGAACACCAGCACGTGCGCTGAGTCCAACGCCCTGCACATCCTTGCGATCGGCACCAGGACGGTTGCGGCCGGGCCGTCCGGGACCGCGTGGACCGGCGCCTACGACGGCCCGATGGATACGACGGCCGCCAACGGGCCCAACCTTGCCGGGGAGACGCTGCGGGCGTCCGTGCCCGTGTCTTCGCACGGCAGCGGCTCCGTTCGCATCCATCTGTCGAACGCGCATACCAACGCGCCCGTGACCTTCGACGCCGCGACGATCGCAGCGCAGGCTACCGGCGGCGGCGCGACGACGGTGGCCGGCGTGGCCCCGGTCGCGGTCACGTTCGGCGGCTCGGCCAGCGTGACCATCCCGGCCGGCGGTGACGTCTACAGCGATCCCGTGGCGATCCCGTCGACCTCGGCCGGCAGCGGCGAACTGACTGTCAGCCTGTACACGTCCTCGGCCACTGCGATCACCTCGGCTTCCATCCATGAGTCGGTCGAGTCCAGCTTCGTGACCTACGACGCGGCTGGCAACCTGACCACCAGCACCAACTCCGACGGCACCGACTTCACCAGCACGGACTCCCTCCAGGGCGTGTACTACCTGTCCGGCGTGGACGTCAGCCAGACCCCGGCGGCCGACGGCACGCTCGCCGTGCTCGGCGATCAGACGAGCACGGCCGTGCCCGCCTATACCGCCGGCACCTGGGTGTCGGACCTGCCCTCGGCGCTTACCACCAGCGACGTCACGATGCCCGGATCGATCGTGGACGCCTCGACCAGTGACGCGCCGCCCGACGGCTGGTGGCGGCTGAACGGAACGGGCCTGGACACCAGCTCAACGGCCTACGACAGTGGCACCACCCCCACCAGCAACCTGACCCTGGAGGGCAGCCCGGCCTGGACGACCGGCAACCCCGGCACCGGGACCACGGCCGGATCGCTGTCGCTCAACGGCACCAGCCAGTACGCACAATCCGCCGGGTCGGTTATCACCACGACGAGCAGCTTTGCGGTGTCGGCGTGGGTCAAGCTCGCCTCCCTGCCAGCCAAAAACGCCACCGCGGTCGGCCAGGACGGCGCTACGGACAGCGGTTTCTACCTGGGATACGACTACGGTCACAGCGGTGACTGGGCGTTCTATCTCCCCGGCACGGACACGACCAGCCCCGCCATCACCGGCGCGTACGGGCCAGCCGCCGTCGCCGGCCAGTGGACGCTGCTGACGGGCGTCTACAACGCCGAGACCGGTGATATCCAGCTGTACGTCAACGGGGCACTCGCCGCCAGCACCACGTTCACGCCCGCGTGGCAGCCGACCGGCAGCTTCACCGTGGGCCGGGATCTGGACAACGGCGTCCAGGGTGACTTCTTCCCCGGCGAGATCACCGACGTGCGGGCCTACAACCGAGTGATGTGGGCCTACAACATCTCGGAGATCTACGACGACAACGGCCAGAGCAGCCTCACGACCGCCAATGCGGCAGCCGCGTTCGAGGACTACGCGGCGGTGGAGCCGAACCTCCGCGATGTGATTGTCAGCCTCGGCTCCAACGACGTGCTCGAGGGTCAGTCGGCCGCCGCAATCGAGAGCAACCTCCGCATCCTGGTCGCCGACTTCCAGGGTCGGATCATCAACAACGGCGGTGGCGCGGGTGTCCAGGTGCTCCTCACCACGATTCCGCCGCTGAATCTGGCCTCAGGCGACCCGAGAGAGGCCGTCCGGAAAGCCGTCAACACGTGGATCACCGGTAACGGCACCACAGCGACGCCGCTCGACATCGCCAGTGCGGTGGCCAGTTCGTCAAGCCCCAACGACATCGCCGCCCAGTATCTGACTGGCGGCGTGCCGAACGCCTCGTACTACGCGGAGATCGCCACGGCAGTGGCGACCGGCATCGCGGACACCGTGCCTTCCATATCCCTTTAGCGAAGAACGTCCTACGGGAGGTTGTGATGAGCATCGTGGCAGGCCGCGTAGGACGCACCGGGCTGGCGGCGGTGTCGGCCGTCGCGCTGGTGGCAGCGCTGATAGCCGCCGCGTCGGCAACGGGATCCGCGAGCGCCACGGTGCACAAGTTCGTCCCGCCGAAGGTGCAACGGGTACGGGTCCTTCCGCGGACCGCGGAGCGGATCGCCGGCAGCGGGGCGGCGGCGCGGGCGCGGATGGCACGGGACGTCGCTGCCGAGCTTGCGGCCGGCCGGCAGCGACGTCCCGACTCGGCGTGGCCGGGAGCCGGATCGGCGGAGGCCATACTGCCGCGGCCTGCCGCCGGCCTCAGCCCGGCCGCGGCCGCGCGGGCGGCGGCGATGCCGGCGGCCGCCGGGCGGCTGCCGGTGACGGTGGCCCGGGCCGGCGGGCGGGAGGCGAGCGCCCTGACCAGCGTGCGGGTGTCGATGCTCAGTCACCAGGCCGCGATGGCGGCTGGCGTCCCCGGCGTGCTGATGGAGGTGACCGAGCCCGCAGGCACGTCTGGCCGGCTGGATGTGAGCGTGGACTACCGCTCGTTCGCGAACGCGGACGGCGCGGACTTTGGCACCCGGCTGCGGCTGGTCGAGTTGCCAGTGTGCGCGGTGACGACGCCGCGAGTGCGGGCGTGCCAGGTCCAGACGCCGCTGCGTTCGGTGAACGACGGGTCCGACATCGTATCCGCGGTGGCCGCACCGGCGGCGGTATCAGCATCGGTATTCCCGTCGCCGGCCCCGGCCGGACGGCTCACGCCGGCGCTGACTGCCGGGCTGATCGTGCTGGGGGCGGCGGCCGGGCCGTCCGGGAGCAGCGGCGACTTCACCGCGGCCAAGCTGGCACCGTCAGGCACATGGGCGGCCGGCGGATCGTCAGGCAACTTCACCTGGAGCTATCCGATCGCGGTGCCGCCACCGGCCGCGGGATCGGCGCCGCAGGTATCGCTGGACTATGACTCGGCCCTCGTGGACGGAGAAACGGCGCAGACCAACAACCAGTCCAGCATGGTGGGCGAGGGTTTTACGGTCGGCGACAACTACATCGCCCGGACCTACGCCGACTGCGCCGACGACCCGGAGGGCGCGATCTCCGGTGACTACGACAACTGCTGGGCCGGCAACGTCGTGACGATGAGCCTGGACGGGCAGTCGACGCCGCTGGTGCTGGACAGCTCCAGCGGGAAATGGCATGAGCAACAGGACTCCGGCGACCAGGTGCAGTACCTGACCGGGACCGCGGCCAACACCGACAACGGCACCTACGACAACGGCTACTGGGTCGTGACCACACCGGACGGCACGCAGTACTACTTCGGAAAGAACAGGGGCCCTGGCTGGGCCAGCGGCGACCCGGTTACCAATTCTGCGTGGACTGAGCCGGTGTACGGGGCCCACAGCGGCGACCCGTGCTACAACGCGACGTTCTCACAGGCATCCTGCAGCCAGGCGTGGCGGTGGAACCTGGACTTTGTCATCGACCCCGACGGCAACGCCACCGCCTATTACTACACGGCCGAGACCAACTATTACGGGGCCGATGACCAGGTCACGGCGGTGGAGTATGACCGCGGCGGCTACCTGACCCAGATCGACTACGGCCTGCGGTACGAGAACGGCACCCTCTACGCGGCGATCAACGCCAACCCGCCCGATGAGGTGCTGTTCCACGCCGATCAGCGCTGCATCCCGACGTCCACGTTCGCGTGCGAGGCGTCGGAATTCACCAGCGCCAACGCCGCGAACTGGCCGGACACGCCACAGGATCAGCAGTGCCTGTCCGGGTCGGCGTGCAGCAACCACGCCCCCACGTTCTGGTCTCAGATGCGGATCGACTGGATCACGACGCAGTACTACAACGGGTCCGGCTACACCGAGGTCGACAAGTACACGCTCGGGCAGAGCTTCCCCACGGCCGGAGATACCGAGCTGCAGCTTGACACGATCACCAGGGAGGGCTACTCGTCTTCGGGCGCGACAAAAACGCTCCCGTCGGTGAATTTCAACTACCAGCTCATGAACAACCGGGTGCCCGGCTACAACGGCCAGCCGTCGATGGCGTCCTGGCGGCTAACCAACATCGAGGCCGAGACCGGTGAGGTCATCTCGGTCCAGTACTCATCGACCTGCACGGCCGCCAATATCCCGTCCGCCCCGTCGGCGAACAGCACGCTGTGCTACCCGATCTACTGGGAGCCGGCCGGTGACACCAGCCCGATCCTGGACTATTTCAACAAGTACGTCGTCGAGGAGGTGACTATCCAGGACGGCACCGCAGGCGACCCGTCCCAGGTGATCGAGTACGACTACATCGGCAGCCCGGCCTGGCACTACGACGACAACCAGGTGGTGAAGGCCGCCTACCGCACCTACGGCCAGTTCCGCGGTTATGGCACGGTCGAGGTACTCACCGGCAACCCGCAGAACGACACCAACGGCGCGCCGGACGTGCAGACGATGACGGAGACGACGTACTACCGGGGGATGAACGGGGACACCATGCCCGGCGGGACGACCTCGACGGCGAGCGTCAAGGACTCGCTCGGCGAGACGCTCACCGATAGTTACGCGCTGGCCGGGCTGCCGCTGGAAGTGCAGACGTTCAATGGCTCGACCGGAGCGCAGCTCACCGACGAGATCACGGAGCAGTCGGTGGTGGACGTGACCGCGAACGAGCCCGTGTCCGGACTGCCGACGATGCAGGCGGCACTGACCGGGGTGACCAGCGAGCGTGACATCACTGACCTGGCGGGTGGCGGCCAGCAGGAAGTCACCACCGCTACGACATACGACAGCGACGCGCGGCCGGTCCTGGTCCAGCAGTCCGGTGCGGGCATCGCCGAGACGTGCACCCAGACCAGTTACGACGACAACATGACCGCATGGATACGCGACGCGGTGAGCGAGACGATCGTGTCCCAGCAGGCGTGCCCGTCCACGGTAGGTGACCTGACCGCTTCCGACGTTGTGTCCGACACGCGCATCTACTATGACGGCGCGGGCGGCATGAGCACGCCGCCGACCGCGGGGAACCCGACCATGCAGACCCAGGCGGTCACCAACAGCTCCGGCACCCTGACGTTCGCGACCCAGTGGACGAAGACCTACGACTCGCTGGGCCGGGTGCTGACCAGCAAGGACGGGCGCGGGAACGTCACCACGACGGCGTACACGCCCGCCGACGGCGGCCCCCTGACCGGGGTAACTACGACGAACGCGCTCGGCCAGACGTCGACGCAGACCTACGACCCTGGCCGCGGATCCCTGCTGACCTCGACCGACGCCGCCGCCTACGAGACCAGTTACGCCTACGACCCGCTGGGCCGCGTGACCGCTGAATGGGATCCGGGCCGGTCGCAGGCCGGCGACGCCAGCGCGAACATTACCTACGCCTATCAGGTAACGCAGACCGCGCCGCTGGCGGTGACGACGAACACCCTGGTCGACTACGGCACCGGGACGAACTACGTGACCTCGGTATCGATCTACGACTCGCTCGGGCAGCTGCGCCAGACCCAGACTGCGGCCGAGGGCGGGCATACCGCGGTTACCGACGACTTCTACGACTCGCACGGCTGGGTGTGGCAGACCTACAACAAGTACGTCGTCTCGGGCAGCCCGTCGGTGACGCTGGTCCCTGAAGCCGCATCGGCCGTGAACGACCGCACCATTACCAGCTACAACGGTGCCGGGCAGGTCATCGGCCAGCAGGACTACAACGGCGACACGCTCACGGACTCGACCCAGACGGTGCAGGGCGGGAACCAGGTCACTTCCATCGACCACGACCCAAGCGGCAACGTCATCGGCACGCCTTCCGCGACCGTCACCAATGGGCTCGGCCAGGCCGTCCAGACCATCCAGTACGCCGGCGACCCGACGGTCTCCGCGGCCTCGGTGGTCAGCGGCGGCAGCCCGCAGGTCACGAAGACGTCGTATGACGCGATGGGCGACGAGGCGACCGTCACCGACCCGGCAGGCGACACCTGGTCCTACAGCTACAACCTGCTGGGCCAGCAGGTTCAGGCATCTGACCCCGACACCGGCACCACCGTCACCGGATACGACGCCGCGGGCAACGTCGCCTATGTCACCAACGCCGACGGCGTGTCCACCAACTACGTCTACGACGCGCTGAACCGGAAGACCGCCGAGTACACCGGATCGACGACCCAGGGTGATGGCACCAAGGTGGCGACCTGGGTCTGGGACACCCTGAAGAAGGGGCTGCTGTCCTACGAGACGTCGATCACGAGCTCGGGCACCTACGAGACCGGGAACCTGGGCTATGACCCCTACGGCAACGTGTCCGGGACCTGGGTCACCGTGCCGTCGGGCCAGTCGCTCGCCGGCACCTACGAGACCAAGTACTCCTACTCGTCGACCGGCCAGATGCTGACCGAAACCCCGGCCGCGGGCGGCGGCCTGCCGGACGACTCGCTGAGCTTCAGCTACGACCAGTACGGCAACCCGACAACCGAGACTGGCTACGACACCTACGTCTCCGGCGCGATCTACACCCCCTACAACGAGGTCTCCCAGATCGAGCTCGGCACCGGGCCGTCGGCGGCCGCGCTGACCTACAGCTACAACGCGCAGACCCGCAACGTCACGGCGGTGAACCTGTCGGACGGCCAGCCGAGCCCGCAGGTCGATAACACCGCCTACAACTACGACGCCGACCAGCAGGTCACCTCGATCACCGACACGCAGGGCGCGTCCGGCAGCGCGCCGGTCGAGACGCAGTGCTTCACCTACGACGGCCTCAGCCGTCTCACTCAGGCGTGGACCTCCACCGACAGCTGTGCCGACAATCCCGCCAGCGATGGCAACGCCACGGTCAACGGGCCGCAGCCGTACTGGCAGTCCTGGACCTACGACGAGCTCGGCGACATTCTCACCCAGACCAATGACGCCACCGACGGCTCCGCCGCCGGGAACGAGGCCACCAGCTATGACTACGGCGTCGCCGGGCATGCCCACGCGATCGCGTCGACCACCACCAAGAACTCCGTGACCGGCGACGCCAGCACCACCAGCTATGCCTACGATGCCGAGGGCAACACCACCGGCATCGGCAGCCAGTCCCTGACCTGGAATAATGGCGGCCAGCTCAAGACCGACAACGGCGCCAGTTACGTTTACGGCGCCGACGGCCAGCTACTGCTCGAGTCCGACCCCAGCGGCACCACCTTGTACCTGCCCGGCGAGCAGCTCACCCTGAGCGGCACTACCACTACCGGGGTCCGCTATTACACCTTCGGCGGCTACGTCATCGGCGAGACGACGGGCAGCACGCTGTACTGGACCGAGTCGAATCTGCAGGGCACCATTACCGCGTCCGTCGATGCCTTCAGCCAGTCCGCCGTCATCCGCCGCACGGTCACCCCGTACGGAAACGTGGTGACCGCTAGCGGCGACGGTGCCTGGCCTGACGACCGGACGTTCCTGGGTGATCCTGACAACGCCACCACCGGACTCATTGAGATCGGCGCCCGGGAGTACAACCCCGCTACCGACACCTTCATCAGCGTCGACCCGCTCCTGGATCCTGCCCATCCGCAGACGATGGCCGGCTACACCTATGCGGGCGACGACCCGGTCAACGCTGCCGATCCGTCCGGGCTGTTCATCGTCTGCCCCGGATACTGCGACGCGCCGCCGCCGCCGGCGAAGAAGAGCCCGGGCGCGACGGGCGGCGGCGGTGCCGGCGGCGGCGACTCCGGCGGCTGCCCGCCAGTCCCGCTGCTCTGCGGCTCGTGGACGTCGTCGGCTCCCGGCCCGGCTCCGGGCGGCTGGGTGCCGCGCAAGGAAATCGTCCCGCGGCCGGTGCCGCTGCCCGTCATCAGTCAGCACCCCAGCGGCAAGAACATCATGCAAGGCTGCGTCGACGGCGCTCACCTGACGGGCGCACCTGCCGCCTTCTGCGACGTGAGCGGCGGTCTGGAGGGTATTAAGAACAAAGCTAGCTTCGCGGCCGCTTTCCGCGCCTACGTCAAGGGGATATACGATCCGCAGTGGCTCGTTCAGCCGGGGCAAAAAACAACGAGCTTCGGAATGCCGCTCGCACTCGACGAGCTATACGGGTACTGCGGAAATGGGCGGCTGCCCGGCCCGTGCGGGATGCAGACCTTTATCGGCTTGTATAAGATCCGCGCGTACTACCTGGCGCTAACCTTCTTGCTCGGCAGCGACGCCCCCGACCTGGATCAATACCAAGAAATGGAAGGGCATGACCTGCCGGAACCTGATCCCACTGAACCACTCGCCATGCGGCAAGCAGGGGCGCTTGTGACCCTCGTTAATAACGTGCTGACGGGCGACTACAGTAAATGGAGATTCCCGGAGAAATAATCACGATCCGCGGCTTCTGGCTGCCGCTTGTCGTGCCCCCGCGCCGGTCAGGTAGGCCTGGCCGCGCGGGGACAGCCGGTAGCCGACGTCCAGGCTGATCGTCAGGCCGAGAGCCTTGAGCCGGCGCACGTGGATCTTGAAATCCGGGCGCTCCCAGCCGAGCGCGGCAGCGAGGTGCTCGGACGAGACGGCCGGGTGAGCCGCGATCTGGCCGAGGACGGCCGTGGTCCACGGGCCGCGCTTGCTGGCCTTGTCCATCCGGGCCAGCCGGGCGGTGAGCGCCGCCACTTCGGCGGCAGTCAGAGTCGCGGTAGCGGCCAGTTCGTCGCGGGGGTCAGGCGTGTCGAGCGGCCGGAACCGGATGCGGAACAACGGCAGCGCCTCATCGCCGCGCAGGTCGCGGAGCAGCGCCGGGACGTCCTGGTAACCGGCGGCCCTGGCGTCGGCCGCCGTGACCTGCGCGGGCGTCACGATGTCAACCGCCTCCGCCACGACCATGCCCGGCCGGGTGCGGTAATGGTGGCCGGCCACGACCTGGGCCCGCCGCCAGCGCCGGAACGCGAGCGTGATGCTGCCGTCGTGCAGCCCCTCCCTGAGCCTGGTCTCGAAGAGCACGTCGCGACTGTACCCGGCGGCCAGCGAGCGCGGCTGTCGGTCCCGCGAGGGACAATGGCGTTATGGCTGCAGGCACGGACACGCTCATCAGTGAGTACGTGCCGTACACGCCGGCCGCGCCGCTGCGGCCGTATGTCGCGCTGTTCTCCGGCTACCGCGAGGCCGGGGTCGCGCCCGCACTGCACCGCGGGCTGCCGTCACCGTATCTGACCGTGATCTTCACTCTCGACGATCCGCTGGTGATGGCCGCCCATCCCCGCCCGGACCAGGCCCCCGGCACCTTCCAGACGCTGATCGGCGGCCTGCACAGCTCGCCGGCACTGATCGCGCACGATGGCCGCCAGTCCGGAATCCAGCTGGCCGTGACTCCGCTTGGCGCCCGGGCGCTGCTGGACATGCCGGCCAGCGAGCTGGCGCACATCGACGTCCACGGCACCGAGGTGCTCGGCAGCCTGGCCGGGCACATCCAGGACGGCCTGCGGACGATACCGGACTGGCCCTCGAGGTTCGCGTTCCTGGAAGCAGTGCTGGCGCAGCGGCTGGGCGCGGCGGCCGCGCCCGCCGGCATCGGCGCTGAGATCGGCTACGCCTGGCAGCGCCTGCTGGACAGCGGCGGGACGGTGTCGGTGGCCGAGCTTGCCGCCGAGACCGGCTGGAGTGACCGGCATCTGCGCGGCCGGTTCCGCGCGGAGACCGGGCTCGGTCCCAAGGAAGCGGCCCGGGTCATCCGCTTCGACCAGACCCGGCGCCGGCTGGACCGGCGCGGGGCGGCCGGGCGGCCGCTGGACCTGGCCGGGCTCGCCAGCAGCGCCGGCTACTTCGACCAGGCGCATATGGACCGCGAGTTCCGCCAGCTCGCGGGGTGCCCGCCCACGACGTGGCTGGCCGAGGGCTAGCGGGCCGGCAGTTCCGAAACGTCCAAGCCGCGGTGCCGGCCAGCCTGGCAGCGTGGACTTCATGAACAACAAGACTCCCGCACCTCAGGTATGGCCCACGCTGCGGGCTCGTGACGCCCGCGCCCTGATCAGGTTCCTGGTGGACGCGCTCGGCTTCGAAGAGACCGTCGTGTACGGCGACGGCGACCGCGTCGACCACGCCCAGCTGGCCTGGCCAGAAGGCGGCGGCATCATGCTCGGCTCGGCCCGCTCGCCGGACGTCGGCGATCCGGCGCTGACGCCGGGCTGCGGCAGCGCCTACGTCGTTACCAGCCAGCCGGACGCGCTGTTCGCCCGCGCGACCGCGGCCGGCGCGGAGGTTCTGACGGAGCTCACCGACACCGATTACGGCTCGCGTGACTTCGCGGTGCGCGATCCCGAGGGCAACCACTGGTACTTCGGCACCTACCGCGGTGCCCCGGTCGGCTAGCCCGCCGCGCGATAATCGGCGGCGTGAAGACCGGGATCTATCTGCCGCCGTTCGGCGAGCTTGCAGACGCGCGCCGGGTGGCCGACCTGGCCGCGGCGGCCGAGCAGGCCGGCTGGGACGGCTTTTTCATCTGGGACCACATGCTCGCGACGCCGGACCTCCCGGTCGCGGAGGCGTGGACCACGCTGGCGGCCATCGCGACCGCGACGTCGGTCATCCGCCTCGGCGCGATGGTGACGCCGCTCGCGCGCCGCCGCCCGTGGGTTCTCGCGCGCCAGGTCGCCACGCTCGACCACCTCTCGGGCGGCAGGCTGACCGTCGGCATCGGCCTGGGCGACGACGGCTGGCGCGAGTTCAGCGCGTTCGGCGAGGAGACCGACCCCCGCGCCCGCGGACGGCTGCTGGATGAGTCCCTCGATGCGCTGCTTTCCCTTCTTTCCGGGAACGAGGTGTCCTACCGGGGCGCCCGCATCGTCATCGACTCACCGCCCATGGTGCCGAAGCCGGTTCAGGACCCGGTACCGGTCTGGGCGGCGTGCATCTGGCCGCACCGCAAGCCGCTGGCGCGGGCCGCGCGGCTGCAGGGCTGCTTCCCGATCTTCCCGGGCGGGGGGCCGGTGTCGTCTGGCCCGCTGAGGTTCGGGCCGGCCGAGGTCGAGACCATCCGGGCGGAGCTGACCGGCCTCGGCGCGCCGCGTTCCTACGACCTCGTGGTGTGCGGTGCGACCCGCAGGCTGGCGGCGGCGGAGCGCGCCGAGGCGGCCGGCTGGATCGGCGACGCGGGCGCGACCTGGCTGCTTGAGTCGTTCGCGCCGGGGGTCGCTGCGGCCGAGGTCGAGGCCGTCGTGCGATCGGGCCCGCACCTGGCAGGCAAGATAGGCGGATGACCACGCCCGATCCGCGAGACCCGCTTGGCCTGCGCGCCGACGCCCCCATGCTGGCCGCGTGGCTGGACTTCACCCGGCGGGCGGAGGCCGGCCAGCTGACCCCCATGAGCGTGCCCGGCCACAAGCAGCGGCAGGATCTGGTCGGCACGGTGATCGCAGGCGATGCGCCGTTCTACGGCGGGCTCGACACGATCAAGCACGCCGATCACCTCCGGGCCGACGCGGAGGCACGGGCCGCGGCGCTGTGGGGCGCCGACTGGTGCCGGTTCTCGGTGGCCGGGTCGACGCACGGCAATCAGGCGCTCGCACTCGCCGTCGGCGCGCCGGGCCAGAAGGTGATCATCAACCGCACCCTGCACCGCTCGCTCCTGCTCGGCCTGGTGCTGGCCGGCCTGCAGCCGGTCTGGGTCCGGCCCGAGATCGATCAGGCCTCGGGCCTGCCCGGCGGCGTCGCGGTCGACACCGTCCGGGAGGCGCTCGCCGTCAACCCGGACGCGTGCGCCGTCTTCCTTGGCGATCCCACCTACGTCGGCACCATCGCCGACCTGGCCGGTCACGCGGACGCGGCCCACGCGGCGGGCGTGCCGCTGATCGTCGACGCCGCCTGGGCCGCGCACCTGGGCTTTCATCCCGACCTGCCCGCGCACGCGATCGCCGCGGGCGCCGACGCGATGGTGACAAGCGCCCACAAGGCGCTGCCCGCCTACACCCAGGGCGCGCTCGTGCTGGCGCGGACCGAGCGGCTGGACGCCGCCCGGCTGGACCGGGCGTTCGAGGCGACGCACACGACCAGCCCGACCGGCTCGATCATGGCCAGCATCGATGCCGCCAGGGCCCTGCTGGCCAGAGACTCCGAACGGCTGTGCGGACGGCTGCTGCGCGGCGTGGCCGCCGCGCGCAAACGGCTGTCGGAGGTGCCCGGCCTGGCCGTGCTCGACGGGCCGGGCGTGGAGCCGACCAAGCTGACCGTGCTGCTGGCCGGCACCGGCGCGCACGGCAACCTGGTCGAGTCCGACATCATCTCGATCGGCATGCCAGTGGAGATGGCCGACCGGGACACGATCATCCCGATCCCGACCATCGCCGACGACGAGGACAGCATCGCGGTGTTCACCGAGGCGCTGATCGGCTCGATCGAGCGGCGCCGGGGCGTGCCCCGCCATCCCGAGCCGGCCGCCGCGTGGACAGTGCAGCCGCAGACCGTGCTGGCACCGCGCGAGGCGTTCTTCGCGCCGAACCGGACGGTGCCGGCCAGCGCCGCCATCGGCCAGGTGAGCGCCGAGCTGATCGCGCCGTACCCGCCGGGCGTGCCCGTCCTCGCGCCGGGCGAGCTGATCACCGCCGAGGCTGTAGCCGCGCTGCGGGAGGTCGCGGCTGACGGCGGCCGGATCGCGTACGCCGCCGACCCGAGCCTGGCCACCTTCCAGGTCATAGCGGAGTAGGCGTCAACCACAGTCGTAGCGCAGTCTGGCCGGAAGGCTGACGACCGCACCCGGCCGGCTGCGCCAGCATGGTCGTATGGCGGATGACCGAGCCGGCCAGGACGCGCGAACTGTGCTGTTCCTGTTCTCCGACACCGGCGCCGGGCACCGGCGCGCGGCCGAGGCGGTGATCGAGGCCCTGGCCGCGCGGTATCCGGGCGCGATCCGGGCCGTGCTGTGCGACCCGCTGACCGGCCCGGCGGCGGCGCGGCCGCTGCGCTGGCTGGCCGGCCTTTACGGGCCGTGCGTCCGCCTCGCGCCGTGGCTGTGGGGCGCGGCTTATCACGTCAGCGATTCCCGGCCGGCGATGGCCGTGCTATGGCGGACCGCATTCGCGTTCGTCCGCCGGCCGGTCGCCGCGGCCGCCGCGGCCGGGCGCCCCGCGGTGATCGTGTCCTGCCATCCGCTCACCGGCCGCGCCGCACTGCAGGCGGCGGGCACCGGCGTTCCCGTCCTCACGGTGGTAACCGACCTCGCCGCGGTGCACGCATCCTGGCGGTACCCACAGCCCGGCCTGATCGCCGTGCCGTCAGGCGACGCGCTGGCCCGGTGCGCGAGCACCGCGGGCATACTCGCGGGCCGGTGCCTGCACACCGGGCTGCCGGTCGATGGCCGCGCGCGGTCCGGACCGCTAACGCCGGCCGCCCGGGCCGCGCTGCGCCGGTCGCTGGGCCTGCCGCCGGAGGACTTCGTCGTCCTGGTCACCGGCGGCGGCGAGGGCTGCGGCGGCCTGGCCCGCCGGACCGCCGCGATCCTGCGGGCGTTCGGCGACATTCACGTCGTCGCGGCCTGCGGGCGGAACGAGCGGCTGCGCCGCCGGCTGTCCGGGCTCGCAGGCCGGGCGGGCGGCCGGCTGACGGTGCTCGGATTCACGCGTGGCTTCACCGACTGGCTGCACTGCGCCGATGTCGTCATGACGAAGGCCGGGCCCGGCATCATCGCCGAGGCCGCCTGCTGTGGCACGCCGCTGCTCCTGACTTCGCACCTGCCTGGCCAGGAGCGCGGCAATGCCCGGCTGGTGACCCGCGCCGGAGCCGGCCGGCGGGTGCGGAGCGGCCGCGGCCTGACCCGCGAGCTCGCCCGCCTGCGCCGCGACCCCGCGGCCATGGCGGCACTGCGGGACGGCTGCCGCCGCCTGGCCCGGCCGGACGCCGCGCCGCAGGTCGCCGAGCTGATCGGCGAGCTGGCCGGCCTGGCTTGGCCCGGCCTGGCGGTCTCCGAGCGCGGCGGCAGGCCGCCGACGGCGCGAGTGGCGGCCCGATGAGGATCGCCCAGTGAGGATCGCACAGCCGAGCCAGCCGCTCACGGGCATGTGGTCGCGGGTGCCCGTGGAGCCGCCGGGGTCGGTCATGCTCGGGGTCAGCTTCCGGCCGCTGCAGGCAGCAGCGCTCGGCCTGGACCCGGGCACGGTGCTGGCCGAGTTGCTGACGTACCCGTTCGCGGTGCTGCACCTCGCGGCCTACTGGAACGAGCTGGAACCCGCGGCCGGGCGCTTCGAGCCTGGCGGCCTCGACGATCAGATCGCCGCGGCCGCGGCGGCGGGCAAGAGGGTCATCGTCGGGGTCGGCGCGGTGAAGGCGTTCGGCTACCCGGAGTTCTTCGTGCCCGCGCATCACCTGCCGGCGCCGCTACCCGAGGGCACGCTGATCAGCCCGGACAGCCACCCGCGGCTCCTGGCGGCGGCGGCTGAGTACGTGACGAGAGTCGTCGGGCGCTACCGCGACCGGCCGGAGGTCATCGGCTGGCAGGTCGAGCACGAGCCGGCCGACCCGCTCGGCCTGGAGCACTCGTGGCGGCTGTCGGAATCGTTCGCGGCCCGGGAGGTGGCGGCCGTGCGGGCCGCCGACCCCGCTCGCCCGGTGATCGTCAGCGGCTTCGTGCCCACCTCGGCGCCGGTCCGGCTGCAGCAGCGCTGGCGCACCAGGGATCAGGGCGACTCGCTGGCGGTCGCCGGCCGGCTCGCGGACGTCGTCGGGCTGAACTTGTACCCGCGGCACGCCCTCGTGCGGCTCGGCCCGCGCACCGCCTACCTGGCCGGCGCCGACAGCCGCTGGCAGCGGCGCGCGAACGCCCGCCTGGTCGCCGGGCTCGTTACCCGCGGCCGGCGGCTGATGGTCACCGAGGGCCAGGCGGAGCCGTGGGAGACCATGACGACGCCGCCGAGCCCTGCGGGCGGGGGCATGTTCAGCTGCCTGCCCGAGCACGTCATCGGGAACTACAACGCCGCGATGCGCCTCGGGGCGGCGGCGCCGGACGGGCTCTGGGCCTACCTGTTCTGGGGCGCGGAGTACTGGCTGAAGCGCCGGGATCAGGGCGACGACAGCTACCTGTCGGCCTTCGGCCGGGTGCTGGCTGCCGCGAGGGCTACCTGACCCGCTCCCGGTAGCTGAACAGCGCGGCGCCGGCGGCGAGCAGCGCGGCGGTGAGTGCCGCGATCACGGCCAGATCGACGGCGGGACCGCCGATGACCACCTTCTGATAGCCGGATGTGCCCGCGTAGAAGGCGGCCCTCGTCAGGTCCACGCCGTAGCGCATCGGCATCAGCCAGGCCAGCGCGCCGAGCAGCCGCGGGGCGCCCGCGAGCGGCACCAGCACCCCGCCGAGCACGTACTGCGGGATGATCAGAAACTGGAAGATCTGCATTGCCGAGCGCTGGTTCGGCAGGGCCGCGATCGTCGCGAGCCCGAAGGCCGCGCCGAGCAGGCAGCAAGTCAGGCCGGTGCCCGCCAGCCCGAGCAGCTGCCATCCGGTCATCCGCACGCCGAAGGCCAGTGCGAACGCGACGATGCAGATGCCCTGCCCGACCGCGACGGCGCTCTCGCCGGTGATCTTTCCGGCGAGCAGTGTCAGCCGGGATACCGGGGCGATGAACAGCTCGCGGGAGAAGTCGTTCTCCCGGTCCTCGACGATCGAGATCATCCCGGCGGCCGAGGACTGGAACAGGCTGGCGGCGAGCACGCCAGTGAATGCCAGCGTGATCGTGCTGAGGCCGGTCACGCGGCCGACCGTGGACTGCAGCAGGCCGCCGAGCCCGGCGATGAGCAGCACGGGAAACGCGAGGTTCACCGCCAGCCGGGGCCGGTCCCTGATCAGCTTGATGACATCGCGCTGGGCGATGATCAGCAGTGCGCTGACCTCCGCGGCCAGGCGGCCGGGCCTGCGTGCGCTGACTGCGCCGGGGTGTGCCCGCCGCAGTACCAGCCGGCCGCTGGTCAGTTCTCGAGGCATCGCTCGTCCTCGCTTAGCAGCGTGAGATAGGCGTCCTCGAGCGACTGCGCGCCGTGGCGCTGCTTGAGCTCGGCGGGGCTGCCGCGGTCGATGATCCGGCCGCCGGCGATCACGCACGCCGAGTCGGCGGCCTCGGCCTCTTCCAGGTAGTGCGTGGTGAGGAGGATCGTGGTCCCGAGCCGGGCGCGGGCCGACGTCAGGTGCGCCCAGAGGCTGCGGCGGCTCTGCGGATCCAGGCCCGCGGTCGGCTCGTCGAGGAACAGGACCCGCGGCCGGTGCATGAGCGCGCGGACGATCTCAAGGCGTCGCCGCTGGCCGCCCGACAGCGTCCGCACGGGCTGCCCGAGCATGCGCTCCAGGCCCAGGACGCCGGCCGTCTCCTGCACCTGCGTCCGGTAGCTGGCAGGCATCCAGCGATACAGCGGCCGCCACCGGTACAGGCCGTACAGCACCGCGTGCAGCCGGAGGTTTTCCTCGGCGGTCAGGTTCTGATCGAGGGCGGGCTGCTGGAAGACCACGCCGATCTCCCGCCTGACCCCGGCCTGATCGGAGCCCACGTCGCGGCCCGCGATGCTGACCGTTCCGGCCGTCGGCTCCAGCGTCGTCGTCAGGATGGAGATCGTCGTCGTCTTGCCCGCTCCGTTCGGCCCGAGCAGGCAGCTGAACTCGCCGCTGCGCACGGTGAAGCTGATGTCGTCGACGGCGTTGCTGGCTGCGCCGCGATAGCGCTTCACCAGGTGCGCCACCTCGATCGCCGGCGTAGTCACCGGCGGCGCAGGCGCAGGTAGCGGGCGTCGCGGCCGCGCCGTCGAGCGCGCTGCGCGACCCAGTGCGTGACCAGCCGGACCAGGGCGGGCGGCAGGAAGGGAGCCCGGACCTCGTGCTCGAAATCGGCCATGAACAGTGCCAGTTCGACGAGCCGCGGGAGCGGCCGGCCGACGGCGTGCTGTTCGCGTGCCAGCGCGGCCGCTGTTTCGAGCAGGTCCTCCATGGCCAGGGCCGGTCGAGACTCGACCGCGACCCTGGCCGGGATCTGGCCGGCGTTAGCGAAGTGGTGCACGGTGCCGGGCGGGATCGCGATGGTCTCGCCGGCCGCGACGACCTGCCGCCGCAATCCGACCCGGAACCTCATCCGCCCCTCGAGCACCGTGAACGTCTCGGTCTGCTCCGGATGGGCGTGGCTGCTGGGCACCCGGCCGCCCGGCGCGAGCAGCAGCTCCCAGTCCAGCACCTCGCCGTTCGTCTGTTCGCCCGTCCGCCTGATCGTGATCTGCTCGCCGCTCAGCGGGTTGACGATGACGTTCGTCTGACTCATCGGAACTCCCCGGCTAGCCGATGTCGCTGCCGACAGTAGTCCGTGCCGCGACGGCGCTGACCGCGACCGCCACGACGCCGAGCAGTGCCGTCGCGGCCGCGAACGGCAGCGGGCTGGCTCCGGTGGCCGCGTCGTGGGCGGGCCCGAAAGCCGCGCCGCCCAGGGCGCTGCCGGACAGCGTGGTCGCCGCGGTGAAGGGCAGGTAGGGCTGCACCGAGTGGAACAGGCCGCCGACGATCGACTCGATGACGATGGCCCAGACGAATACCCCGATGACCGCGGCCAGCTGTGACCGGATCAGCGCGCCGAGGCCCGTTCCGATCGCGGCCAGCAAAGCGCCTGCCAGCAGATGCCCGGCCGCATACCGGGCGATGGTCGGGTCAGAAAGCGGCATCGCGAAGCCGTGCGCGGCCACGAAGCCGATCCCGATGGCAGTCGCGAGCAGCCAGCCGAGCAGTCCGAACGCCGCGCCCGCGAGGGCGGCGGCGATGCTCTTGGCCGCCAGCACCCGGCCGCGGCGCGGGACCGCGAGGTAGGTCGTCGTCGCGGTGTCATGGCGGAACTCACCGCTGGTGACCGTGACACCGAGGACGGCCGCGAACAGCAGCATCCAGATGCCGCCCGTGATGATGCCGGTCAGACCGGCCGCGGTCGACAACGGGGCAACGCCGCTGGCGCCCGCGCGGCTCGCCTCGAGTACGGAGAACAGGATCGTCAGGCCGGCGCCCGCCGCCAGCAGCCCGAAGGCCAGCCTGGTCGTGCGCAGCTTCAGCAGTTCGACGCGGACAAGCCTGATCATGGCCGGGCCTCCAGATCGCTCGTGAGCCCGAGGAATACCTCTTCCAGCGCGGCGCCCGCGGTGAGCTCGGCGATGGGCGCCTGGGTGACCACGCGGCCGCGGCTCACGATGATCACTGAGTCGGCCGTCTGCGCGACCTCGGCGAGTATGTGGCTGGACATCAGGATCGTCGCGCCCTCGGCGGCCATCCCGCGCAGCAGAAGGCGGAGCCAGCGGACGCCGTCAGGGTCGAGTCCGCTCGTCGGCTCATCCAGGATGAGGACGTCGGGATCGGCCAGCAGCGCGGTAGCGATCCCGAGCCGCTGGCGCATGCCCAGTGAGTAGCCGCCGACGCGCCGGCCGGCCACGTCGGCAAGGCCGACGAGTTCCAGCACGTCGTCGATCCGGGCGCCATCCACGCCGGCCGCCATTGCCTGGACGCGCAGGTGGTTGCGCGCGGTCCGGCCGGGGTGACCGCCGGCCGCCTCCAGGACCGCTCCGACCAGGCGGGACGGGGCGGCCAGCTCGGCATACGGGAGCCCGCCGATGGTCGCGCTGCCCGTGTCCGGCCGGACCAGGCCGAGCAGCATTCGCAGGGTGGTCGTCTTGCCGGCGCCGTTCGGGCCGAGGAAGCCGACTATCTCGCCGGCGGCCACGCTGAAGCTGATCTGATCGACGGCCAGCGCGCGGCCGTAGCGCTTGCTGAGGCCGGACGCCTCGATGATCGCCATGACTCCCGGAGTCCCTTCCGCCGCCCCGGTCGCGGGGCTGATGGCTTCGACAGACATGGTGCTTGCCGGCGGCCGCCGGCGTCGTCAGCTCGCCAGCCGGACTCGGCTGCGCCGCTCGGACGGCGCAGCGGGGAAATTAGTAGACCAGGGGAGTACGCGGCCGGCCCCGAAGTCAGCCTCAGGCCGGCGCGACGCGGCCGCCGGCTGGCATACGGTCGAGCTAGCGATGACCAAGCTCGTTGAAGCCGCAGCGCCACCGGGCGGCAGCCGCCGCCAGTGGGTGATCGACGCTGCGATCGCGCTCGGGATAACCGCCGCTCAGCTGGGCGCCCTGCACGCGAGCCGGTCCTGGGCCAGCACACCTCAGCCGGCGCCCGCCTGGGATGTCTACCTGCTGCTCGCGATCGCCGGCCTGGCCCTGATCGCACGGCGCCGGTTCCCGGTCGAGGTCCTCGCGGTCAGCCTCGGGACGACGCTGGCCGCCGGCAAACTCGGCCACGGGGGGATGACGTGGATCGCGCTGATCGCCGCGTTCCTCAGCGCCGAGCTGGCGGGCAAGCGGGCGGCGGCGGCGGCGTCGCTGATCATCGGCTATCTGTCCGTCGTCTGGCCGCCCTGGCAGATCGGGCAGTCCGGCCACATCAGCCCAGGGGCGGCGCTCGGCGTCGCGGCCTGGCTCCTGGTCTTGCTGGCGGCGGCCGAGCTGATCCGCAGCCGCGGCCAGCGCGCCGCCGCGCTGCGCCGCAGCCGGGAGGATGAGTACCGACGCCGGGCCAGCGAGGACCGCGTGCGGATCGCCAGAGACCTGCACGATGTGCTGGCGCACAACATCTCGGTGATCAACGTGCAGGCCAACACGGCCCTGCATCTCATGGACCGCCAGCCGGACCGGGCCAAGGAGGCACTCACGGCGATCCACGGCGTGAGCCGGCAGGCCCTGGCCGAGCTGCGGGCCGTGCTTGGTGTACTGCGCGACGGGGACCAGGCCGACGGGGGCGCCCCGCGGACGCCGAGCCCTGGCCTCGCGCGGCTGGCTGATCTGCTGTCGTCGGTTCGCTTCGCCGGGCTCGACGCGCAGCTGTCCGTCGAGGGCGAGGCCCGGCCACTGCCGGCGCCGGCCGACATCGCGGCGTACCGGATAGTTCAGGAGGCGCTGACGAACACCGCCAGGCACAGCGCCGCCACATCGGTGACGGTTTGCGTCCGGTACGAGCCGGCGGGGGTCGAATTGCTCGTGACCGATGCCGGGCCCGCGCTGGTCGCTGCCGCCATCGTCGCGGGCCCGCCCGCCGTGAGCCCTGGTCACGGCATCACCGGCATGGCCGAGCGGGTACGCGAGCTTGGCGGGACTTTCGAGGCCGGCCCGCAGCCGGCCGGCGGCTTCCGCGTGCTGGCCTGGCTGCCGGGCGGCGACGCGGCCGGCACCGGAGCAGACTCGTGATCCGCGTCGGCCTCGCCGACGACCAGGTCCTCGTGCGCAACGGCTTCGCCGCGCTGCTCGACGCCGAGGCCGATATGACCGTCGTCGGTCAGGCGGGCACCGGCGAGGATGCGGTCGAGCTCGCCCGGCGGGAGCGTCCGGACGTGATGCTGATGGACATCCGCATGCCGGTACTCGACGGAATCGAAGCCACCCGGCGCATCGCAGAGCGGCCCGAGCTGGCCGACGTGCACGTCATCATCGTGACGACGTTCGACCTCGACGAGTACATCTTCGACGCGCTCCGGGCCGGGGCGGCCGGCTTCCTGGTGAAGGACACCGACGCCGAGGAACTCATTCACGGGGTCCGGGTCGTGGCCTCCGGCGAAGCGCTGCTTTCCCCGGCGGTTACGCGCCGGCTGATCGCCGAGTTCGCGGCCCGCACCCGGACGCCGCGGCGGGTCCAGGGCATTGACGCGCTGACCACCCGCGAGCGCGAGGTGGTCACGCTCATCGCCGCCGGACTGTCGAACGATGAGATCGCCGGCAGGCTTTTCGTCAGCGGCTCGACCGTCAAGACGCACGTGGGCCGGGCGATGATGAAGCTGGCGGCCAGGGACCGGGCGCAGCTCGTCGTGTTCGCCTACGAGACCGGTCTCGCTCAGCCCGGCGCTTAGGGCCTCGGCCTGACGGCCGAGCTCAGCCCGCCATCCGATTCTGCCGGTCGGCCACCTGCTGCATGCGGCTCCTGGCTGCCCGGATCTTGAAGGCGTCAACGATCAGCAGCACGGGGAGCAGGAACGCATAGATAACAATGATGTAGTGCCCGCCGGAGAACACGAACGTGAGGTAGAAGCCGTACGCGAAGTACGCGATGCCGAAGATCACGCTGACGAACCCGCGCCGTGCACGCCTGATTGAACGGCCGGCCGGAAGCAGGCCGATCACGACCATAGCCAGGCCGCTGAGCATCAGAAAGATGCAGTACCAGGAGAACGCGGCGTGGTGCGAAAAGTCGAGGTTCCCCATATTTCCCCCTAGGCAGCGACAGCCCCGCGGCAGCGCAGCGCCTGGAATGTTATCTCCCTGCATATCAAGTTACAAGAGCCTTTATCCGTTATTGCTCTCGCCGAAGCCCAGCCTGTGATCCGCGGTGCGGATGTGAACGCCGTGGGTACGGCTAGGAGCAGCACGGGGGGAGGTGCGCCAAGTGTCAGGATCAACTGCTGCCGTCATAGTGATCCCGATCGTCGTCGCGATCACGCTGGCATTCTGGATCTTCGCCGTCTTCTGGGCCGAGTACCACCCGCAGCACAAGCACCACAGCCGGCTGCCCGGCACGGAGGTCTCGGGGGGCGCTTTCGAGGCGCGCGTGGGAGGCCGTCAGCTCATGCCGCACTACGGCACCACAACGCCCGAAGAGGAGGCGTTCGCGCGGTCTGTGGGCATTCCCGCCCCCAGAGCCGAGGCAGCGCCGGCGGGTGCGTCAGGTGCGTCAGCCCAGCCGGCGAGCTCGGAGCCGGCCGGGGAACCGCATCTGGTCGCCGGCAGCAAGCTGCGCTAGCTGTCGCTGCGGTGGCGCCAGCGTGACTTCATAGCGGCGCGCGACGTCCGGAGCCGCCAAACCGTCACGTCGCGGCTCAGATCGGCAGTCGGCGGGATGCCGAGCGCCAATTCGTGCCCGCGGCGCCGGCAGCTACCTGTCCGGCGCCACGTTTGGGCAAATGCTGTTGCGCCAGCCACACCATGTGAACAAACGCTCGAGTTATGATCTTGCTCTGCTTGCACAGATCGGGTGAAAGGCGCAATCTGCTAGCCACGGGCGACAGTCAGGCGCCCCGGATCATGATGACGGCGGACGCTTGCGTGTCTGGTACGAACAGTTCGTACCAGACAGACAAACGTTGGGCGCAGCGCGCCCGGAGAAGCGCCCCGGCCAGGCGCCGCGGCTACAGCACCGCGCGTCTGCCCCTCCGGACGGCAAGCGCGGGCCGACCTAGATCAAATTGTGCATGGCGCTGTGGATAACCGGTGGAAAAGCCGGACGCGGTGGAGGATAACAATCGCTGACTTGTGGACGCCTAAAGAATCTTGGAAAGATTGACGAAAGCTCTTGCGCGCGACTCGGCTGGAGCAGTAGAAATTCATTCACCACCGCAGAGCGGATGACTCCCAGAGGGAAACCTAGGGGATCGCGGAAGCACCGGGGAACTGGAGTTTACGCGGCCACCGCAGCGGCTGGTGCGGTCGAGTGGAGCGCCCGGCAGCCGAGGAATCGGCAGGTCAGCGCGATGCGAGACCACCGTGAGGCCCCTGCATCTCATACATGCGGGGGCCTCATGCTTTTGCGCGCGCTTTACCAGCGCTGAACCATTTCTCATGGTGACCGCTAATCCAACTAGAACCTAACGCGTACTCGCCGATAATCGGCCGAAAACGGACCAGGGCTGGCGCTCCATAGACGTCCTAAAGAATCTTGAAAAACTTCCGGGAAACCCCTTGTGCGGGTCGGCCGGGACGCGATAGAAATTCACTCACGGCCACAACGGATTCTGATCCAGGAGCAATCCAGGGTCTGAGCAAGGAAGCGGCAACGCGGACGAGTTCGCCGGATCCGATGAGGCGGTGACGGTCGCCAAGCCTGACGGCCGCCGAGCAATCGGCGCGCAGACGGTTAGCGACCAGCGCGAGGCCCCTGCATCTCATACATGTGGGGGCCTCGTGACATTTCTGGCGAAATTCGATGAACTGGACTCGCGACCCCGGGCCGGGTGGGATCGCCTGGCCGCGGGCTGGCCTGCCATAGTTGCCGCCGTGGGAACTATGGAGGTCGATCAGACGCCGGTTGAACGCATTGCCCAGCTGCTGCGGCTGCAGGGAGCGGCGTGCAGGCAGGTGGGCAGCCCGCTGTACGGCGACCTGCTCGAGCGCGCGGCTGAGGATCTGCTCGCCGGCGGCGTGGTGGCCGACATGCTCGCCGGGCACATGGACGCGCGCCCGTCCAGCGTGCTGGCACTGCGGATGCTGGGCGGTGCCCACGCGCTCGCGCTGTCGGGTCAGGCACCAGAACTTGCTGCGTGGTATCCGTCGTGCGGCGGCAGCACCGATGTCGTCCCAGGCAGCCCCAACGCCTGGGGTGCGCTCCGCCAGACGCTCGCCGACCAGCGCGACGCGGTCCGGCCGTGGCTGGAATGGCCGCCGCAGACCAACGAGGTCGGCCGCGCCGCGGCGCTGCTCGGCGCGCTGCTGCACGTGACGTCCGCGGCGGACCTGCCGGTTCGCCTGGTGGAGGTCGGCGCGAGCGCGGGGCTGAACCTGCGGGCGGACTTGTTCCGGATTGCGGGCGACGCGGGCAGTTACGGCGACCCAGGTTCGCCGGTCGTGCTGAGCCACGCCTGGCAGGGCGCAACCCCGCCCGCCGGGCACATAGTGGTTGTCGACCGGACCGGCGGCGACCTGGCGCCCGTCGATCCGGCGTCCGGGCCGGGAAGGCTCAGGCTCACGGCGTACGTCTGGCCCGACCAGGCCGACCGGCTCGCCCGGCTGCGCGGCGCGCTCGCGATCGCCGAGGATGTGCCGGCGGATCTGCGCGCGGAGTCGGCGACAGAGACACTGGCCCGCACGCAGCTTGAGCCGGGGACCTGGACGGTCCTCTGGCACTCGATCTTCCGCCAGTACCTGAACGAGGCTCAGCGCATCGAGCTGGCCGACGGAGTGCGGCAGCTGGGGGCGGCGGCCACGGAGCGCGCCCGGTTCGCCTACGTCTACCTGGAGCAGTCGCGCGAAGGCGGCTGCCCGGTCGTGCTGACGACCTGGCCGGGCGGTCACCGCCAGGTGCTGGGAACGGCGTCCCCGCACGGGATTCCCGTTCAGTGGCGACCGGATAGCTGAGGGTCGCGGCCCGGCGGGCGTTGTCAGTGCCGGCCGTTAGATTTCCGATGTGATGTCCGTGTTCCTGGCTTGCGACGACCCGTACGACACTGCCGACTGGCTGACGGATGCTCTCGGCTGGCACCTGGAGTTCGCGACGCCGAGGCAGTCCGATGACAAGCTCGCCTGCGTGCGCCTCGGCGATGCCGAGATCATGCTCGGCACCGCCGCAGAGGAATTCCTGCCGGCCGCATCCCGCGAGCACCGCGGCGCGGGGGTCACCGTCTACGTCCGGCTGCCGCCCGAGGTCGACATCGGCGCCGTGCACGCCCGGCATGCTGCCGCCGGGATCGTGACGGCGCCGCTCGGAAGTCGGCCCTGGGGCGAGGTTGCCTTCGACGCGGTCATCGCCGGATACCGCTTCCTGATCGCGCAGGAGCCGGCCAGCTGATCAGCTTGCCTCGGCCTGGTTCAGCTGGCCCCGGAGGACGTCGGCCAGCAGCGCGATGGCCTCGTCAATCACCGAATCCCTGAGGTTCCCGTACCCGATCATGAGCCCTGGGGCGGACAAGTCGGGAGTGAATCGCAGCTCGTCCAGATTGCCGATGTTCACGTCGCGCCGCGCGGCGGCGGCCACGATGCCAGCCACGTCGGTGCCCGGCGGCAGCGCGAGCATGACCTCGAGGCCTGATCCAGCGCCATGAACCGGGTATTGGGGGAGCCATCGCCGGAGCGCGGCCACGAGCGCGTTGCGCCGGGCGCGATACATCAGCCGCGACGCGCGCATATGACGGTCGTAGGCTCCCGAACGCATCAGCTCCACCAGCGCCAGCTGATTGAGCGCGGGCGGCAGCGTCTGAAGCTCCTGCTCGGCCCGCACCGGCTGGACCCACCGGCGGGGAGTAACCACCCAGCCGATGCTGACCGCGGGGCCGATGGCCTGGCTCATCGAGCCGAGCAGCGCTACCCGGTGCGGGTCAGTGCCCTGGAGAACCGCAGGGGTCGGCCCGTCGTAGCTGAGCTCGGCGTCGTAGTCGTCCTCGACGATGAGCACGTCGGCGCGACGGGCCCAGTCCAGCAGTGCAGGGCGTCGTTCCGGCGCGAGAGGGCAGCCGAAGCCAACCTGCCGCGCGGCGCCGACGCTGATCGCGCGAAGCCCGGGATGGTCAGGTAGCGCGTCGACAACCAGCCCGTGTTCGTCGGCCGGCAGCGCCACCATGTCCAGGCCTGCCGTGCGCGCTGCCTGGAAGAACCGCGGTGACCCCGGCTGCTCGATGCCGATCGCGGTGTGCCCGGCGGCGAGCAGCGCGCGGCACAGCTGCGTGAACGCCTGCCCGGCACCGGAGAACACCGAGATCGAGCTCGCTTCCGCCGCGGCGCCCCGGCTGCGGTTCAGGTGCTCGGCGAGGACGGCGCGCAGCACCGGAAGGCCGCCCGGGGCGGCGCGGTCAAGCTGGTCGAACGGCGCCGTCTCCGCCGCGGCTCTGATCGCCTCGACCCATTTCCGCCGCGGGAACGCGCGCAGGTCGGGCCCGCAGGTCCACAGGTCATAGCGCGCCGGCCGGGCCAGCGTCGGCCTCGACAGTGCCCGTGGCTCGTAGGCATCGTCAGCAGGCCCGGGCGTCCAGCTCACGCGCGTTGCCGAGCCGGTCCTGCCGCTCAGATAGCCCTCGGTGGTGAGCTGACCATAGGCCTGAGTCACGGTCCAGCGGGAGATGCCCAGGCGAGCGGCGAGCACGCGGCTTGGCGGCAGCGCCGCGCCCAGCGGCAGGCGGCCGTCCCGCACCGCCGAGCGGATCGCGGCGGCGAGGCGCATGTGCAGCGGCCCTGGCCGGGTCCCGCTCAGGTCGAGCATGGTCTCCCAGGCAAGATTCCAGTTATCTGGTCCGCCTTCGTCGCCCGGCGGTCTGCTGCCCACTGAGGGATTGGTCTGTGTTTTCGGCATCAGGTGGGATCGTAGTCCGCCCCGGCAGCAGAGGCCGATTCCAGGCGCGGAATCGGCCTCTTATGGTCGGCCCCCGTCTAGCCAGCGCGGATGGCGGGATCAGTTGCGGGACCTGCGGAGCGGGCGGCGGCGTTGTCCAGATAGGCGATCGAGAAAAGCAGCACCGCGCCGGCCAGAGGGATCGCCGCCCATCCGTAGTGGCCGCGAGAGTCGAGCACGGCGCCGACGCCGGCTACGAAGATGCCAATCACGAGGCGCGCGACCGCGAGAGCGCGCAGGCGCGGGTATGCCCAGGGGGTGAACCGGCGTCGCCCCTGCGCCCAGATACTGACCAGATTGCGCGCGGGCGGCTTCGTCGGCTCGGTTCCCTGCTCGGATCCCGAAGCGGTGGTGTTGTCAGTCGGTGCAAGCATCGGGATGCCTCCTGTTGCTCTGGTGCCTGGCTGCTCCAGGCATCTATCAAAGTGATATCACTTTGATAGATGGATCGTCAAGGGCGGGGCACTGTGAGGCCGAGGGGCGAAACGGACCCCATAATGGGCCTATAGGGAGCGGCCCGCCATTTCTGCGGCGCCGGGGGAGGGGACCGACGTGATGAGCCGGAGAACATTACTGCGCCGAGATGGAAGGCAAGCCGTTGGCGCGGCGGCTTTGCTGACCGCCGCCGTCATGCTGACGCTCGGCGCGAGCGCCGTCCCCGTCGCGCTCGCCGGTGCGCCTGCGGCCGCCGTGCCGCTGATCGCGGTTGTGGCTCCCGTTCGGTCTTGCGGCTGCTTCGGCGTGCTGGCGAAACAGGGCAGCCTGCACGCGCCGTGGATTACCGAATACAAGAGCGAGACGCTCTATGTAGCCGTCGCCACCGACCCGAAGCACGGCCCGCTCATCGGGATCATTACCGGACGCGATGTGGCAATGGTCAAGGAAGGCAGCCTGAGCGCGCCGTGGCACAAGCTGTACACCGGTGCTACGGCGATCGCGGTGGCAAGCGACCCGAAGCACGGCCCGCTGATCGCGATCGTGACGAAGAGCGGCGAGGCGCTGGTCAAGGAGGGCAGCCTGTCCGCGCCCTGGGTCAGGGAGCACAGCGGCGTGCAAACGGCCATGACCGCGATATCCGTTGCCAGCGACCCGGTGCACGGCCCGCTCATCGGGCTCGTCACCGCCGGCAGCGAGGTGCTGGTAAAGGAGGGCAGCCTGAGGGCCCGGTGGAACAGCGAGCACGGCAGCGTGTTCCAGGTCGCGGTGGCAAGCGACGCTAAGCACGGCCCGCTGATCGGCGTCATACTCCTGCGGACCGGCGTGGTCCTGGCCAAGGATGGCCGGCTGACCGCGTCCTGGGTCAAGGAGCACGGCGAATCGTCCGGGATCGCCGTGGCCAGCGATCCGACCAACGGACCGCTTATCGTGCTCCAGGTGCCCACCGCCAGCAGCTACGCGGCGCTGGCGAAAGAAGGCAGCCTGACGGCGCCATGGGACAGGGAATACAGCACCGGCGTCCTTGCCGTCGCCGCGGCGAGCGACGCGGTGCATGGCCCGATGATCGGCCTCGGCCGGGGCTACTCGGACTCACTGGTGAAGGAGGGCAGCCTGACGGCGGCCTGGGTCAAGGAGCGCAGCCAGGTGCCGGCGATCGGCGTCGCCGGCTGACCTCGGGCGCACCGGGTTAGGCGAAGCCACCATTGCTCATCAGAAGCTGGGCGTTGACCCACTGTCCTTCTGGTGAGCACAGGAAGTCGACCAGGTGCGCGGTGTCGGCCGGGGTCCCGAGGCGGCCGAGCGGGGTCCGGCGGATGAGGTCGTTGCGCTGCTGCTCCGTCATCCATCCGGTGTCGACCGGCCCGGGGTTGATGGCGTTCGCCGTGACTCCGAGGTGCGCGAGCTCGCGCGCCGCGATGAGCGTGATGCGGTCGAGCGCGGCCTTGCTGGCTCCGTACGGAACGTTGCCGAGGAGCGCGTCGCTCGTCAGGCTGACGATCCGGCCCGTTCCCGGCGCCGCGCGGAAGCGCAGGCCGTACTCGCGGATCAGCAGCCACGTCGCGCGCGCGTTGACCGCGAAGTGGCGGTCGAAACTCTCGACCGACGTGTCCAGCAGTCCCGAGTCAACCGACTCGCAGTGACACATCACCAGGGCCGTGACCGGGCCGAGCCCGGCCTCGGCTTCGTCGAAGATCCGCGCCGGAGACTCGGGGCTGGCCAGATCCGCCTCGATCGCTATGCTCGCGGCGCCGTGGGCGGCCAGCAGGGCCGAGATCTGCGCCGTCGCGTCGGCCTCCCGCCCCCACGGCATCCGCTCGTCGTAACCGTGCCAGTAGGTGAACGCGATGTCCCAGCCCGACCCGGCAAGCTGGCGGGCGATTCCGGCGCCGATGCCGATCGTCCGGCCCACACCCGTGATCAGCGCGACGGGCCTGGTCTGGTCGTTGACTGGCGTCATGTCGGGACAGTGAACCGCAGACCGCGCGCGGCGGCAACTGGCTTAGTGCCGTCCTGCGCGCCTACCGCCCTGGGTGAGGATCAGGAAGGGAACGACGCGGCCGCGGGGCCGGTCACGCCTGCCCGGCCGCCGTCGTCACCTGAGCACCAGCCTCGGCCGCTGTCGCCGCCGCCTGCGGGTCCGCGGCGACCACGGGCAGCATCAGCGCCGAGGGACGCTCGGCGTCGTGGTGCACCCGGTGCGTGACCACGGCCGTCGCGGTTCCGGTGATCGGGTCTGCGCCCGTCCCGAGGTTCCGGGCGAACCGCGGATGCGCTCCGCCGGTCACCTGCAGCCGGATGCGGTGCCCGGGCAGGAACACGTGCGACACGTTCGTCAGCGTGATCGTCAGCTCACGGGCCTGGCCGGCGGCGGCCTCACCGGGCGCCGACCGCATGATCTGGTCGGTCAGGTTGCCGGACTTGCCGTCCTCGTCGACGTCGCAGAGCCGGGCGAAGATGTCGTGGTGCTCACTGTCTGAGGTCAGGTGAAGCCGCACGACGGGAACGCCGACCACCCGGACAGCGCGCTCCAGCGGCTCGGTGCTGAAGGTCAGGACGTCCGCGCGCGCCTCGACGGCCGTGTTGTCCTGGCTGCCGGAGTTGCGCATGGACAGCGTGCGGCCGCCGGCCGCCGGCGCCGGGTCGGCCGGGTCATACCGGAACGTCGTCTCTCCGGCATCACCGGTGCTGGCGGTGCTGGCCCGGGGGGCGACCCCCGGAACCCCCGCGGTGGCGCTCTCGGCCGCCAGGCCGCCGCTGGCCCGCAGGTACCAGGTCTGCGGGAGGGCCTCTGCGGGCGGCCACTGCTCGAGGTCGTGCCACTGATTCGCGCCGGAGCACCAGGCACGGACGGACGGCACCGGCCCGGCGGCCGCCTCGTTCCCGTCAAAAATGGCGTCCAGCCAGGCCAGCGTCTCCCGGATAGCCACGCCCATGTCGAGCGTCATGTGGGTCCACGGGCCGATGACCAGGCGCGCGGGCACACCGCGCTGGCGCAGCGCCTGATACTGCTGCGTGGTCTGCTCGACGAACCAGTCATGGAATCCGCTGATGAGCAGCGTCGGCACGGTGCTGCGCTCGAGCGCGGGGGCAGCGCTGTAGCCGGCCCAGTAGGGGTCGCGGCTGTCCTGATGCTCGAGCCACTCGGCGTACCAGGGGGCTCCCTCCGCGATGACCTCGGCCGCGGTGGCCGCGATCGGCAGGCGGTTCATGATGCGCGCCAGCCGCTTGTCGGCCGTGATCGTGCGCCAGATCATCACGGGCGCTGAGTGCCGTTCCTGGTGGGCCATGAGGTCGCTCCAGGACAGCAGGTTGTACAGCTCGAACGCCCCCTGCCCGAAGCCGGCCGCGGCGAGGTCGTGCGGGCTGATGTAGACGGCCATCGCGGCCAGCTCGGGCGGCGGATCCAGGGCGAGCGCCCAGGCCGCGTAGGCCAGGTAGCTGGGCCCCGCCGCGGCCAGGCGCCCGTCGAACCAGCTCTGGGTGCGCAGCCACGCCACCGTGTCCTGCCCGTCGGCGGCCTCGTCCGCGCCGGGCGTGAACCGCCCGCCGGAGCCGAACGTGCCGCGGGCGCTCTGCAGCAGCACGTGATAACCGCGCTCGGCGAGCGGGCGGGCCAGCATCGCGAACTGCCAGCCCCTCCCGTACGGGCAGCGCATCAGGACCGTGGGCCGCACGCCGGTGCCGACCGGCGCGAAGTGATCGGCCAGCAGGATCGCGCCGTCGCGCATCGGCACCCGGACGCCGCGGTCAATCGTGATCTTGTTGCGCTTGGGCTCCAGCCGGAGCTGGCGGCTCATCATGGCCGTCAGCAGGTCGGCCGGGCGGCGCGGCGGACGGGGCCGGTTGCTCATGCGGCGCGGTCCTCCCGATACGAGCCTGGTCATCGTCCTGACCAGGACGGATTCTGCAATATTCCATGATCAGCGGCACCTGGGCAAGTACAGAAAGATAGCTGAACCCGCGCCGCGCCGGTGACCCCAGTGCGGACCGTGCGTATCGGCTCAGCCAGGATGATCTGGTGACGGATGATCTGCTGGCAGGCATAACCGCCGTGGTGTTTGACTTCTACGGGACGCTGACGCCGGTGAGCCCGGAGCGGTCGTGGTTCGACAACGGGGCGCGCATCGCCGCGGTCATGGGCGTCCCGGCCGAGGGTCTGCTCGAGGTGCTGGCGGAGACCTTTCCCGAGCGCATCAGCGGCAGCCTGGGCGGTGTGCGGCAGACCATGGCCGAGATGGCCTGTCGCCTGAACGTAGAGCTCTCGGAGGCACAGCTGGATGAGGTGGCTCGGCTGCGCCGCGAGACGCAGGAGCAGATGTTCGCGCTCCGGCCCGAGGCGGTGACGGTAATCAGCGAGCTGCGGGCCCGCGGCCTGAAGATCGGCCTGGTGTCCGACTGCACCTCGGAGCTGCCCGATGCCTGGGCCCGGCTCCCGCTCGCCCCGATCGTCGACGCGCCGGTCTTCTCCTGCGTCGAGCGGACGCGCAAGCCGGATCCGCGGCTGTTCGCCACGGTGGCGGCGCGCCTGCAGACCGACCCGGCGCAGATCCTCTACATCGGCGATGGCGGCGGGAACGAACTCGCCGGGGCCAGCGCGGCCGGCATGCGCGCGGTCCACCTGGCCGGCCCGGACTGGCACCGCGACGGCACGCACGAGCGGTGGCGCCCGGAGTTTTCCTGGACCGGCCCGGTGCTCAGCTCGCTGACCGAGCTCGTGCCCCTGGCCGCCTAGCAGGTCACGAATACCCGAGGTTGGGCCGAAGCCAGTACTCCGTGTCGGCGACCGTCGCGTTCTTGCGCGCCGCGTAGTCGTCGACCTGGTCCTTCCCGATCCGGCCGACGTTGAAGTAGCGCGACGACGGGTGAGCGAAGATCAGCCCGCTGACGCTCGCGGCCGGCGTCATGGCGTAGGACTCGGTGAGATCCACGCCCACCCGTTCGGCGTCCAGCAGGTCGACCAGCGCCCGCTTCTCCGAGTGATCGGGCGACGCCGGGTAGCCGAACGCGGGCCGGATCCCGCGGAACCGCTCGGCGTGCAGGTCCTCGAGCGCCGGGCCGGCGTCCGGCTCGAACCAGGCGCGCCGCGCCGCCAGGTGGATGTACTCGGCGAAGGCCTCGGCCAGCCGGTCGGCGAGCGCCTTGACGCTGATCGCGGTGTAGTCGTCCCGGTCGGCCTCGTACTTCGCCGCCAGCTCGGCCGCGCCGTGGATCGCGACGGCGAACGCGCCGAGGTGATCACCGGCCGGGGCCACAAAGTCGGCCAGGCAGCGGTTCGGCCGGCCCGCCTGGCGGCGTTCCTGCTGGCGCAGCATCGGGAACCGCAGTGTCCCGAGCCCAGACCCGGCCTCGACGACGATGTCGTCGCCCTCGGAATGGGCGGGCCAGAATCCGTACACGCCGTGTGCCCGCAGCAGCTGGCCGTCGATGATCTGGTCGAGGAGCCGCTGGCCGTCGTCGAACACCTCGCGCGCCGCCGGCTGCTCGAGGATCGCCGGGTACTTGCCCTTCAGCTCCCAGGCGGTGAAGAAGAACTGCCAGTCGATGAACTCGCGCAGCGTCGCCAGATCGGGCTCTTCGAGCCTGGTCCCGGTGAAGGCCGGCACCGGCAGCCCGTCGAAGCTCAGCTGGTCGCGGTTGGCCCTGGCGTCGGCGAGCGTCACCAGCGGACGGCTCTGCTTGGCGGCGTGCTGCTGGCGCAGCCGTTCCTGCTCGGTCCGGTTGGCCTTGTCCAGTTCGGCGGCCCGGCCCGGGTCGAGGAGGTCGGAGACCACGCCGACGACCCGCGAGGCGTCAAGCACGTGCACGGTCGGCCGGTCGTAGGCCGGGGCTATCCGCACCGCCGTGTGCTGCTTGGACGTGGTCGCGCCGCCGATCAGCAGGGGCAGGCTCAGGCCGCGGCGCTGCATCTCCTCGGCGACGCTCACCATCTGATCGAGCGACGGGGTGATGAGGCCGGACAGGCCGACCGCGGCCGCGCCCTCGCTGATCGCCGTGTCCAGGATGGTGGCCGCCGGGACCATCACGCCGAGATCGATCACCTCGTAGTTGTTGCAGCCCAGCACGACGCCGACGATGTTCTTGCCGATGTCGTGCACGTCGCCCTTGACCGTCGCCATGACGATCTTGCCCTGGGTCCGCTCGGCGTCCGCCCGGCCCGCCGCGATCGCTTCCTGCTTCTCGGCCTCCATGAAGGGCTCGAGGTAGGCGACCGAGCGCTTCATGGCCCGCGCGCTCTTGACCACCTGCGGCAGGAACATCTTGCCCGAGCCGAACAGGTCGCCGACGATCTTCATGCCCTCCATCAGCGGGCCCTCGATCACGTCGAGGGGCCGGTCGGCGACGAGCCTGGCCTCCTCGGTGTCGTCCTCGATGAAGTCGACGATGCCGTGCACGAGCGCGTGCGCCAGCCGCTTCTCGACTGGTGCGTCCCGCCAGGACAGATCGACCTCGCGCTTAGTGCCCGTTCCCTTGACTCGGTCGGCGAACGCGACGAGACGGTCGGTCGCATCGGGTCGCCGGTCGAAGATCACGTCCTCGACGAGCTCGAGCAGCTCAGGGCCGATGTCCTGGTAGACGACGAGCTGGCCGGCGTTGACGATGCCCATGTCGAGCCCGGCGCGGATCGCGTGGAACAGGAACGCCGAGTGCATGGCCTCGCGGACCGCGTCGTTGCCGCGGAAGGAGAACGACAGGTTGGAGATGCCGCCGCTGGTGCGGACGCCCGGGCAGCGCTGCTTGATCAGCGGCAGGGCCTCGATGAAGGCCTTGGCGTAGCCGTTGTGCTCCTCGATGCCGGTCGCGACCGCGAGCACGTTGGGGTCGAAGATGATGTCCTCGGCGTCGAAGCCGGCCTGCCCGGTCAGGAGGTCGTACGCCCGGCCGCAGATCGCCACCTTGCGCTCGATGGTGTCGGCCTGGCCCTGCTCGTCGAAGGCCATCACCACCACGCCGGCCCCGTAGTCACGGACGCGCCGCGCCTGCTCGAGGAAGGCCTGCTCGCCTTCCTTCAGGCTGATCGAGTTGACCACGCCCTTGCCCTGCACGCACTTGAGGCCGGCCTCGAGCACGGTCCACCGCGAGCTGTCGATCATGACCGGGATCCTGGCGATCTCGGGCTCGGTCGCGATCAGGTTGAGGAACGAGGTCATCGCCTGCTCGCCGTCGAGCAAGTCAGCGTCCATGTTGACGTCGAGCAGGTTCGCCCCGCCGCGGACCTGCTCCAGCGCGACGTCGGCCGCGGCCTGGTAGTCGCCGGCCTCGATGAGCCGGCGGAAGCGAGCCGACCCGGCGACGTTGGTCCGCTCGCCGATCATCACGAAGCCGGTGTCGGGCCCGATCTCGAACGGCTCCAGGCCGCTGAACCGGGAGCTGCCTTCCGGCTGCGGGACGTCGCGGCGGCGCAGGCCGGCCACCGACCTCGCCACGTGCTCGATGTGCTCGGGCCCGGTCCCGCAGCAGCCGCCGACGATGTTGACCAGGCCGCCCGCCGCGAACTCGCGGAGCAGCGCCGCGGTCTCGTGCGGCTGCTCGTCGTAGCCGCCGAACGCGTTAGGCAGCCCGGCGTTCGGATGAGCGCTGGTGTACGTGTCGGCGAGCCGGGCCAGGTCCTCGACGTAGGGCCGCATCTCGGCCGCGCCGAGGGAGCAGTTGACGCCGGCGATGAGCGGCTGGGCGTGCTGGATCGCGGTCCAGAACGCCTCGATCGTCTGGCCCGAGAGCGTCCGCCCGCTGAGGTCGACGATCGTGACGGAGATCCAGAGCGGCAGGTCGGGGGCAACCTCGCGGGCGGCGGCGATGGCCGCCTTGGCGTTCAGCGTGTCGAAGATGGTCTCGATCAGGAGCAGGTCGACGCCGCCCTCGGCCAGCGCCTGGATCTGCTCGGCATAGGCGGTCCTGACCGCGTCGAACGTCACGGTGCGGAACGCCGGGTCGTCCACCTGCGGGGAGATCGACAGCGTCACGTTGAGCGGCCCGACCGAGCCGGCCACGAACCGCGGCCGCCCGTCGGCTGCGACCGCCTCGTCCACCGCCTGCCGGGCCAGCCTGGCGCCGGCCAGGTTCATGTCCCTGACCGCGAACTCGAGCCCGTAGTCGCCCTGGCCGATGCTGGTCGCGGTGAAGGTGTTCGTGGTGGTGATGTCGGCCCCGGCCGCCAGGTACCGGCGGTGGATGTCGAGGATGACGTCCGGGCGGGTGAGGTTCAGCAGGTCAGGGTCGCCGGTCAGGTCCTTCGGATGGTCACGGAACCGCTCGCCCCGGTAGTCGTCGGCGGTCAGGCCGAATCCCTGGAGCGTTGTCCCCCAGGCACCATCGAGCACGAGGATCCGCTGGTCGAGGGCCTGCCTGAGCGCTGCTACCGCCGGGCTCTCCCCCGCCGCACCTGCCGCCACTACGCTCCTCCGTCCCGCCTAGCTAGAGAGGGCGCGAACGTGGCGCGGACTCTTTAGGCGTTTTTGTCCTGGTCGCCAAGCTGTCGATCAAATCTCTCCAGGTGATGGCAGACTACTTCATTCCTGCGGAGTCGGGTACGGCGGGAGCGCCGGCGGCTGTGCTAGGCCCTGGAACGGCCGCCCGGAGCCCCCTGACTACAGGCGGCCCGGACTGGTCACCTGGCCTGCATCGGGCGCCGGTACAGCCTCCTCGCCCACAGGTAGGACAGCGCCGCGATGCCGACTCCCCAGGCGACCGCCATGATCGCATTGTCGCCGATCGGCCCCCCGGTCAGCAGGCCGCGGACGGTCTGGATCACGGGAGTGAACGGCTGGTACTCGGCGAACCACCGCAGCCCGGCCGGCATCGTGCTGGTCGGGACGAAGCCGCTGCCAAGGAACGGCAGGAGCATCAGGAACATCGGCAGGTTGCTGGCCGTTTCCGGGCTGCCGCTGACCAGGCCCAGCGCTACCGAGAGCCACGTGATCGCGAACGTGATCAGTACCAGCAGGCCGATCGCGCCCAGCCAGGCGAGCAGGCCAGCGCTCGTCCGGTAGCCCACGGCGGCGGCCACGCCGATGACGAGGGCGATGCCGAGCAGGGACTGGATCATGCTGCCGAGGACGTGGCCGGTGAGCACGGCGACCCTGGCGATCGCCATGGTGCGGAACCGGGCGATGATCCCGCCGGTCATGTCCATCGCCACCGCGACCGCGGTGGAGGTGGCCGCGGTGGCCAGGGTCAGCAGGATGATCCCGGGGAGCACGTAGCGCAGGTACGCGGCGCGGCCGTCGCCCAGGTGCCCGAGGCCGGCGCCCATCGTGCCACCGAAGACGTACACGAAGAGCAGCAGGAGGATCACCGGCACCGAGATGATCATGGCGGTCATCGCCGGGTAGCGCAGCATGCGCTTCAGGTTGCGCCGCAGCATCGTCGCGGAGTCCGCGACGGCGTAGGTCAGGGTGGTCATGGCGAGCTGACTTTCTGCGAGTCGGGGTGGCTGGTGAAGGCGAAGAAGACGTCATCAAGGTCAGGGGTGTGAATCGAGAGCCGCTCGGCCTTGACCGATGCCCGGTCGAGCTGGTCGAGCAGCGCGCGCAGCGCCGGGATGTCACCGTCGCTGGGCACGTGCAGGGACAGCGTCTCGTCATCGCGCGAGGTCCCGCCGAGGATGCGCTCGGCCGTCGCCAGCTCGTCCAGGTCCGCGAACTGGAGCTGGATGTGCCCGCCGGGGATGCGGCGCTTCAGCTCGCCGGGGCTGCCCTCGGCGACGATGCGGCCGTGGTCGAGCAGGGCGATCCGGCTGGAGAGCTGATCGGCCTCATCCAGGTACTGGGTGGTGAGGAAGATCGTCACGCCCTGCGCCGCCAGGTCGCGGATGATCTGCCACATGGTCCGCCGGCTGCGCGGGTCCAGCCCGGTGGTCGGCTCGTCCAGGAAGATCAGCCGCGGCTGGCCGACCAGCGTCATCGCGAGGTCGAGCCTGCGCAGCATCCCGCCGGAGTAGGTCGACGCCGGCTTACGCGCGGCATCGGCCAGGTCGAACCGGCCGAGCAGCGCGGCGGCCCGCCGCCGGCCCTCGGCCCGGCCCAGATGATGCAGGTCGGCCATGAGCAGGAGGTTCTCCTCGCCGGTCAGCAGGCTGTCGACCGCCGAGAACTGGCCGGTCACGCCGATGGCGGCGCGGACCGAGTCCGCCTCGCGGCCGACGTCGTGGCCGGCGACTCTCACATCGCCGGCGTCGGCGGGGATGAGGGTGGACAGGATGTTCACCGCAGTGGTCTTGCCGGCGCCATTCGGGCCGAGCAGGGCAAAGATCGTCCCTTCCTGGACGGTCAGATCGATGCCGTCGAGCACGACCTTGTCGCCGAAGGACTTCTGCAGCCCGGTCACCGCGATCGCGGGCCTGGGTGCGGATGTCGTGATCACTTCAATTTCCTTTCGGGCGGGTTGCCGGGGGGCCGCGGCGTCAGGACCGGCGGATGACGATGTCGCCGAAGCTCGTCCGCGCGTGGACCTCGAGGAGCTCGTCGGACGGCTCGGGGCTGTCGGCCGCCTCCATGGAGTTGCGGACGGTGCCGAGGC
>DAIOWC010000002.1:57655-67945 GCA_036758685.1 Streptosporangiaceae bacterium | reverse complement strand
TTCATCGCCCCGGACGACGGCAGCGCCGACGTCTTCGTGCACCACTCCGCGATTCAGGTTGACGGCTT
This sequence comes from Streptosporangiaceae bacterium, assembly GCA_036758685.1. Classification (GTDB taxonomy): domain Bacteria; phylum Actinomycetota; class Actinomycetes; order Streptosporangiales; family Streptosporangiaceae; genus JAJYUU01. Next base: position 67,877 of record DAIOWC010000002.1, on the reverse strand, counting down.
CCGCAGCCTGCAGGAAAACCAGCGCGTCGAGTTCACCGCCGGCCAGGGCGCAAAGGGCCCGCAGGCCGAGCAGGTCCGTCCGCTCTAGTCAGATCGGCCGAGTCGGCCGGTACAGCACGCATAGCTGCTAGCTAGCGCACAACATCAGGAGGCGGCTCCCGTCGGGAGCCGCCTCCTGCATATCTGGGCGAATCCCGGCTATCCCGAGCTGAACTATTGCTGACGGATTAATAGCCGTAGATAACCACGCAAGACTCAAAAAGATTGGCAACACTTTGGCACCGACGCATTACTCGAAGTAAAAAAGGGCCACTCGCCAGCTAGCCGCTGTGCTATATATCCACCATATCGGTGACGCCCGATTCCGGTGAAGAGAGCACATTGTTAGCAAAGATGCCTAGTCCGACCAGCGGCGAGGCCGCGTTACCAGATTCGACGGTCAATACCACTGCGCTGGCGCCTCCGGTGCTTGCCCCGGGCCTGACCTCCAGCGCACAGAAGTTGCTGATCGGCGCTTCCGTCTATCGCGAGCCGGCCGACCGCAACGCGATCTTGTTCCAGCTCGGACGGCACGACTGGGCCGCGGCTCGCGCGCCCGATCAGGCTGGACCTACCCCGCCGTATCAGCCGCCAGCGGACCTGCCCGAGGTCCTCGCCTCGTGCGTGACCGCCGGACTGCTGACCGCGGATGCCGCTGACAGCCGCGCGGCCCGAAGCTGGCACGTGGACCCCGCAGTGGCCGTCCGCCTCCACGCCGAGCTCGCGGAGGCCGGCCGCGACGCCGAACTGGTGATAGCCCATCGCCGCGCGGCGCGCTACTGGCGGTGGCGGGCCGCGGCCTGGCCCCAGGACCGCGAGTCCGACCTGCATGACCTGCTCGAAGCCAGGCACCACCTGTTCAGCGCCGGCGACGCCGAGCAGGCCAGTGACCTCACCCGCGAGGTATGCGCACAGCTTCATGCCTGGGGAGAACTCACGCGCGAGAGCGAGCTGATCCAGTCCACGCTCGAACTGCTTCCCGGCCGCGCCACCGGCCACGCGGCCGGCTGGCTCCACGAACTCGGAGCGATCTCCCAGGTACGCGGCGATCTGGAGGAGGCGCAACGCTGTTACGCCGCGTCGGTGGAGCTGTTCGCGATCGTCGGCGACTACCGGGGCGTCGCCCGCGGCCAGCACAGCCTGGGCGTGCTTGCCCAGGCGCAGGGCGATTACCGCCGCGCGGAGCGCCATTACCGCCGGTCCAGTGCGGCGGAGAAGAAGGCGGGCGCCATTCCTGACGCAGCCGACGCGGGCAGCGCGGTGGACGCCAGTGCCGCCGAGGCCGCGAGCGCGGCCGCCACCGCAACGGCCGCCCGTAGGCGGGGGAAAGCCGGGCCGCGGCGGCAGGCACCGCGCCGGGGCCTCCGCCCAGGAGCAGAGCCTGGCCAGGTCAGCAGCGCGGGACCACAGCCCGGCCAGCCCAACGCCGCGGGACCACAGCCCGGCCAGCCCAGCGCCGCGGGACCAGAGCCTGGCCAGGTCAGCGCCGCACGGCCAGCTCCAGACCGCGGCCGGGCCGCCGAATCAGACCCGCGTCCCCAGGGAACCGCACGACCGGCCCCCGACGTGGTCGTACGCGCGGCAGTGGGCGGAGGCAGCGCGCTGCTTCCAGCGCCGGGCCGCAGCCGGGCCAACGGCACGGCGCCAGGGGCCGCCACGATGACAGCCAGTCCTGAGCCGATCGGCACGGAGCTGCGGCCAGCGGCGCGCCAGCCCAGCCAGGCGCGGCGGCCCGTCCTGATCCTGGCCGTTGTCGGCTGGGTTCTGGTCGCACTGACGGTCGCAGGCATCGGCGCCGCGCTCGCTCGTTCCGCCCCGGCGTCTTCGACTCCGCCCGGCAGCGCGACTCGCCTGAGGGCGGCGTCCTGGGTGGCGGCACAGGTCAGCCGTTCGGCGGTCGTCGCGTGCGACCCCGCCATGTGCGCCGCGCTGCAGCGGGACGGCGTCCCGGCAGGCGAGTTACTCACGCTCGGAACTGACGGGCCTGCGGACCCGCTCGGATCCGACGTTGTCGTGGCCACGGCGGCCGTGCGCAGCGAGTTCGGCATCCGCCTCGCCAGCGTTTACGCGCCGGTCATCCTGGCCAGCTTCGGCAGCGGAACGACCGCGATCCAGGTCCGCGCGATCGCCCCCGACGGCGCGCCCGCCTATGCCCGGGCCCTGCGTGCTGACCTGGCCGCCAGGCAGCGGCTCGGCATGGACCTGCTGCACAACCCGGACCTGATCGTCTCTGCTCCGGCGCGGGCTCAGCTCGCCGCCGGAGACGTCGATACGCGCCTGCTGGCCACGCTGGCGACGCTCGCCGACATGCAGCGGCTGCGGGTCATCGCATTCGCCGACGCTGGGCCGGGAGCCGCGCCGATAGTGCCGTTGCGGTCCGCTGAAGTGGCCGCCGCGGCGCCGTCGGGGCCGGTCTGGATCCATTCGGCGGTCGCGTTCCTCAGCGCGCAGCAGCCGCCGTTCCGGCCGTCATCGGCACGCCCGGCGCGCGCGCCCGGCTACCCGCATGCCCTGCTCATCAGCTTTCCCTGTCCGAGCCCCCTCGGGCTGCTTGCCACCACCCCCCAGAGCTAGCGCCGGGTCAGCCTGATCGCTAGTCAGAAAAGAGGACTAATGAACCTGCCCGCACGAGCCTTACGAGTAGCCCGCGCCGCAGCGGCGCTTACCGTGGGACTGACCGCGGCCGCCGCGCTCGCGGTTGCCGGCCCGGCGCTGGCCTCCCCCGCCAGCCCGGCTAACCCGGCCCACCCCGTCAGCCCGGCCCACCCCGTTGCGGCCGCCGACTTCGGCTGGCTGCGCCTGGCTCACCTGTCACCGAACACGCCGGCGGTCGACGTCTACCTGTATCCGGTCGGCTCGCAGACGGCGCTGATCGTGCTCAAGCACGTGGCCTACGGCACCGAGTCGCCCTACGAGCGCGTCAACGCCGGCCAGTACACGGTCGCGATGCGGCCGGCGGGAGCCCCGGCTAGCAGCAAGCCGGTGCTGTCCACCCTCGTCACCGTGGCCGCCGGGCACGCCTACACGGTTGCGGGCATGGGCCCCTACGACGCCTTGCGGCTGCAGGTGCTGGCGGACCAGCTGACGACGCCGCCGGGCCGGGCCCTGGTCCGCGTCATCGAAGCGTCCCTGCTGTACAAGAAGGTCACGGTCAGCCTGGGCACGCAGACGGTCGCGAGCCAGCTTCAGTTCGGCACGGCCACCTCGTACGTCAGCGTCCAGCCGGGCATCGACACCGTGCACGTCGCCGGCGGCTCGGCTGACGCGTCGGCGCAGGTCGACCTCACCGCGGGCAGCATCCACACACTGGTCGTGCTCGACGATCCCGGCCGGCTCGTGATCCAGGTGCTCGAGGACGCCGTCGGCAGCTCGGCCGTCCCGGCCGGCGCGGCCGGCACCGGGTTCGGCGGCACCGCCGCCCGGCCGGGCCCGTCGCTGCTGCCCTGGCTGGCCGCCGCGCTGCTCGGGCTCCTCCTGAGTGCGGGCAGCGCCATCCGGCTGCGCAGCCGGCGCGCCGGCGCCCACGTGCGCGCGCAGTAACGCCTGTGCCGGTCAGCGATCCACTCCGGCAGCCGGGCGCCGCCTCGCGGCGCCCGGCTGCTCCCAGCGGACGGCACGCGATCAGCAGCGGAGCGATCCTCTCGCCCCGGCGCGCCGGCCGCGGAATGGGCAGGCTGATCCGCCGGCGAGCAGCCCGCCGGCCCGTCGCCGCGCTCCTTGCGGGGGGCGGCGTCCTGATCGCTGTCACCGCCGCGGCCGGCCTGAGCTGGGCCAGCGACAGCGGGCGGCCGGCCACACCGTTCGGGGAAACGCCGTTCGTCGCCGTCCCGGCCGGGCGGGCCGCGGCACTGCCCGACTCGGCGGACCCGCTGACGGTGGCCCGGCCGGTTCAGCTGATCATTCCGGCGATCGGCGTCCTCACCCCGCTGATCACGCTCGGCCGCACCGCGGCCGGCGCCCTGCAGGTGCCGGCGACTACCTCGGTCGCCGGCTGGTACACCGGCAGCCCGCGGCCGGGCGAGCTGGGCGCCGCGGTGATCGCCGGCCACGTCGACTCCCGGCAGGGCCCCGGCGTCTTCTTCCGGCTGCGGCGGCTGCGGCCCGGGGACCTCATCCTGGTCCGGCGTGCCGACCGGTCGCTGGCGGCGTTCGAGGTGACAGCGGTCAGCCAGTACCTGAAACGCCAGTTCCCGACCGCCGCCGTCTATGGCCCCGCGCCGGTCGCCGAGCTGCGCGTGGTGACCTGCGGGGGCACCTTCGACCAGGCGACCGGGCACTACCTGAGCAACGTCATCGTCTTCGCCGTCGCGGTGTCCTGGCACCACGGGCACCAGGCCGCCGCCGGACTTACTGGCCCTCGCCGGACACGCGGGCGGCAATCACCGGGTATCGTCGCGCCCGTCGGGCGGCATCTGGCCGCGTAACCGGACGGGCGGGCAGACCCCCGTGCCCGCGGGCGAGAGGCACGCAGATGACTCGAGCGCTGCTGAATAGCGCGCTGGCCGGAATGGGCACCACGATCTTCGCCGAGATGTCGGCCCTGGCGATCGAGACCGGCTCGATCAACCTGGGGCAGGGCTTCCCCGACACCGACGGGCCGGCCGAGATCGCCCAGGTGGCCGCCGACGCGGTGCTCGCGGGGCGCGGCAACCAGTACCCGCCCGGGCCGGGAATCCCGGAGCTGCGGCAGGCCATCGCGATCCACCAGAAGCGGTTCTACGGCCTCGACGTCGACCCCGATACCGAGGTGCTCGTGACGGCGGGCGCCACCGAGGCAATCGCGGCCGCGATGCTCGCGCTCCTCGAACCGGGCGACGAGGTCATCGCGCTGGAGCCGTACTACGACTCGTACGCGGCCTGCATCGCGATGGCCGGCGCCCGCCGGGTGCCCATCACGCTGCGCGCCCCGCACTTCCGGCCCGACCTGGACGCCATGCGCGATGCGATCACACCGCGCACCCGGCTGATCCTGCTGAACTCCCCGCACAACCCGACCGGGATGGTCGCCACCCGCGCGGAGCTCACGGAGATCGCCAGGCTGGCGATCGAGCATGATCTGCTCGTCGTCACCGATGAGGTCTACGAGCACATCGTCTTCGACGGCGAGCACATCCCGATCGCGACGCTGCCGGGGATGCGCGACCGGACGGTAACGATCAGCTCCGGGGGCAAGACGTTCTCCTTCACCGGCTGGAAGGTCGGGTGGGTAACGGGCACGCCGCCGCTGGTCACCGCTGTCCGGACGGCCAAGCAGTTCCTGACTTACGTCGCCAGCGGGCCGTTCCAGTACGCCGTGGCGGCCGGCCTCGCCCTGCCCGACACGTTCTACTCGGTCCTCGCCGCCGACCTGCACCGCAGGCGCGACCTGCTCGCCGCCGGGCTCCGGGACGCGGGGTTCGCCGTGTTCGCCCCGCAGGGCACGTACTTCATCACGACGGACATCGCCGGGCTCAGCGACGCGGGCGGGCTCGACTTCTGCCGCCGCCTCCCCCGCACGTGCGGCGTCGTCGCGGTGCCGAACGAGGTCTTCTACGACGACAAGACAGCCGGCCGGAGCCAGGTCCGCTTCGCGTTCTGCAAACGCGACGAGGTGCTCGCGCAGGCAGCCGACCGCCTGCGGGCGCTAAGGGACGGCTGACCCGGTCGGGCCCCGCCAGAGCTATTGCGGCTGGTTACTAGGATGGTCGCACTTCGCAGCCACGAGTTTGGAGGGCCGACGTGAGCCCCGCAACCAACGGTGGTCCCCCGGCGGGCCCGCAGGCCGAGGTGTACCAGGCGGCCAGGCAGGACAAGCCGTGGGGTCACGAGATCATCTTCGCCGCGGTCGAGGGCAAGTACGTCGGGAAGGTCATCCACGTCACCGCCGGCAATTCCCTCAGCCTGCAGTATCACCTGCAGAAGGAAGAGACGATCAGCGTCCTCGCCGGGGCCGCGCTGATTGAGTGGGGCCCGTCGGCCGGCTCCCTGACCAGCCAGCACTTCGGCCCGGGAGACACGATCCACCTGCCGCCGGGGGCCGTGCACCGGATCACTGCCATCACCGACCTCACCTTTGCCGAGACCTCGACGGCGGCGCCGGGCTGGCGCGAGGACGTCGTCAGGCTCGAGGACAAGTACGGCCGGGCGGGTACCAGCGCCCCGTAGGCCCCCCGGGCAGCCGGGCAGGCGTCAGGCGGGCACCGCCGCCAGGTCGGGCTCGGTCAGGGTGAAACGCGCCTCTACGACCGCGCGCACCACCTGCCGCGCCGGGGACAGGTCGAACACCGGCTCCTCGGCGGCGACGACTCTCGGCCGGTGGGGCAGGCGCGCCGACGGACTGGCCAGCGGCCGGGCCTCGGCGGACGAACGCGACTCCGACAGCATGTGCGCGTCGGCCAGCTCGACCAGGTCCGCGAGCTCGCTGCCGACGGCAGCGGCATAATCCCTGGCCCGGCGGACGGCATCGGACACCGCGGCGATCCTGACCTGCCGGTAGACCGGGCTGCCGGGGCGCAGGTCCCACCACGGCCCGCCGACCTCCGTCAGCTCCTCGGCCGCGAGAATGGCCATCAGCTCGCCGAGTCGCTCGAAACAGACGACGGTGATCGTGTGGTGGATCACGCCGTGGCAGACCGAGCCGCCGGCCTTGCTGGACTGCTGCGGCCCGAGCCGGACTCCAGACGATTCTGACTTCTCGATGATGTCCGCGAAGTCCCCGAGGATCAGGCTCACCTCGGCGTCACGCTCGGTGAGCGTCAGCAGGGTTGCCGCGCGGTCGGCGCCGCGGGCCGCGATGCTGGCCTCGATCCTGGCGACCTCGGGCTCAACCTCAAGGGCAACCTCACCGCGGACTGCAAGTATCGGACTGTTGCGCATGGGAACTCCACAAAGCGGCTCCAGTGACCGTATCGCGCCGTCGCCGCAAGGGACCCGGTAACCGCGCGACTAGACTGCAGTCATATTCGCTGGTCAAGGGCCTTGAAGATCTGGACCCACTGATCGGGACTGACGAACGCGACGACTGCGCGCCGGTCAACTCCGGCGTCCGAGCACGCCTGCGCGACCTTGTCCGCGGGGAACGTCCGGCGCAGCGACGCCTGCACCGAGCCGCCGACGCCGCTGAAGCCGGTCTGCACCAGGCGCCGGTAGGCCGCCTGCCGCGGCGCGCCGATCAGCGGCTCGGGCCGCCGCCGGAGCTCCAGGATGCCGGCGTCCACCCGCGGCACCGGGCGGAACTGGTCACGCGGGATCCGGCCGCGCAGCTCCCAGCTGACCTGAGGCCAGGTCATGCACGTGAGCTGGCTCCACCGCCCGAATCCGCCGGTTCGCTTCCGCGCGTATTCAAGCTGCGTGATCAGCGTGGCGCTTCGCATCCGCGACGACCGGAGGCACCAGTCCACGATCGGCGACGTCAGCGAGAACGGCGTGTTGCCGACGACCTGAAACGGCTTCGCCGGCGGCCGCGCCGACAGGAAGTCGCCCATCACGAGCCGGACGTTGTCATATTTGCCGAGCCGGGACCGCAGCTTGCCGGCCAGCGTGGAATCGAGCTCGTAGGCGGTCACCTCGCGGCACCTGGCGGCCAGCCGGGTGGTCAGGATCCCCTCGCCCGCCCCGACCTCCAGGCAGAGCAGGTCCGGATCGAGCCGGACCGCCCGCAGGAACTGCCGGGCCGCGTCCGGGTCCCGCAGGTAGTTCTGGGACAGCTCGCGCCGGCGCCGGTCCCGGTCGCTGCGCACCGTGCTCACCCGCCCCACCTTAGTGAGCCCCCCGAGGTCACCCCGCGGGCCGGTACCGTGTGGGCCATGCGGTACGCGGCGCTCCTGCGGGCGGTCAACCTGGTCAAGGTCAACCGGATCGCCATGGCCGACCTGCGCCGCATCCTCTCCGATCTCGGGTACGCCGAGGTTAAGACCCACCTTCAGAGCGGGAACGCGGTTTTCACCAGCGAACTCCCGCCCGGAACGCTCGAGGACAACATCGCCGGTGCCCTGGAGCAGTTCGCCGGGCTCCGCTGCGCGGTGATGGTGCGCAGCGGCCCGGAGCTGGCGGCCGTGCTCGCCGCCAACCCGCTCGGCCGCGCCCCCGAGAACGGCTCTCGCTACTTCGTGTCGTTCCTCGCCGCCGAGCCTGCCGCCGCGGCCGCAGACGAGTTCGGGAGGACCGACTTCGGACCCGAACGGGCCTGGGTCATCGGGCGCGAGGCCTACTTCTGGTGCCCGGACGGAGCCGCTGACACCCGCCTGACCAGCGGCCTCCTGCAGAAGCGGCTCGGCGTGCCCGGCACCGCGCGGAACTGGAACACGGTGACCAAGCTGGCGCAACTGACTTCTGAGTGAACCGCCGCCTACTCATCGGTGGAGCGGCGCAGCCGCTTGGTCTGCGCCCGCCGCTGCTTGTCGGCGAGCCGCCGCTCGACGGCGCCGCGCGTCGGCCGGGTCGGCTTGCGCGCGCGCGGCGGCGGGGCCGTCGCCTCGGTGAGCAGCTCACTCAGCCGGGCGGCCGCGGCCTCGCGGTTGCGCAGCTGCGAGCGGTACTCCGACGCGGCCACTGTGATGACACCGGCGGTCAGGCGCCCGGCCAGTGAGCGGAGCGCTCGTTCCTTCAGGAGCGGCGGCAGCGTCTCGGAGGCGGCCAGGTCGAAGGACAGCTCGGCCTGGCTGTCAGTGGTGTTGACCGACTGACCGCCAGGGCCCTGCGAGCGGGAGAAACGCCACGACAGCTCCTGCGGCGGGATCGTGATGCCGCGGACGGTGACGTCGAGGCTCACAGCGCCTCGATCCAGGGATGGCCGGGGTGCACCTGCGCCAGGGTAGCCCGCAGGCGCGCGCGGGCATCGGCGCCGAGCAACGGCAGCGCGGCACCGAAGTCGGCGTCGTCCTTCGGCCGGCGGTACTTGGCCTTGAACAGCAGCGCGAGCTCAGGCACGAGATACGGGATCCCGGCGCTGTCGTGCCGGATGACCTGGTCGTAGGGCAGCACGATCTCGGGGTCCCGGCGGCACGCCCACTGCCCGGCGACGGCCGGCTCGCGCATGACGTCCAGGCGGAACGTCCGGCCCAGCGGCAGGTCGGCCGCCGGCTCGCTGACCCAGACCTGATGAAACCGGCCGAAGTCCGGGCCATCGACGGGCCAGAGCCTGCCGTCGCCGGCGACCTCGAACACATACCCGGCGAGCGCCCGCCTGACTTCGCCGAAGGCGCCCCCCGGCACGCCGATCTCCAGGTCGGAGTGCGGGCGGGTCTGCTCCCCCAGGAAGAGGTCGATGGCCCAGCCGCCGCCCACGTACCAGGGCGCGGTCACGCCGGCGAGCAGCCGCGCGACCTCGGCGGGCGGCCAGGACCGCCAGTGCCGTGCCAGCTCGTCCGGTGCCAGGTCCTCCGCCGCCATGGAACTTTGCCTATCACACGCCGCGGCGGGGACGATCCGGGCGCGGCGTTCTGAGCGCCAGCTCCGACCTCTCCCGCCCTAACATTTTGCAGTTGCTTCGTGACAATGTGCTACCTCCATGCCTTCGATCAGGAAGAATGCGTCAGGCCACTTGCCTGACAGGAGGACGCATGAACGGCTCGGGACCCGCGCGGAAGCGGCAGCACCTGGTGTTCGGCGCCATCGCCAGCGCCTGCCTAGCGCTGACCGCGTGCGGTGCCAGCGGGCCCGTGAGCACGCCGGGAGAGCCGCAGCAGCAGCCCCTGTCCGCGGCGATGAAGAAGTTCTGCGCCCAGATCACCGAGGCTATGAAGCCGCTGCGCAGTTCCGGGATCACGCCGAACATGCCGCTGGCCGAGGCTCGCGGCGTGATCGACGCGCTGATGGCCGAGGGCATCGCCAACTTCACAACGCTGGCCAGTGAGGCACCGAGCCGCGAGCGGCCGAACATCGAGGCGGTCATCGGCGACTTCCGCGCCTACCGGAGCAGGTCCGATCACGCGAAGTCGGTCCACGACCTGGTCTCGACCATGTCGGCGGGCGGCCCCGGCCAGCAGCCGGCCTACGAGGAGCTGCTGTCGTATACGGGAGGCAACTGCTACTAAGACTCCGAGAGCGGCGTCCGGTCTTGGTAGCGTCACATGGCCGGATGGTCTAGCGTCCGGCTTGTGATGCGGCCGAGGAGAGACAGATGAGCGGTTTCAAGAAGTTCCTGATGCGCGGCAACCTCATCGACCTCGCCGTCGCCGTCGTCATCGGCGTCGCCTTCAACGCG
>DAIOWC010000002.1:34948-57555 GCA_036758685.1 Streptosporangiaceae bacterium | reverse complement strand
CGGCAACCTCATCGACCTCGCCGTCGCCGTCGTCATCGGCGTCGCCTTCAACGCGATCGTGCAGGCACTGGTGGGCGACATCATCACGCCGCTGATTTCCGCCGCCGGCGGAAGCAAGGTTAACTTCAAGAACCTGACATTCACGATCGGGCACAGCCAGCTCGCCTACGGCCTCTTCCTGAACGCGCTGTTCTCGTTCCTCGTCATCGCGCTGGTCGTGTACTACCTGCTCGTCGCGCCTGCCGACCGGCTCACCTCGCGGCTGAACCGCAACAAGGCCGCGACCGAGCGGCAGTGCCCGGAGTGCCTGAGCGAGATCGCGGTCGGCGCCCGCCGGTGCATGTACTGCACCGCCACGGTCGAGCCGATCGAGCCGCCGGCCTCGGTGCCGCCGCCCCGCCGGGCCCGGCATGGTCAGGCGACGCCAACGGAGTGACAGCGTCACTTCGCGTCGCCGTAGCAGTCGACGACCTCAACCGACAGCGGGAAGCTGACCGGAGTGGCGCCGAACACGAGCGCGGTCGCGGTCGCGGCCGCTTCCTGGACCGCCGCCACGACATCGGGCGCGAGGCCGGCCGGGCAGTGGACGATCACCTCGTCGTGCTGGAAGAACACCAGCTCCGGCCGCTGCCGGCCGTCGCCGAGGCCGGCTAGGCGCGTCCGCAGCGCGGCCAGGAGGACCGCGGCCCAGTCGGCAGCGCTCGCCTGGACGACGAAGTTCCGGGTGAACCGGCCGCGAGCGCGCGCGGCCTGGCCGGCCCCCGGATCGCGTTCCTGCTCGGGATCAAGGGACTCACTAGTGACCGACAGCCACGCCGCGGATGGCGGCGGACAGGTGCGGCCGAGCACCGACCGGACGACCCGCCCCTCCTCGCCCGCACGCGCGGCGGCCTCCACGAACGCCGAAGCCTGCGGGAATCGCCGGCGCAGCAGCGCCAGGGACTTGCCGCCATCGCCGCCGGTGCCGCCGTACATCGCCGAGAGCAGCGCGACCTTAGCCTTGTCGCGCTCGGCCCCGATCGCGGTAGCCACCGCCGCGTAGACGTCACCGCTCGCCGCGGCCTGGGCGAACGCCCGGTCGCCCGCCAGCGCGCCAAGCACCCGCGGCTCGAGCTGGGCGGCATCGGCGACCACCAGCGTCCAGCCGGGGTCGGCAATAACCGCCCGGCGCAGCACCTTGGGGATCTGCAGGGCGCCGCCGCCGCGTGTCGCCCACCGGCCGGACACCACGCCGCCGACGATGTACTCGGGCCGGAACCGGCCGCCGGATACCCAGCTGTCGATCCAGGACCAGCCGTTGGCGGTGTGCAGCCTCGCCAGCTCCTTGTACTTGAGCAGCAGCGGGATGGCCGGGTGATCGACGGCGCGCAGCACGGACACGCGGGTAGACGGTACCCGGATCCCGGCGTTCGCCAGCGCGCGCAGCAGCTGCGCCGGGGAATCGATGTTGACCGGGCGGATCGCCCCGAGAGCCGCGGATATCTCGGTCACGAGCTCGGACAGCCTCGCGGGCCGGGGCGGGAGCCCGGCCATCGCGGGCGGGCGCGGGCCGAGCAGCTGCGTGAGCAGCTCGTCATGAACGTCGGCGCGCCAGGGCAGCCCGGCGGCAGTCATCTCGGCGCCCGCCAGACCGCCCGCGGACTCTGCGGCGGCCAGGGTGGCCAGCCGCGGCGTCGCCGGGTCTGCGCCCAGCCGGGTCAGCTGGCTGGCGTGCACCGCGATGAGGTCGGAGAGCGTGTCGTCGGGTGACTGCGCGGGCGGACCGGCCAGCTCGGGCTCGTCGAACAGCAGCTGCGCCGGTCCCGGCGCATCGCGGTCCGGCGGGCGGCTGGTGACGGCCGGAGGGGGGCGGCCGGCCAGCCGGGCGGCAGCTGCGCTCAGCGACGCCACCTCGCCAGGCCGGCCGTCGCGGCCGAGCAGCAATGCCTCGCTGAGCTCCGCGTCGTGACAGCGTGCTACCCGGACCCCGGCGCGCAGCAGGCCCGGATAGACGAGGGCGGCAGACGGCCAGACCCAGCGGACGTCGCCGGACCGCTCGCGCTCGGCAACCGCGGACGGCAGGTCGGTGACCGCCGTCCGCGGACCAACCGGCGAGCCGTCCTCGCCGAGCAAGCAGAGCAGCCCGGCTCCGCCCGGAACTGGGACGACCGCTACCCGCACACCTGCAGATTCTGCAGGATCGTGCTGACAGTCGGCGACGCCGCCGCCGCCCCCGGCTCAGACCGCGGTGTCAGACGCTGGCTGCTTCGCGTCGCCGGCGGCCCAGGGACGGGCCTCAGGCGCGCCGGCCGCGGGCCGGCGTGACTTGTTCAGCCGCGACACCGGCAGCAGCTTGGTGCGGCCGCGTGTCTCCGCCGCCTGCGCATGGTGCTCGTCGGCGTGCGGGCCACGGTCAGGCACGGGCACGGCCGGTCCCGCCCACTGCCGGGCCGCCGGGTGCAGCGCCGGGTCGTGCTGCGGGTCATCGAGCAGTCCGGATGGCGGTGCCGACCTCGGCCGCAGCGCGACGATGCCAGGCTGCCCGGCCTCGTCGGTCTCGGCCGCGTCCGGCGCGCCGTCGTCCGACGCCGACGATGCGGCCGGGAAGGCGTGCGCCATCGGCGGTCGGCTTGCCGATCGTGAGGCGAGCTCCCGCAGGTAGGCGGCCGCGTCCTGAGGCAACTCGGCCGGCGTGTCCGCCATCGCCGCCGCGCGCCGCAGCGCTAACGGCAGGATGGGCTGCTCGGCCGTGAGCGCGTCGGTCGCCGCTCCGGACGGCTGGAGTTCGGGCTCTGGCCGTGCGTGGGCGGGTGCGGGCGGCGCGTACCACGTCCGGCGCTCGCCGTTGTCCGCGGGCGCTAACGGCGCGGGCACCAGCTCGGGCGACGGCGGCTCCGAAGTCTGCTGGGCCGCGTCCGGCCGGCCGAGCGAATAGCTGCCATCGGCCGGGTGGTACCCGTTGTAGCGGCCATCGCCGTCGTCAGCAGGCCCGGCCTCGGCATACGGGTCACCCGAGGGCTCGGGCCGGACAATGCTGCCGGCGGCCTCCGCCGGGTCCAGCTGCTCCCCGGTGGGCTGCGGCGGAACGTAGCCTCCCTTGGCGGGGTGGTGTAGCTCGATCCGGGCGGTGACGTCGTCGTGCACCGGCCCGACGTAGTCATCGCCCTCAAGGATCGCTGCCAGCCGCTCGGCCTCGTGGGCCTCCACGCCGAGAACTACGCGCGGCTGGCCCCATGGCTCGGTCACCGAGTAACCGACGTAACTCGACACCGGCGGCAGCGGGCCAGGACCGAGGCCGTGCCGAATCCGCCAGTGCACCCACGCTTGCTCCAGCGCGGCGGCAGCCCGCTCCGCTCGCTGCACCAGGTCCGGATCACGCATCTGTGCCTACCTCCCCTCCCATGCGCCGCATGCTCCCGCACAAGGCGTCCCCCGGCATCGGCTGTCACCGTGCTCCACTGAACATCGCGGTGACGGCCGGACACCATTACTCCTCTGCGCGCCGGCTTGACAGCGGCAGGTGTGACCAGTATCGCCGCGCACGACGGTCAGCACGGGCGATTACCAGAAGTTGTTACGGAACTACCATCCGTGAGGGAACCGCCGAGTCAGATGTCGGCCGGAAAGATCATGGGAACGGGTGCGCCTCGTTGCGGGCGCCGCCGGGACCGGCACTCCGCTCCCGGACTTTGATGGCCGATGGGCCAGAACTTGCTGAGCTACAAACCGCCGGTCCCCTGGCCTGAGCCAGGAGGCCGGATCGACCCCGGCAACGTCTGCTGACCGATGCCCAACATCGCATCGACGCGAAGCGCGCCCCCCGATGCGGTGAGCTGGCCGCCGGGGTCGACCCCCCCAACTGCTACACATGTGGCCGCTGGCTGCCTGCGCTTCATCGCGCACCAGCCCGACCGGCGCCATGCGCCGGACTTGCGGCCGTCCTTCATTCCGAGCGCTGCTGCGGGATGCCCGCCAGAAGTGCGCGGACCTCAGTTTCCCGGTAGCGGCGGTGGCCGCCGAGCGTCCGGATCGACGTGAGCTTTCCTGCCTTTGCCCACCGGGTGACCGTCTTCGGGTCCACCCTGAACATGGTCGCGACTTCTGCCGGTGTAAGCAGCGGCTCAGCCTCTGGTGTACGTGCTGACATGTTGACGGCCTCTCCTCCTGGACCGGTACTGCGATCCCTGCATTTCCTGCTATTCGCGGCTCTAGCTACAGAGCCTGCCTTGGATGTCCCATATAGTCCACTCGGACCATATTGCCATCACCAGCGGTGACAAGTCGACAACCGGGAGCAAAGTTTCTTTGAAGAGTCGCCCACACTTCCCCACTGTCCCCTGTCACGCTGCGTGATTCTAGCGACACGCACCGTCGCAACGGGCGGATTCGGAAAAGTCATCCGCGCCTCCCATCGGCTACTTAGCTCAATTGCCGCCACGTCCTTCGCACCCCCGTCTACCTGGGCCGATCTCCTCCAGGTCGGCCACATCAGGGGTTTGGGTCAGACCCAACGGCGTCGCCGGTCTCGCCCTGCCTTATTGTGCAATCCCTCCCTCCGAATGGCCCTGCGTGGTACGGGGCTCTGTCGCCGGCTGGGTGCTTCGCCCAGCCGATGGCCGGATGCATGGGTACTGCGCTGTTTCGGTGCAACCAGCCGAGGTCCTGTAATAATCCCCCGTACTGCTGCTAGATAATCTGCTTCGAGAGCTTTTGCCCGCAGCTTACCTTCGTGCTCCCAACCCGCGTAGGCAACCACGCAGGACCTGACATTCCGCCGTGATGATGAAACTGGCGGAAAGTCTGGCACATGTCGCGCATTAGGCAGCATGACTAATCGTGACATGCCGTATGCGTCCGTGCAAAGAGTTACGCACCGGTAGATCGGCGGACGGCCCTCTGGCAGCTCGGCCAGCTATAGGCTGGACGCCGATCCCGCGTCAACGGTGACGCGGGGCTGAATGCTCGGGAGCAAGTCCGGTGACTAAAGTGTTCTCCGCCCGCCACGCCGAGGGCGAGGCGGGCCATGAGCAGGTCGTGTACTGCCAGGACAGCAAGTCCGGGCTGCGGGCCATCATCGCGATCTACTCGACCGCTCTCGGCCCGGCCCTGGGCGGCACCCGGTTCTACCCGTATGCCGACGAGGATGCGGCTCTGGCCGACGTGCTGAACCTGTCCAGGGCAATGGCATACAAGAACGCGCTGGCCGGCCTCGACCTCGGCGGCGGCAAGGCCGTGATCATCGGCGATCCCGACCAGCTCAAGACCGAGGCGCTGCTGCGGGCGTACGGCCGGTTCGTCGAGGCGCTGAATGGCCGCTATATCACTGCCTGTGACATCGGTACTTACAGCGAAGACATGGACATCGTGGCCAGGGAGTGCAAGTTCGTCACCGGCCGCACGGTCCCGAACGGCGGCGCGGGCGACTCCTCGGTGCTCACCGCCTTCGGCGTGTTCCAGGGCATGCGCGCGGCGGCTGACCACGTGTGGGGCAGCACGAGCCTGACGGACAAGACCGTCGGCGTCGAAGGGGTCGGCAAGGTCGGCTACAAGCTCGTGGACCATCTGGTCGGCGACGGCGCGCACGTCGTGATCTTCGACACCAGCCGGTCCGCGGCCGAGCGGGTGCGAGCGGTGCACCCGGAGGTCGTGATCGCGCAGAGCCGCAGCGACCTGTTCGCCAGCCAGCTCGATGTCTACTCCCCGTGCGCACTCGGCGGCGCGATCGATGACGACACCATTCAGGCCCTCGGCGCGCAGATCATCTGCGGTGGCGCCAATAACCAGCTGGCGCACCCCGGCGTCGAGAAGATGCTGGCTGACCACGGGATCGTCTACGCGCCGGATTACCTCGTCAACGCCGGCGGGGTCATTCAGGTGGCAGACGAGCTGCACGGCTTCAGCTTCGAGCGAGCAAAGGCCAGAGCCGAACAGATATTCGGAACTACCCGGCAGATCCTCGCGGTTGCCGACAAGGAAGGCGTGCCTCCCGCGGTGGCGGCCGACCGGCTGGCCGAACGCAGGATCGCCGAGGTGGGCCGCCTGCGGGGAATATACCTGGGCAGCTGATCAATATCGGCGGAATCATCGGAGGCGTCCGCCGCCCAAAGCAGGTACGGTTGTACCTGTACGTCAGGGCGAGCGCGTCGCAACTCCCGGCGGCGGAGCGGCGGCGGGTTAGCCTTGTGTGCACGAAACCGCGAGCATTGGCGTGGTAGCGGGCAACTTAAAGTGCGGTGACCAGGGACCCGGCGGGTCCCGTACGTTAGAGGGGGTCGAGCCAATGGGGCGCGGCCGAGCCAAGGCCAAGCAGGTTAAGGTGGCCCGCCAGCTGAAGTACAACGGCGGCGGCACAGACCTTGACCGGCTGCGGGCTGAGCTGGGCGTCGATTCGGATACCCGCGGCACTGAGGACTCCGCCTACGGGGATCTCGGCGATCGCTACTCCGACGACGAGTCTGACGAAGACGACAGCGACGACGAGGACTGGGACGGCGAGTACGACGCCGATGACCTGACCAGCACGTCGGCCTGATCCTGCCAGGCAGTCAAGCTGATACCGGCCAGCATCCGGCCGCGGACGAGCGGCGGATGCCAGCCGGTGAGTCTGTATTACCTCCAGCCGGACTAGGCCCGGTGGCTGCCGACGAGGCGTGCCTCGCCGCTGCCGGCCGTGATCTCGCCGAGCGCCCAGGCCGGCACCCCGCGGGCCGCGAGCAGGCCGATCGCCCGGTCGGCGTCGCTAGCGGCCACGATCGCTGCCATCCCGACGCCGAGGTTGAAGACGCGCTCCATCTCCGGCGCCGGCACCCGGCCGCGCTCGGCCAGCAGCGAGAAGACCGGAGCGGGATGCCAGGTGCTGCGGTCCAGCACTGCGTCCGCGTGCGGCGGCAGCACCCTCGCCAGGTTCGCGGCCAGGCCACCGCCGGTGACGTGCGCGAATGCCCGTACCTCGCAGCTATCGGCAAGCGCGAGGCAGTCGCGGGCATAGATGCGGGTCGGGGTCAGCAGCTCCGCCCCGAGGTCCTGGGTAAGTTCGCCGGGCTGGTCCGCCAGGTCCAGCCCGGAAGCCGGGTCGTCGATGATGCTGCGGATCAGCGAATATCCGTTCGCGTGCGGGCCGGAGGACGCCATGGCCACGACCACGTCGCCGGCCATGACCTGGTCCGCGCCCAGGAGGCGGTCGGCATCGACCACGCCCGTCGCCGCTCCGGCCAGGTCGAAATCATCGGGGCCGAGATGGCCGGGGTGCTCGGCGGTCTCGCCGCCCACCAGCGCGCAGCCCGCCTGAACGCAGCCGTCGGCAATGCCGGCGACCACCGCGGCGACCCGCTCGGGCACCACCCGGCCGCACACGAGGTAGTCGGTCATGAACAGTGGCTCGGCGCCGCAGACCACCAGGTCATCGACCACCATGCCGACAAGGTCAGTCCCGATCGTGTCGTAGCGGCGGAGGCGCTGCGCGATGACCACCTTGGTGCCGACGCCGTCGGTCGAGGTGGCCAGCAGCGGCCGCCGCAGGCCGGCCAGCTTGGACGCGTCGAACAAACCCGCGAACCCGCCGATCCCGCCGACGACCTCCGGCCGGGTGGTCCTCGCCACCGAGGCCCGCATGAGCTCGACGGCCCGCTCGCCGGCGTCGATGTCGACGCCCGCCCTGGCGTAGCTGCCCGGCTGAGGACGAGCGCTGGTCACAGCCGCGCCTGACCGCTGCTGAAGGCCGGGCCGGCCGGCTCACGGACCAGGGCCGGCTCAAGCAGGTGCTTGCCCTTCTCCGCTTCGGGGACCGCGACCGGGTACTGACCGTCAAAGCACGCGTGGCAGAGCCGCTCGGCGGGCACCGCGGTCGCCTCGATGAGCCCGGGCAGCGACACAAAGCCCAGCGAGTCGGCCCCGATGGACTGCCTGATCTCCTCGATCTTCAGGTTGCCGGCCATCAGCTCTGCCCGGCTGGCGAAGTCGATGCCGAAAAAGCACGGCCAGGCCACCGGGGGGCTGGAGATCCGCACGTGCACCTCGGCGGCGCCGGCCTCGCGAAGCATCGCCACGATGGCCCGCTGCGTATTGCCGCGCACGATCGAGTCGTCCACTACCACCAGCCGCTGGCCGGCAATAGCGTCACGAAGCGGGTTGTACTTGAGGCGAATGCCTCGTTCCCTAATTGTCTGGCTGGGCTGGATGAATGTGCGGCCGACGTAGGAGTTCTTGACCAGGCCCTGTCCGTAGGGGATGCCGCTGGCCTGGGCGTAGCCGATCGCCGCCGGCGTGCTGGACTCCGGCACCGGGATCACGAGGTCCGCGGCCGCCGGATGCTCCAGCGCCAGGCGCTTGCCGACCTCGACCCTGGCGGCCTGCACGCTCCTGCCGCTGATCGCGGTGTCCGGCCGGGCCAGGTACACGTACTCGAACAGGCAGCCCTTGGGCTCCGCCGGGGCGAAAGTGTGCGACCTCACCCCGTCCTCGTCGATCGCGACCATCTCGCCCGGCTCGATCTCCCGGACGAACGACGCGCCGACGATGTCCAGCGCGGCCGTCTCGCTGGCCACCACCCAGCCGCGGGCGAGCCGGCCGAGTACCAGCGGCCGGAATCCCTGCGGGTCGCGGGCCGCGTACAGGGTCTGCTCATCCATGAAGACCAGGGAGAACGCACCGCGCACGAGCGGGAGCGCCGCGAGGGCCGCCGCCTCGACGCCCGGATGCGACGGCGCCTCAGCTCCGTCGTTTGCCGCACCGTCGTTTGCCGCACCGTCGTTTGCTGCACCGCCGTTTGCCGCACCGTCGGGCCCAGTGAGGCTGCCGCTAACCGCGAACAGCGCCGTCAGCACGTCGGTGTCGGAGGTGGCCCGGCCCGCCACAGCCCCGTTGTGCCCGCCGAGCAGGCCGCCGAGCAGATCGGCCAGCTCCAGCGTGTTGATCAGGTTTCCGTTGTGGCCGAGCGCCAGGCTGGCGGACGGCGTGGCCCGGAAAGTGGGCTGGGCGTTCTCCCAGACCGACGACCCGCTCGTCGAGTACCGGCAGTGGCCGATCGCGACATAGCCCCGGAGGGTGTTGAGCACGGACTCGTCGAAGACCTGGGCAACCAGGCCCATGTCCTTGTAGACGACGATCCTCGAACCGTCACTGACGGCGATGCCAGCCGACTCCTGGCCGCGATGCTGAAGCGAATACAAGCCGTAATAGGTGAGCTTCGCGACATCCTCGTCGGGTGACCACACGCCGAAGACGCCGCAGGCATCCCTGGGCGGCTGGTCGGCGGGATCGGAATCGTGTGACAGACGGCCGTCGGGCTTGATCACCAGCTAATTCTAGTGACCGGCGGGGGCGCCGCGACCTTCAGCCACCGGCAGATAAGCGGAGATGTCTGCCCGCAGCCCGCTGGCTCGCACGCGCCCGGAGGCCACGGCTGCAGCCCAGTCCAGGGTGCCGGTGGCCAGCGCGAGCCAGGTGAGCGGGTCGGTCTCGACGACGTTCGGCGGCGTGCCGCGGGTGTGCCTTGGCCCCGGCACGCACTGCACCGCGGCAAATGGCGGGATCCGGACCTCCACCGACCGCCCCGGGGTCAGCTCGGCCAGCCGGTCGAGGGTGTAGCGCACCGCGGCGCGAAGGGCGGCTCGCGTCGGCTCCTGACCGGCCGCGAGGGCCGCGGTCACCGCGATGACGGTCGCCTGGCCGAGGGCCGCGACCGAGAACGGACCCGGCCAGGGCGTCTCATCCAGAGCTGACCGCTGCTCATCGAGGGCGGCAACTGCCCGGTCCACGTCAAAGCCGCGCGCTGGCACGGCTTCGAAGGTAGCGGACGCCACCGTCAGCCTCGAAAAGACCCGGACGGGCCCTCGGAAAACCAGCGATCGAGCTTGGTCTCCGGAACTCCGGCACATCGCACTGGTAACGGGTGCCCGATCAGCGGCGGTTCGGCTTCGCTCCGTTTAGCGGCTTTTGCGCCCATCGAACGGCGACGGAAGTGTCACCCGGCCGTCGAAAAAACCTCCGGTTTTTCCCGACATCTCGCCCCATCGGGGCCTGGGACTTGGTAAACGTTCGGGTATGCCTGGTCAGCGCCGCACGCCGGGCCCAGCCGCTCGTGGTTCCTGGCTGCCCAGACTGGCCGGCCTGTCCGCCATCGTGGTCCTGGTCGGCGCTGGCACCGCGGCCTACCTGCTGGAATTTCAGCCCGCGCCCGCCCAGGCCCAGCATCCGGCCGCGCTGCCGACAACCGTCGCGTCCACCCAGACCGTCGGCCTCATCGCGATGTCAGCACAGCCGGGCGAGACCGGCGATCTGATTCAGTTGCTTAGCTCGGGCAGCAGCCTCGTGTTCAGCCCGGTCGGCGCCAGCGAGGCGGTGAACGGCCACCCGGAGTGGATCGCCGATCAGATGTCCGACGGGTCTTACATCTTCATCTTCCTGCCCACCAGCGACTGCCTGGCTGCCTCCGGACCTCCGGGCCGGCCCGTGCTTGAGTCGCAGCGGTGCAACCTCAGCCTTCAGCAGCGCTGGCGCGAGCAGGGCAGCGCGACGGTCGAGAGCGGCCACGACTTCTACGAGTTGGCGAGCGCCGCGAACGGCAAGTGCATCGCGCAGGACAGTGCGGCTCCGACCGGACCGAGCCTCGCCGGCTGCGACCCGGCTAAGCCAGCTAGCGAGCTGCTGGCGTTCTGGTGGTCGGCGAATTAGCCGAAAAGACTGGGCAGCACCGCCCGGTGCACGGCCGCCAGGTCAGCTAGCGGGATCTCGAACGCCTCGCTGACCTCAAGCGAGGTCCCGCCCGTCGCGCCGATGACGAACGCGGGCAGGTCTTCCTGGGCACACAGCGTCGCGAATTCTGCCTCGGCGCCGGGCCGGACGGCCACCACGGCGCGCCCTGCCGACTCGCTGAACAGCAAGGTAAACGGATCGCCGGGCAGCGTGACTTGGCAGCCGACACCTCCGGTCAGGCAGGCCTCGGCGAGGGCGACGGCCAGACCGCCGTCGGAGAGGTCATGCGCCGCCGTCAGCAGCCCTCGGTCGGCGGCCGCCGCCATCACCCTGGCCAGCGCCATCTCGGCGGCGAAGTCCACGAGCGGCGGACGGCCACCCAGGTGGCGATGCGTTACCCACGCCCAGAGCGAGCCGCCGAACTCCGCGCGCGTCGCGCCGAGGAGCACGATGCTGCCGCCGTCCGTACCGAAGCCGGAAGCGACGCGACGGCGGACGTCATCGTGCACGCCGAGGACGCCGATGACCGGGGTCGGCTGAATCGCCATGCCGCCGGTCTGGTTATAGAAGCTCACGTTCCCGCCGGTCACCGGTGTGCCGAGGGTCAGGCAGCCATCCGCGAGCCCGCGCACGGCCTCGGCAAACTGCCACATCACCGCCGGGTCCTCGGGCGAGCCGAAATTGAGGCAGTTGGTCACGGCCAGCGGCCTGGCGCCGGTCACCGCCACGTTCCTGAATGCCTCGCTCAGGGCCAGCTGGGTCCCCGCATAAGGGTCGAGCTGGCAGTACCGGCCGTTGCCGTCGGTGGCCAGCGCGACGCCGAGACCCGTTTCCTCGTCAATCCGCAGCACGCCCGCGTCGTGCGGCTTCGCCAGGACGGTGTCGCCCCGCACGTAGCAGTCGTACTGCTCGGTCACCCAGCTCTTGTCCGCCGCGTCGGGCGAGCCCAGGACTGCAAGCAGGGCCGCGCGCAGGCCGGCGCGATCCCCTGGCGCCGGGCGCGGCAGCCTCGACGAGTCATCCGCCTGCAGGGCGTCCTGGCTGGCCGGACGCTGAGCCGGGCGGTCGCACACCGGTCCTTCATCGGCGGCCGAGCCCGGCGGGATGTCGACCACCGGGGCACCCTGCCAGGACATCTCGAGCCGGCCGGTGTCGGTCACCTCGCCGATGACCGTCGCCTGGACGTCCCAGCGAGCACAGATCTGCAGGAAGCGCTCCACGTCGCCGGGCGCGACGACCGCCATCATCCGCTCCTGCGACTCGCTCATCAGGATCTCGGGCGGACCGAGGGATGAGTCCCGCAGGGGGACGGCGTCCAGCCGGACGCGCATGCCGGTACCGCCGCCCGCCGCCAGCTCCGTCGTCGCGCACGCCACCCCGGCCGCGCCAAGGTCCTGGATGCCGACGACCAGGCCGGCCTGGTACAGCTCCAGGCAGCACTCCACCAGCAGCTTTTCCATGAACGGGTCGCCGACCTGCACGCTGGGCCGCTTGGCACCCTCGCTGCCCCCGCCAAACGATGCCGAGGCCAGCACGGACGCACCGCCGATGCCATCGGGCCCGGTCCGCGAGCCGAAGAGGATGACCTGGTTGCCCGGCCCGGTCGCGGCAGCGAGCTTCAGGTCGGCGTGACGCATGACGCCCACGCACAGGGCGTTGACCAGCGGATTCCCCGCATAGCACGGATCGAAGGCCAGCTCGCCGCCGATGTTCGGCAGCCCGAGGCAGTTGCCGTAGAACGAGATGCCGCCCACAACGCCGGGCAGGACCCGGTGGGTGTCGGGCGCGTCGGCGGGGCCGAACCGCAGCGCGTCCATGACGGCTACGGGCCGCGCTCCCATCGCGAGGATGTCCCTGACGATGCCGCCGACGCCCGTGGCCGCGCCCTGGAACGGCTCGACGAAGGACGGGTGGTTGTGCGACTCGATCTTGAAGGTAACCGCGTAGCCATGGCCGACGTCGACCACGCCCGCGTTCTGGCCGATGCCCGCCAGCAGCACGTCGGTCCGCGGCGCCTTCTCGCCGAACTGACGCAGGTGCGTGCGCGAGGACTTATAGGAGCAGTGCTCGCTCCACATCACCGAGTAGATCGCAAGCTCCGCGTCGGTGGGCCGGCGCCCGAGCAGGCTGGTGATCCGGCGGTATTCCTCGTCGGTGAGCCCGAGCGCGCGGAACGGCTGCTGCCGGTCGGGCGTGGCCGCAGCGTCCGCGACGGTGTCGGCGCCGGCTTGCTGGGTGGTCACGCGAGCGCCACCGCGTTCAGGACCGAGCCGAAGAAGCCGAGCCCGTCGTCGCCCGGACCCGTCAGGGCATCGATCGCGTGCTCGGGGTGCGGCATGAGGCCAGCCACGTTGCCGGCCTCGTTGACGACGCCCGCGATGCCGGCGACCGAGCCGTTCGGGTTGCCGCCTGCGTACCTGGCCAGGACGAGTCCGCCGGCCTCCAGCGCGGCGAGCGTGCCCTGGTCGGCGACGTAGGCGCCCTCGCCGCTCTTCAGCACCACCGTGATGTCCTGGCCCGCCTTGTACTGGCTGGTCCAGGCCGAGGAGTCGTTCTCGATCGTGACGCTGATCTCCCTGTTCACGAAGCGCAGGCCCGCGTTTCGGGTCAGCGCGCCCGGCAGCAGGTGGGACTCGCACAGGATCTGGAAGCCGTTGCAGATGCCCAGTACCGGCAGGCCCTTCCTGGCCGCCGGGACTAGCTCGCTCATTATCGGAGCGAACCGGGCAATTGCCCCGCACCGTAGGTAGTCGCCATAGGAGAAGCCGCCGGGCAGGATGACCGCGTCCACTCCCTGCAGGCTGGCATTGCCGT
The DNA here is from genome assembly GCA_036758685.1 of Streptosporangiaceae bacterium. Lineage (GTDB taxonomy): Bacteria > Actinomycetota > Actinomycetes > Streptosporangiales > Streptosporangiaceae > JAJYUU01. Next base: position 44,070 of record DAIOWC010000002.1, on the reverse strand, counting down.
GCCACAGGCTGACCGGCGCGGCTCCGGCCTTACGCACGGCGCGGAGCGCGTCACGGTCGTCAAGCGATCCGGGAAAGGTGACTACGCCGATCCGGGGAGATCCTCGGCCTGGCGCACTCACCGCGATGAACCCGTGGTGAGCGGCGGTGCTAGCGGTGATCGGCGTCCTCGCGGGCGGCGCATACAGGCAGGCTACCGGCTTGGCTTGCGTCCCCGAGCCCTACCCGGCGTCCCTGAGCTGCGAGGCGGGCAGCCGCACGAGCGGCGCATCACTGCGCCACTCAATCCGCTTCTGAAGCGAGACCACCGTGCCCTGTCCTGGCCTGCTCCGCATGCTGACGTCATCAACACAGGCGCGCATGATGGCGAGGCCGCGGCCCGACTCGGGCAGCTGGGCGATCGAGCGCTCCCTGGCCCGGCGGCGCGCTCCCGCGATCCGGCGGGGAGTAGCTGCCGACAGCGGCGCCGTGGCGGGGCTGGCGGGGTGGCGGCGGAGCCTGGCCACGGGCACCGACGGCCGACGGATCCGGCGTCGCCGCACGACCTGGCTGACCGAGTCCATGCCGCGGCCGCCATCGACGATTTCCAGGAGGCACCGCTTGCTTCCCACGTGGGCAACGACCTCGTACCGCCGGCCGGGTCCGGCATGCCGGACCACGTTCGAACAAGCTTCGGTGACCGCGAGCAGGATGTCGCCGATACAGCTTTCGTCCATCCCGAGCCTGCCGAGGGTGTCACCGAGCACCCGGCGCATCACCGGGACACTCAGCGCCTCTCCGGGGAAGACCAGGCAGAACTCAACGTCCGCGGCCGGTTCCCCAGACTGGAACACCCGAGATCGCATCCGCTCCCTCAGCCCGTAGCGGTTACAGACAGTTCATATTGTGGAGGCTTCCCCGGACGAGCAATGGTAATCATGAACTTAGGCGATCTCTGGACGAACAGTGCGGTACTGGCAGTCAGGCAAATCGCGCTCGAGCAGGCCCCTGACCTGCGTTAACTGTCTTGCAGCCGTCTCGCGGCAGTACGCCACGCACGTGCGTGTAAATCTTTAGTCAGGCTGGAAATCCGGGCCGGAAGGGCGTTCAAACCAGGTCCAATTGGAGCGTCCCACCCGGCGATTCTGAGTCATGCTGTCCGGCGGACAATTAGTACGCATCGCGTCGGCCGCCTGGGCCCCCGCGCTCTGTGAGGTGAACCCCAGATCAGAGCGACTCGACGGAGAATTCCTCGATGACCGGGTTGGCCAGCAACTCGGCCGCCAGCTCGGACATCTGCTCGACCGAGGCGGGCCCGGTCAGCTCGACCTCGAACCGCTTGCCCTGCCTGACGCTGGCGACCTGGTCGAAGCCAAGCCGCCGGCAGGCGCTAGCGATCGCGTCGCCCTGCGGATCATGGATCTCGGGCTTGAGCATGACGTCGATGACGACTTTCGGCACACCGGCAGGTTAACGCGAGCGGCGTTCGAGCGAGTCGGCGAGGTGCCGGCGGCGTCTGGCTGAGGAGCGAGCCGCGAGCGACCAGAGGGGCGGGACGGGCGCGGGTTTCATGTAGGCGGGGAGGGGTGCGGGTTTCATGTAGGCGGGGAGGGGTGCGGGTTTCATGTGGGGGGGGAGGGGCGCGGGGTCCGAGCGAGCCGAGGAGGCGCGGGGGTTCTCCGAGCGAGCCGAGGAGGCGCGGCGCCGCCTGGACCGACGAGCGGTTTTTGCGAGGAAGGAAGGCGGTGCCCAAAAGCGCCCCCGCAGGCTGAGCGGGATAACAAGTACTCTGAAGTTCAAGGCCGCACTGGGCAGATTCGTGACTTGCGTCACCATCGCAGTGGTCACCCAAGGCAGGCCTTGACCACGCCTGGCGGCTGGCTAGTACTGTCGCCAGCACAACTTGGACCTGACAGGCCGGCCGGTAGTGGGCGCCACCGCCCGCAACCGGGCATGAGCATGCAAGGAGTGGCACGTGGCCGTCAAAGATGCCGGACGCGCCGCCCGCTCTGCAAAGCGGGCACCAGCCCGCGAACCAGAACGGCAGGCGGACTCGCCCGAGCTGATCCAGCTCCTCACCCCCGAGGGCGAGCGAGTCGAGCATCCCGACTACCCGCTGGACATCTCGGTCGACGAGGTCAAGGCTCTGTACCGCGACCTGGTCATCGTCCGCAGGATCGACTTCGAGGCGATCGCCCTGCAGCGCCAGGGCGAGCTGGGGATCTGGGCCTCTCTGCTTGGCCAGGAGGCCGCCCAGGTCGGTTCTGGCCGCGCACTGACGCCGAGGGACATGGCGTTCCCCACCTATCGCGAGCACGGGGTTGCCTGGTGTCGCGGCCTGGATCCCGCGAAGCTGCTTGAGCTGTACCGCGGGGTCAGCCACGGCGGCTGGGACCCGACGGAGCACAACTTCCACCTCTACACGATCGTGATCGGCAGCCAGACGCTCCACGCCACCGGCTATGCCATGGGCATCCAGCGCGACGGGGCCGTGGGCGAGGACGGCGAGGCCGTGATCGTCTACTTCGGCGACGGCGCGACCAGCCAGGGTGACGTCAACGAGGCCTTTATCTGGGCGTCGGTCAACAACGCGCCGGTCGTGTTCTTCTGCCAGAACAACCAGTGGGCCATCTCCGAGCCGCTCGAGCGCCAGAGCCGCGTGCCGCTGTACCAGCGCGCGCTCGGGTTCGGCTTCCCCGGTGTCCGCGTGGACGGGAACGACGTGCTTGCCTGCCTCGCGGTCACCCGCAAGGCGATGCAGGCCGCGCGCGAAGGCCAGGGCCCGACGCTGATCGAGGCCTATACCTACCGGATGGGCGCGCACACCACCACCGATGACCCGACCCGGTACCGGCTGTCCGCCGAGCTCGAGGCGTGGAAGCTGAAGGACCCCATCGAGCGGGTCAAGCAGTACCTGATCCGTACCTGGCAGACCGAGATGAGCTTCTTCGACGAGGTCGAGGCCGAGGCGGCCGAGGTCGGCGTCCGGGTCCGCCGGGCCTGCCTGGAGATGCCCGACCCGCAGCCGCTGTCGATGTTCGACAACGTGTTCACCAGCGAGACCAGGCAGCTTGCCGCCGAACGCGCCGAGTTCGCCGCCTACCTTGACTCGTTCGTTGCCGAGGAGGCCGCGCGATGACCACGCTCACGCTCTCCAAGGCGCTCAACGAGGGCTTGCGCAAGGCCCTGGAGGACAACCCGAAGACCGTCATCATGGGCGAGGACGTCGGCAAGCTCGGCGGCGTGTTCCGGGTCACCGACGGCCTGCAGAAGGACTTCGGCGAGGCTCGGGTCATCGATACCCCGCTGGCCGAGTCCGGCATCATCGGCACCGCGATCGGGCTGGCCCTGCGCGGCTACCGGCCGATCTGCGAGATCCAGTTCGACGGCTTCGTGTTCCCGGCCTTCGACCAGATCGTCACGCAGCTGGCCAAGATGCGCTACCGCTCGCTCGGCACGGTCCGGCTGCCGATCGTCGTGCGGATCCCGTTCGGCGGCGGCATCGGCGCGGTCGAGCACCACAGCGAGTCGCCCGAGTCGCTGTTCGCGCACACGCCCGGTCTGCGGGTCATCTCCTGCGGCGATCCGGCCGACGCTTACACGATGATCCAGCAGGCCGCCCGGAGCGACGACCCGGTGATGTTCTTCGAGCCGAAGCGCCGCTACTGGGATAAGACCGACGTGGCCACCGACGCGCCCCTCGCCGACGCGCTGCCGATGGACTCCGCGCGCGTCCTCGTGCCCGGCACCGACGTGACCGTGCTGTGCTACGGCCCGATGGTGCGAACGTGCGCCGAGGCCGCGGTCGCGGCGGCCAGCGATGGCCGGTCGCTGGAGGTCATCGACCTGCGCTCGCTCGCGCCGCTGGACACCGACACGATCTTCGCCTCGGTCCGCAAGACCGGCCGCTGCGTGGTCGTCCACGAGGCGGTCGTCACCGGCGGGATCGGCGCCGAGATCGCGGCGCAGGTCACGCAGGAGTGCTTCTATAACCTGGAGGCCCCCGTGCTCCGCGTCGGCGCTTACACCACGCCCTACCCGCCGTCCCGGCTGGAAGAGCACTACCTGCCCGACCTGGACCGGATCCTGGACGGCGTCGACCGCACCTTCGGCTACTGAGAGGGCCCCATGTCAGATCTCAAGGAGTTCAAGCTCCCTGATGTCGGCGAAGGCCTGACCGAGGCCGACATCATCCGGTGGCACGTTCACCCCGGTGACCAGGTCACCGTCAACCAGATCATCGTCGAGATCGAGACCGCCAAGGCGGTCGTCGAGCTGCCGAGTCCCTACGCGGGCGTCGTCGCCGACCTGCTGGTCCCCGAGGGGGCGACCGCTGACGTAGGAACGCCGATCATCTCCGTCAATGTCGGCGGCTCGCCGGCCGGGCCCGGGGAACGGGAGATCGCCGAGGCGGCGGACCTGGTGCCGCTGGCGGCGGTCGAGCTGGCATCCGAGCCGGGCATGATCGGCAGCCCTGCCCCCAAGGCCGAGCGGCAGGCGGTACTGGTCGGCTACGGCGTGAAGCTCGGCACCACCGCGAGGCGGACGCGCAAGGCGGCTTCGGCGGCACCGGCCCGGGAAGCCGCGGCCCCGCAGGCCGCGTCCGCCCCGGCTCCGGTCGCCCCGCCCGCACCGTCGGTCAACGGCGATGGCGCCCGCGCGCTGGCGAAGCCGCCCGTGCGCAAGATGGCCAGGGACCTCGGAGTCGATCTCGCCGTGCTGGCCGGGACCGGCCCCGGCGGCTCCATTACCCGAGACGACGTCCAGCAGGCGGCAGCCGGACCGGCCCCTGCGGCGGCCGTTCCCGTCCTGGCCGCCGGCGTCCGGGAGGAGCGGATTCCTATCCGCGGTGTGCGCAAGCACACGGCGGCGGCGGTGTCGGCCAGTGCTTTCACCGCGCCGCACGTCACCGAGTTCCTGCAGATCGACATCACCGAGACGATGAACGCGACCGCGCGGCTGCGGACGCTGCCGGACTTCGCCGACGTCAGGGTGTCCCCGCTGCTGCTGGTGGCCAAGGCCCTGCTGGTCGCCGCCGCCCGGCACCCGATGATCAACTCGAAGTGGGACGAGGCGGCGCAGGAGATCGTGGTCAAGCACTACGTGAACCTGGGCATCGCGGCGGCCACCGACCGCGGCCTGGTCGTGCCGAACGTCAAGGACGCGCAGGCGCTGTCGCTGCCCGACCTGGCGCGGGCGCTGGCCCAGCTGGCCGAGACCGCGCGGGCCGGGAAGGCGACTCCGGCCGACATGTCCGGCGGCACGATCACGATCACGAACGTCGGCATCTTCGGCGTCGACACCGGGACCCCGATCCTGACCCCCGGCGAGACCGCGATCCTCGCCTTCGGCCAGGTGAAGGACGCGCCGTGGGTCGTCGACGGGGCGCTGGCCGTGCGCAAGGTGTGTACGCTCGCGCTGTCGTTCGACCACCGGATGGTGGACGGTGACCTCGGCTCGGCCGTGCTGCGCGACATCGGCGCGATGCTGACCGATCCGCTGCGGATGCTGGCCTGGTCCTGAACCGTCCCGGGAGGAACCCCATGATCAGGCACGTCGTTCTGTTCACCTGGACCGACGGGATGACCGAGGACATGGAACGGCAGTTCGCGGCCGAGCTCACGCAGCTCGCGGCGACGCTGCCGGCCGTCCGCTCCTATCACGCCGGGCCGGACGCCGGGATCCTCGAGGGCAACTTCGACTTCGCCGTAGTCGCCGACTTCGACGACGCTGACTCTTACCTGGCTTACCGCGACAACGCCGAGCACAGGGACATCATCAGCCGGTTCTCCGGCCCGAACACCAAGGCCAGGGCGGCCGTTCAGTACGAGATCTGAGCCGGAGATCTGGCGGGCATCCATCCCGATGCCCGCCAGACGCCGGGGCGGTCGATCGCGATCTCGCTGATCAGAGCCGGACCCGAGCGGCTGATGCCCGTGAAAGCCCCAGTCCCGTCTCCGACGGTGAGCTGCTGCCGTCGGGTGTGCACCGTTCCGCCGTGGGTGATCGTGCTTGTGCCTGCCGGCGTAAGCCTCATTCCGCTCGCCGTCATCGCCGGCGTGCCGGTGCCGGCGATCGTGATCCTGCTGACGCGCATGTCTGGTTCCCCTCTGATGCTGCCGAGCCTGCCCGTGCGCGAGCTCGCACCAGAAACGCTAGGAAGATGGCGGCTGGCCGTGAACGCGGAAATCCACACACATTGACCGGCTCTGCCCGCAGTAGCGGCGACCGGCTCAGTGCCTGCCGTCTGGGGCGGCCTCGGCCGCCAGGTCCGCGGGGTTGGCGTGCATGACCGCGCCGAGCTCGGTCCGTGACCGGACACCGAGCTTGGCGTAGGCCTTGGTGAGAGTGGACTCGACCGCTCGGACGGTCACGAACAGCTCCGCTGCGACCTCTTTATTGGTCCGCCCGCTGGCGACCAGATCGGCGACCCGGCGCTCGGTGACGGTGAGCACCGCCGCACCTGGTGACCGGCCGCTGATACGGGCCAGCTCGGCGCGCGCTCGCGCCGCCCAGAGCGGAGCGCCGATCGTCTCGAACAGGCCGAGCGCGTCTGTCAGCAGCGATCGCGCGGCTGCGCGCTGCTTCAGCCGTCTTTGCACGCCGCCGAGCTCGATGAGTATGCGGCCCTGGACCAGTGGCTGGGGTGAAACCTGACCGTGCAGTCTGAGTGCATCAGTGAACTCCGACACGGCAGCGCCGAGATCATGACGGCCCAGGGCAACCTGACCCCGGCAGCGGGCCACAATCGCCGCGGCCAGCGGACCGCGGGCATAGCCCTCCATCTTCGCCAGCAGCGGCCCGGCCTGCTGCAGCTCACCAGCCGCGCAGAGTGCCTCGACAGCCTGCGGCTCGAGGCCGTTCGTGGTCAGGGTTCGCGCCCCGGAGTCCTGCCACTTCGCCGCCAGCGGCCCGAGGCGTGCCGCTGCCGCCGGGTAACGACCGAGCGCCAGGTCGATAGAGCCAAGCAGACCCTCATTGCGCATGAAGTACGGGGCGTCCCCCGCCGCAGTAGCCGCCTCCATTCCGCCGCGGGCGAAGTCGCGGGCGGCTTCAATCCGGCCAAGCTGCAGTGCGGCCTCGCCGCAGGCATAACGCAGCGCGGCTTGATTCTGCGGAAGATCGGCCTGCTCGGCGCTCTCCAGGCCCTCGGCCGCGAGCACCGCCGCCCGCTGCAGGTCACCGCGAAATAGCGCGACCAGCGCGAGCCGGAGCAAGACGTCGGCCCGCCAGTACTCGAGTCCCTCGGCGTCACAGTTCGTCAGTACTCGCTGAAGCTCGTCTTGCGCTGACTCCAGCATGCCGTCGGTGAGGTGGCAGTAGCCTGCGATCCAGCTCGGCATGTAACTGGTCGCGAGCTGACCGCAGCCGATTTGCCGCTCGATTTCCATGGCCCGCTCGAGTAGCCCCATGTGCAGGACGCCGCCGCTGAGAAACTCGTCCAGGACAAAGAGGCCGAGCGCCGAGGCTAGGAGTGCTGGCTCACCGGCCAGCTCCGCATTCGCCAGGGCCTGGCTCGCCTCAGCCCGGGCGCGGTCTTGGTCACCTCGCTTCGACCAGTTATCACCGCTAATCAGATGAATTCTGGCGGCACGGGCCGGGTCGTCGCCCGTTTCCGCGAGCGCCTGCTCTAGCAGCGTCGTCGCAGCGGCGGTGGAGTCCTCCTGGCGAATCCATCCAAGCTGGTACAGCGCATCGGAGCGCTCCGGGCCGGCCGTCGCGGCGGCGATAAACCGCTCGAGCAGCGCGATCGCGGCCCGCTTGGCCCCGGACAGAGCCAGGTGCCTGGCAGCGTCGACAGTCCGCCTGCTCAGATCTGCGGGCTGGTCCGCCGGGGTCAGCGAGGCCGCCAGTTCGAACAGGTCAGCTGCCGCAGACGGCGCGCCCCGGCCGACCGCCGCGCTTGCAGCCGCGTCGAGCTCAGCGGCTATCTGAGCCGACGGCCCGGTGGCGGCAAGCGCCCGGTGCCATGCGTGCTCCTCTTGCCGGTCGCTAAGACCAGCCGCAATGGCATGGAGCTCACGTCCGCGGGCAGGGGGGATCACGGCTGCGACCGCAGAACTGAGCAGCGGGTGCGAAAATCGCAGCCGCCCGCAGTCGAGCTCGAGCAGCCCGGCGGCTACGGCCGCGTCCAGCCCGGCCGCTGGCGCGCCCGCGGCGAGATAGCGGTCCGGCGACGCGTCCGGCATGACGGCCACCAGCTGTGCTGCCTCCAGGACTGCTGGCGGCAGGTCACTGAGGTGCTCGTCGATGAGCCCGCTCAGCGTGTCCGGCACCGGCAGGGCGGCATGCCCCGCGTTGGTGATGCCGCGCCGGACCAGCGCCCGGCCCAGCTCCAGCGCGATGAACGGGTTGCAGGCCGACTCCGCCTCGATCCGGCGCAGCATGGGCTGGGAGAAGGATGTGCCCAGGCGCGCCCGCAGCATCCGGTGCAGCGCCCCGATGCTGAGCGGGCCCACCGACATCAGCCCGGGGGCGGTCCTGGCCCGCGACAGCTCCAGCGGCAGCTCGGCACCAGGCCGGTCAGTCCGCTGTGCACAGACCAGCCCGACGGCCTCCGCCTGCAGCCTGCGGACTGCGAACCCGACGGCCGTGCCGCTCGGCTGGTCGAGCCATTGAACGTCGTCGATGACGAGGAGAACGGGCGCTGCGGTCGCCAGCGCCTGGAGCGCGGCGCGGAATGCGACCGCGATCACTCGCTGGCCGGGCGGGTGGGCCGACGGTTCTTCCGCCAGCAGAGCGATCCGCAGTGCGCGGGCCTGAGGCGGTGGCAGTTCGTCGATAGCGGCGCCTGGCTGGCCGTCCAGCAGGTCCGCCAGGCCGGCGAAGGCCAGTTTCACCTCGCTGCGGGCGGGCGTGGTCAGCAGCACCGAGTATCCCTGGTCGCGGGCGAGCGCGACCGCCGCTCGCAGCAGCGTGGTCTTCCCCGATCCGGGCGGCCCGGCCAGCACGACCGATCCGGCCGACTGGCGCAGGCCGCCCAGGAACGAGCTGATCGCCGCTAGCTCAGCGTCGCGGCCGAAGATGTCGGCGGTCATGGCCAGAGCGTACGCCGCTGGTCACGGCCACGTAATGGGCAAATGTCCGCTACCTGCAGCGGACCGAAGGCAGGCCTCAGAAGGCCTCGTCGGGCAGCTCCATGAC
>DAIOWC010000002.1:31638-34848 GCA_036758685.1 Streptosporangiaceae bacterium | reverse complement strand
ACCTGCAGCGGACCGAAGGCAGGCCTCAGAAGGCCTCGTCGGGCAGCTCCATGACGTCAAGCGAGACGGACTCGGCGATCTCGCGCTCGGCGGTCAGCCGCGGCAGCACCGTGGCCGCGAAGAACCCCGCCGCGGCGACCTTGCCCTGGTAGAAGGCCTGGTCGGCGGCCGAGAGACCGCCCTCGTCCAGCCGGGCCAGCGCCACCTCGGCGTGGCGGCCGAGCAGCCAGGCGATGATGAGGTCGCCGAGGCCGAGCAGGAGCCTGGTGGTGTTCAGCCCGACCCGGTACGCCTGAGCGGGCTGCTCCAGGCTGGCGCCGAGGAACCCGTTCATCGCGGCGACGATCGCCTCGATGTCGTCGGCGGCGCGGGCAACGGCGGCGCGCTCCTGCTTCAGCCGGCCATTGCCGCCATCGGCGGCGGCGAACTCGCGGATCTGGCCGAGCAGGCTCGTGAACGCGGTGCCCTGGTTCCGCACGATCTTGCGGAAGTACAGGTCCAGGCCCTGGATGGCGGTCGTGCCCTCGTACAGGCTGTCGATCTTCGAGTCTCTGACGTACTGCTCGATCGGGTAGTCCTGCAGGTAGCCGGAGCCGCCGAAGGTCTGCAGCGACTGGGCGAGCTGCTCGTAGCCGCGCTCGGAGCCGACGCCCTTGACGATCGGGAGCATCAGGTCGTTGAGCGCTGCCGCGGTCTCGTCCGTGGCCCCGGCCGCGTCGGCAATCATCAGGGCGTCCTGCTGGCAGGCGGTGTAGAGCACGAGCGCCCGCATGCCCTCGGCGTAGGCCTTCTGCAGCATGAGGCTGCGCCGGACGTCCGGGTGCTTCAGGATCGTCACGCGCGGCGCGGACTTGTCCAGCATCTGGGTGAGATCAGCGCCCTGCACCCTGGTCTTGGCGTAATCGAGCGCGTTCAGGTACCCAGTCGAGAGGGCGGCGATAGCCTTCGTTCCCACCATCATCCGGGCGAATTCGATGATCATGAACATCTGGCGGATGCCGTCGTGTACGTCGCCGATGAGCGTGCCGACCGCGGGCGTGTCCGCGCCGAAGGTCATCTCGCAGGTGGTCGAGACCTTCAGGCCCATCTTGTGCTCGACGTTGGTGGCGTTGACGCCGTTGCGCTCACCGAGCGAGCCGTCCTCGTTGATGAGGAACTTGGGCACCAGGAACATCGACAGCCCCTTGGTGCCCGGGCCCGCGCCCTCGGGACGGGCCAGCACGATGTGCAGGATGTTCTCGGTCAGGTCGTGCTCGCCGCTGGTGATGAAGCGCTTCACGCCCTCGATGTGCCAGGTGCCGTCGGGCTGCTGCACGGCCTTGGTGCGCCCGGCACCGACGTCCGAGCCGGCGTCCGGCTCGGTGAGGACCATCGTGTAGCTCCACTTGTTGTCGACCGCGAGCTGCGCGATCTCCTTCTGCCGCGGCGTGCCCAGCTTCCACAGCGCGTGCGAGAACGAGCCGAGGCTGGAGTAGATCCAGACCGCCGGGTTCGCGCCGAGGATCAGCTCGGCGACAGCCCAGCCGATGCTCCGGGGGACGACGGTGCCGCCCAGCTCGGGCGGAAGCTCGAGGCGGTACCACTCACCGTCGATGAAGGCCTCGTAAGACCGGCGGAACGCGTCGGGGATCGTCACCGAGTGCGTGGCGGGGTCGAAGACGGGCGGGTTGCGGTCAGCGTCGGCGAACGAGTCGGCCACCGGGCCGAGGGCGAGCCGGTTGACCTCGTCCAGGATGCCGCGGGCGGTGTCCTCATCCACCTCGGCGAACGGGCCGGTCCCCAGCAGGTCCTGGCGCTTCAATACCTCGAAGAGGTTGAACTCGATGTCCCTGAGGTTGCTCTTGAAGTGCCCCATGGTGCCCTCCGCGTACTTCCCGCCCGGCGCGACTCACATCATGCTACTGACCAGTAACTTACTCAATAGTACCGAAGAAATGGCTGCATGTCACGGGGGGGTGCCGCCCGCGGCGGTGAGGTGCGGCTCCGTGCGCGGGCTCGCCGGGCGGCCGGGGCGAGCAGGGGCCAGCCGCCCGAGTCCGCAACCAGATGATTACCGGCAAAGCGGACGCGCTACAGGCACACCCCGCGCTTGATCTTCGCGCGAGGGCTCCGGGCGGCCCGGCACGTAGATCAACTTGGTGGACTGTGTGACTTTGGTGCTGGCTATAGCGACACCAGAGTCACACAGTCCATCGGATGCCCGCCCGCTTCGCGGCTAATCGCACGATTGCTGGTTTCGGTGCGCCGCTCGCCCGTCCGGTGTGCGGACCGGACGGACCCGGACGGCGCCCGGCGGGGCGGCGGGCGTTCCGCAAAACCGAATCCCGTTCTAGAATCGGGAGCCTAGGCCGACCGCGCGGAACCCGAGGTGGATCGATGACGCTGGCGCTGACCGAAGAACACGTGCAGCTTGCCGAGTCGGTACGGGCGTGGGCCGAGCGCAGCAGCCCGCCCGACACTGTCCGGGCCGCGGCGAATGGCGGCGACAGCGGCGCCGCCCGCTACCGCGATGTCCTCGCGCCCGGCCTGGCCGAACAGGGTCTGCTCGGGCTGCACGTTCCCGAGGCCGACGACGGCCAGGGCTTCGGGCTGGCCGAGCTCGCGATCGCCGTCGAGGAACTGGGCCGGGCGCTCGTGCCGGGCGGCTTCGTTCCGACCGCGCTGGCCAGCGCGGTCCTTGTGACGTCGGGGGCGAGCGGGAAGCTGCTGGCGGGCCTGGCGGACGGGACCCGATCGGCCGCCGTCGCGCTCGCGGCGGACCTGCGCGCCGAGGCCCGGCCGGACGGCGGCCTTGTGATCAGCGGCACCGCCGCGCAGGTTCTCGGGGCGGCGACGGCCGACCTGATCATCCTGCCCGCGGAGTCCGCCGGCGGCACCCGCTGGCTGGCGGTGGACGCCCCGACCCTCGACATCGCGCCGGTCGACAGCCTGGACCTCACCCGCCAGCTCGCCCGGGTACAGGCCGACGGCGTCGCCGTGCCTGCAGACCGGGTGCTTGACGGCCTCACCCGTGCTGCCATCGCCAACCTCGCCGCGGCCATCCTCGGCGCCGAGGCCGTCGGCATCGCGGACTGGGCGGTGCACACCGCTTCGGAGTACGCCAAGATCCGTCACCAGTTCGGGCGGCCGATCGGCCAGTTCCAGGCGGTCAAGCACCGCTGCGCCCGCATGCTCGTCGCCGCCGAGCAGGCCGCAGCGGCAGTGTGGGAC
>DAIOWC010000002.1:2323-31538 GCA_036758685.1 Streptosporangiaceae bacterium | reverse complement strand
GACGCCCAGCAGGACTTCGCCGCCGCCGCGGCCGCATCGCTGGCCGCCGACGCCGCGGTGACCTGCGCGCACGAGTGCATCCAGGTCCTGGGCGGCATCGGCTACACCTGGGAGCACGACGCGCACCTCTACTACCGGCGCGCGATGACGATCCGCGCGCTGCTCGGCACCGCGATCGCCTGGTCGCCCGAGCGCAGCTGGCCGCAGCGCCTCGGCCGGCTGGCCGTCGATGGTGTCAGCAGGCCCGTCCGCCTCGAGCTGCCCGAGGGGAATGACGCGCTCCGCGCCTCGATCCGCGCCGAGCTGGCCGAGATCGCGAAGCTGACCGGCAAGGACCGCAACGCCGCGCTCGGGGCCGGCGGCTGGGTGATGCCGCACATGCCCAGGCCGTGGGGACGCGGCGCCGGCGCCCTCGAGCAGCTGGTCATCGACGAGGAGCTGCGCGCGGCCGGCATCCACGTTCCCGGGCTGGCCATCGGCGCGTGGACCGTGCCCGCGCTGATCCAGTACGGCACGCCCGAGCAGCAGCAGCGGTTCATACCGGCCACGCTGCGCGCGGACTACCTGTGGTGCCAGCTGTTCAGCGAGCCGGGCGCGGGGTCCGATCTGGCCGGCCTGTCCACCAGGGCCGAGCGAGTCGACGGCGGCTGGAAGATCACGGGCCAGAAGATCTGGACCTCCCTCGCCATGCACGCCGCCTGGGCCATCTGCATCGCCCGCACCGACCCGTCGCAGCCGCGCCACGACGGCATCAGCTACTTCCTGGTCGACATGCACTCCCCCGGCGTGGAAGTCAGGCCGCTGCGCGAGATCACCGGCGAGTCGATCTTCAACCAGGTGTTCCTCGACGGCGTCTTCGTGCCCGACGACTGCGTCGTCGGCGAGATCAACAAGGGCTGGCGCATCGCCAGGACGACGCTGGCCAACGAGCGGGTCTCGCTGGCCCGGTCCTGGATTTTCGGCTGCGGCGTGCCCGAACTCCTGCAGACCGCGCGCGCCGCGGCGGATCCGCCGCTGGCCAGGGTCGGCGAGCTGGTGAGCCAGGGTCACGCCATCGACGTGCTCGCCGTCCGGGCCGCGCTCAAGCAGCTGTCGGGCACCGAGCCCGGCGCGACCGGCAGCGTCCGCAAGCTGCTCAGCATGCGGCACGCGCAGCAGGTCGCCGAGCTGAGCTGGGAGATGTCAGGAGGAACGGGAGCGCTCGGCGCCGGTCACGGCCAGCCCGTGACCGCCGACGGTCAGCCGAACGGCGCGCACTGGGCCCGCCAGCTCCTCATGACCGAGGCGTTCACGATCGGCGGGGGCACGACCGACATCCAGCTGAACATCATCGGCGAGCGGATACTCGGGCTCCCGCGCGACCCGGACCCGCCCGCGCCCGGAGCCTGACCCGCCGTCGCGCATACCCTGAATAGCCGCAAACTTTGCCGACCGGGCCGGCGGCGCCTTCCCGGCGGCGGCCAAATGCCGCGTTAGCCTTCCCAAGGGCAACTAGCTGGGGGGCTGATGACTGATCCTGCGCAGGCCCAGCACCCGCCGGCTGGGCCGCGGCAGGTGCCGCGGCTGACGGCCACCAGGAAGGCTCGCAGAAACCGACTGCGGCTCCTGGTGCTCACGATCACGTCCGCGCTGACGCTGGTCGCCGCGACCGGTGCGTGGGCGCTGACCAGCTACGTCAGCGGGAGCCTCGGCCGAGTCGACGCCGGCACCACCGGCACGCCGTCGAGCGGTCCGGTCAACATCCTCGTCGCCGGCATCGACACCCGCAGCGGGCTGACCCGCAAGGAGGAAATCGAGCTGCACGTCGGCAACGACGTCGGCCTCAACTCCGACACGCTGATGCTGGTGCACATCGCCGCCAGCCACGACAGCGTCCGGGTCGTCAGCCTGCCGCGCGACTCGTGGGTCAGCATCCCCGGCCACGGCATGAACAAGATCAACGCCGCGCTCGGATTCGGCGGCCCGGCACTCATGGTGCGCACGGTAGAGCAGGCCACCGGCCTCGTCGTCAACGACTATGTCGAGGTCGACTTCCTCGCCTTCGTCAAGGTCATCGACGCACTCGGCGGCGTGAACATCTGCCTGCCGTTCGCGGTCGACGACTCCTACACCGGACTGCATCTGTCGGCCGGCGAGCATCACGTCGACGGGGTGACCGCGCTGAAGTTCGCCCGCGACCGGCACTCGTTCGCCCTGTCGGATCTGACCCGGATCAAGGACCAGCAGCAGCTGCTGTCCTCCATGCTCGCCGAGGCGACCAACTCGGGCGTGCTGGCGAATCCGTTCCGCCTGCAGTCGTTCCTGTCCTCGGTCACGGCCGCGTTCACGGTCGACAAGGGCTTCAACGTCATCCGCCTCGCGGATGAGGTGCGCGGCATCCGGTCGCAGAACATTACGTTCACGACGGTCCCGCTGGCCTCGCTGAACTACGTGACGCCGACCGGCCAGGCCGCGGTGCTGTGGAACAAGCCCGCCGCGGCCGCGCTGTTTGCCCAGCTGCGGAACGACACGCAGCCGCCCAGGCATTCCGGGCACGCGAGCCACCGGCGGCCAAGCAGCAAGCGGTCGAGCAGCCGGGCGCAGGTCTCAGTGGATGTCTACAACGGCACGCTGATCAGCGGCCTGTCGGCGAGTACCGGCCGCGAACTCGCCGGGCTCGGCTTCGGCCTGCACCGAGCGGGCCTGAACTGGCCGCACCATAACGTCGCCAGGACGCTGATCCAGTATCCGCCCGCGCAGGCGGCGGACGCCCGGCTCCTGCACGCGGTGCTGCCGGGCGCGAGCCTGCAGGCGGTCCGGGGCCTCGCCCGCATCCGGCTCGTGCTCGGGACCGCCGGGCACGCAGTGACCGGCGCCCGGCCCGCCGCCACGACGACGGGTACCGCGGCCACGACCGCGGTACCCGTGCAGCAGCGGACTGCGGCGCAGGACGCCTGCCGGTAACCGGGAGGGAACGGGCGGCCGCGCCGCTACTGCGGTCCTGTCCCCTCATCCGGCCCGGTGAAGGGACCAGGCGCGAAGGTAGTGGTGCCGGTGTCCTCGCCGCCCGTGAACGAGCTCGACTGGCCCGGCGGGGAGCCCGGCGGCGGGGCGCCGGGCGCCGGGGAGCCCTGCGGCGGGACAGTCGTCTGGGACTGGTCCGCGGTCAGGTTGAGCCCGTTGGTCTGCTCGAACGTCGAGATCTCGGAAATCAGCGAATCGATCTTGGTCTGGGTGTCCGGGGTGCCGCGGCCAGTCCGGTCCGCGTAGACGAGGGCCCCCAGCTGGCGCAGCATCGTGCCGCCCGACCGCTGGGCCTGAGCCTGGTCAATCCGTGCCTTACCCTCTTGCGCCGCTTCCTGGGCCTTCTGCCCGAGCTGCGAAGCCTGCGCCTTGACCTTGTCCATAAGTCCCATTGCCGCCTCCTGGGCTGGTTTGGGCACTAACGCATCGGCCGAGTGCGCCGAAAGCTCTCACGCCAGGATAGGCCGCAGCCCTCTGGCCGCGTGAGCCGGACAAACCGCGCGAGAGGTTTGGGCCCCCGG
Source organism: Streptosporangiaceae bacterium (assembly GCA_036758685.1). Taxonomy (GTDB): domain Bacteria; phylum Actinomycetota; class Actinomycetes; order Streptosporangiales; family Streptosporangiaceae; genus JAJYUU01. Next base: position 28,014 of record DAIOWC010000002.1, on the reverse strand, counting down.
CGGGTCAGGTCGCGGCGGCGGCGAGCGCTGCGGCGGCAGCCCGCGACAGCGCCTGGGCGTCGCCGATCACGGTCACCAGGCGGCAGCCGCTGTCGCGGTAGATCCTCGCGATCTCCCCTTCGACGGCGTGGACGCCGACCGGCTTCCCCGCCGCGGCGCACGCTGCCCAGACCCGCTCCAGCGCCGGCCGGAGCACCGGGTCGTGCGGATCGAGCTGGCAGCCAAGGGAATACGACAGATCACGGGGGCCGACGTAGACGCCGTCCACCCCCGGCTGCCGCAGCGTCGCGGGCAGCTCGGTCATCGCGTGCGCGGACTCGACCATGACGACGCACAGCGGCTTCCCGGCGGGCGCGAGCACGCCGCCGGCTGAGCGATACCCGTCCGGCGGATACAGGCAGGCGCCGGCGACCTCGGCGGCCTGTTCGGCGGATTCGACGTTGGGCACGATCACTCCCTCGCAGCCCAGGTCGAGAGCCCGCCCGATGTCCGGCATGGAGGCGTGCCTGACCCGCCCGATCGGGGCCGCGCCAGCGAGCCGGATGGCACTCGTGAGGGCCGGCAGGTCATGCTCGGTCGCCTGTCCGTGCTGGAGGTCGATGACAACGTAGTCGAGGCCGGCTGACGCGAGCGCTCTGGCGCCGATCGGGCTGGCGATGGATATCCAGCCGCCGTACACGGTCTCGCCCGCCCGGACCCGGTCCGCAAATGGGGTGTTCGTCACGGCAGTAGCCAAGCACAACGCCGAGGCGGGGTGCTGGCCGGGCCGGGCCGGTATCCGGCCCGCCTCGCCTCACGCCGCCGGGTTCCCTAGTCCGCTGCCGAGCAGCGTGCCGTTCGCGCTGTAGGCGGCCCAGCCGACGATCCGCTTCGCGGAGTTCGCGACCGCGAAGTAGCTGGTGCCGTCCACGCTCACAACCGGGGTGCGGACGGTCGAGCCGCCGGACATCTGGAGCCGCAGGTAGGCCACGTCCGAGCGCGCCTGGCCGACGTCGACCGGCCCGGATCCGAACATGAACGCCTGCCTCAGGCTGAGTGCGCGGACCGGCGTGCTCACCTGGCTGCAGCCGCTGGTCCAGCCCGAAGGCGGCGTGGTCACCACGACGCAGATGCCCCAGATACCCGCGTACGCCACGGCCGACCAGTGCTGGCCGCCGACCACGCCCGATCCGATCCGCCCGGTGGCCCGCGGGAGGCTGGGCTGATCGGGCCTCAGCCAGACATTGAAGATGGCCTCGCCGCGGTAGCTGAACGGCACCGCGTAGGAGAGCACCACGCCGCTGCCGTTAGCGGCTAGCTCGCTCACGCCCAGGCCCACCGGCAGCACGAACGCGATGTAACGCTGGCCCTGCCAGACCTGCGGGTGCAGGACGATGACCTTCCCGTTGGCGAGCAGCAGGGTGAAGTCGCGCACCTGAGCGGCCACGGTCCCGACGTAGGCGAGATCGCCGGCGCCGTCACCGCTGGACACGAACCCGGCCGGGTTCTCCACCGGGGCAACCGGCATGATCGGGAACCTCGCGCCGAATCTCGCCGCGACGTCGGCGCCCGTACCACTCACCGTCGCCTGCCAGCGCTTGCCGTCCACGCTGCCGGTCGCGATCACCCCGGGCCGGGCGCCCTTGCCCGGCGCGCTGACGGTCACCGAGTACGGCCTGAGCTTGCTCGCCGGCGGCAGCGTCCGGCCCGAATGCAGCACCGCCGGAATCCCCGCGGCCGCGCCGATGACCACGGCCACGCCCACGCCCGCCGAGACCCAGCGGCGCATCCTGATACCCGCGCCCCGCCGGACCGCGGTCGCGACCGGCGCCGGCCCGGTCTCGATCCCGTCGAGCAGGCCCCCGAGCCGTTCGCGGAGCTCCCGTTCCTCCTGAATGCTCACAGCACACCCCCCTCGAGCGCCACGCTGGCCCGCAGCTTGGCCAGACCGCGCGCGGCCTGGCTCTTGACGTTGCCGACCGAGCAGCCGAGCACGGCCGCAGTCTGCGTCTCGGACATGTCGAGCCAGTACCGGAGCACCACCGCCGCGCGCTGCCCGTAGGACAGCTGCAGCAGCGCCTCGATCAGTACCGCCCGGTCGTCTCGCCGGTCGGCGGAAGCCGCGAGGTTCGGCATCGAGTCGGTGAGCAGCTCGCTGACCCGCGTCTTGCGGAACCGGTCCCGGTTGGCGTTCACCACGATGCGCCGCACGTAAGCGTCCGGGTCATCGGCCTTGCGCACCCGCGACCACGACGCGTAGGCCCGCGCGAACGCCGTCTGGGCCAGGTCCTCGGCGAGCTGCAGGTCGCCGGTCAGGCCGTAGCCGAGCCGCACGAGCTGAGCCCAGCGGCCCTGCATGAACTCGCTGAACTCTTCATCAGCTTTCGCGTCCACGGCCACCTCCTCACCCGCAGAGACCGCAGACCGGTTCTGGACCGTTGCATGGGTTCGGAACGAGCGTGAGCGGGGCGGGCGGCAGTCCGCAAGTGCTACGAGCCAGCGAGCCGGGCCCGGGCCGCGCGGATGCGCCGCAGGGTCTCTTCCTCGCCGAGGACCTGCAGGGACTCGAACAGCGGCAGGCCGACCGTGCGGCCGGTCACCGCGACGCGGACCGGGGCCTGGGCCTTGCCCAGCGACAGCCCGAACTTCGCGCCGACCTCCTCCAGCGCCTCGCGCAGCTCCGCTGCCCGCCACGGCACGTGGGCATACGCCACCGCGGTCGCGGCCAGGACCTCGGCCGCGGGGTCTTTCATCGCCTTCGCCCAGGACGCCTCGTCGAAGACCGGGTCGGGCAGGAACGCGAAGTCGACCATGGCGACGACATCCGGCAGCAGGGCGACCCTGGTCTGCGCCAGCGGCGCGAGCTCGGCGAACACCTTGGGGTCGAACCGGTCGGGCGGCCACGGCGCGGCCTGGGGCGTCAGCCATGGCTGGCACCGGGCGATGAAGTCCTCCGGCGACAGAGCGCGGATGTACTCGCCGTTGAACGCGCGGAGCTTCTTCACGTCGAAGAACGCCGGCGCCGGGTTCACGTCCTCGATCCGGAACTCCGCCACCATCTCGTCGAAGGGAATGATCTCCCGGTCGTCCTTCGGGCCCCAGCCGAGCAGCATGAGGTAGTTGCGCATCGCCTCCGGCAGGTAGCCCTCGTCCCTGAAGTCCTCCAGGGCGACCTTGTCCCGGCGCTTCGACATCTTCTGCCGCTTCTCATTCACGACGATCGGCAGGTGACCCCAGACGGGCACCTGGTGCCCGAGCGCCTCGAAGAGCAGCTGCTGCTTCGGCGAGTTCGGCAGGTGCTCTTCGCTGCGCAGCACGTGCGTGATGCGCTGGTCGATGTCGTCAACCACGTTCGCCAGCAGGAACAGCACCGATCCGTTACTGCGGGCCAGCACGAAGTCCTCGATGGTGGAGTTCTCGAAGACGGTCCGCCCGCGGACCAGGTCGTTGACCACGGTCGCGCCTTCGTCCGGCGCGCGGAAGCGCAGGGCCCGGCCCGGTCCCGGCCCGAGGCCACGGTCCCGGCAGTAGCCGTCGTAGCCGCGGTGCTGATCACCGGTCCTGGCGATCACGTCCGCGCGAGTGCAGTCGCAGTAATAGGCCCGGCCCTGCTCGTAGAGGCGCTGGGCGGCCTCGGTGTGCCTGGCCAGGTTGTCGGACTGCAGGAACGGGCCCTCGTACTGGCTGGCGTCGATGCCGAGCCAGTCCAGGGCGCTGACGATGCCGGCGATCCACTCGGGCCGGTTGCGCTCGGCGTCGGTGTCCTCGATCCGCAGCACCAGAGCGCCGCCGGTATTGCGCGCGATGGCCCAGTTGAACAGCACCGACCGTGCCCCGCCGACATGGAAGTATCCGGTCGGCGACGGCGCGAACCGCAGGCGAACGTCAGGACCCCAGCTAGTCACGGCAGTCGAGTTTAGCCGGACGGTCGACGGCGGGTCGGCGCGGCCAGGAGCGCGGGCGGCACCAGCGCCAGCGGGACCATGGCCCAGGTGAGCCCGAGGTGCTGGGCGAGCAGGCCGACGGCGAGCGGGCCGAGCCCGCCGGCCAGCCCGGCGACACTGCCCAGCGACACCGCCAGGCCGCTGCGGCCGGGCAGGCTGCGGAACAGCTCGGCCTTCAGCACCGGGTACCAGGGCGCGGTCGCGATGCTCAGGGCCGCGAGCAAGCCGAGCTTGGCGCCGAGGCCCGGCACCAGCAGGAACGACGGGAACAGGAGGCCGGCCGCCAGCGCGCTCGCGCGCAGCACCCGCAGCGGATCGAACCGCTCCAGCACGGCGATGAGCAGGGCATCGCCTGCCAGGCCGGCACCCAGCCGCACGGCCACGCCCAGGGCGGCGACCGCGGGGGTCGCGTGCGCCTCGCCGACCAGGTACAGCGCGAGGAAGGCGCTGAACACGTCCAGCAGGAGGTCCGACACCTCCAGGAGGGTCAGCCAGCGGAGCGCGCCCGCCCGCCACGTGATCCGGATGGCCGTCCGCGTGCCGGGCCAGCGGTCTTCATCGACAGCTTCCTCTGCCGTCCCGGCGCCCGGCCGGGCCGCGGCGACGGCGAGCCAGCTGGCCGCGCCCGCCGCCGCGACGAGCCCGAACGCAACCCGCCAGCTCGCGCCGGCCACGAGGACCGCGGCCACAACGAGCGGGCCGGCCACGTCGCCGACCGATCCGGCCAGCGTCCAGCGCGCCATGAGCTGGGCGCGGCGGTCCGGGTCGGCGTCCAGCAGAGCGGACTGAGTGAGGCTGACGAACGTCCCCGAGGCGGGGAAGAAGACGACCATCGCCGCGAGCAGGACCAGGAACGCGGGGGCGAGTGCCATACCGGCGATGGCCGCGACGAACACCAGGCCGCCCGCGAGGATGAACCGGCGACGGCGCAGCCCCGTTCCGCTCAGCACTCCGACTGGCGCCTCGATGAGGCTGCCGAGCAGAAGCGGTATCGCGGCCAGCAGGCCTACCTGGACATAACTGAGGCCGAGGTCATGGCGGATCAGGGGCATCGCCGCGCTCTTGGTGCCATCGACCAGCTCGTCGGCGAACTCAACTGCCATCGCGGCCAGCAGCCCGGCGAGGGCGGGCGGCGCGGTGCGTATCAGGGCGGATCTCATGCGGCTTCCTTCCTCATCGTGACGGTTGTGGTCCACGACGAGGAAGGCGGCGCGCGAGCCGCTAGCTCAGGTCACAGTCAAAGGAAGCCCATGCGGTGATGATAGCCCGCGCATCTCTCGAAAGAGATGTTCCGAAGGCCTTGCGGAACACTCGTTTCGAAGCTATTGTTTCGAAAGAAGCCTTCCGAGAACGGAAACTCAAGGAGAACAAGATGTTCCGACGGACCAGCACCCGCACCGCCCGCATCCACTTCGCCGGCCAGAAGCCGCAGGCGAGCCGCAGCGCCACCCTCTCCCTGGCCACGCCGATCCGCCGCTCCTAAGAGCGAGACGTGGCGCATCCAGAGGCTGGTCTCCGCGCAGGCGCAGATCCGAGCTAGCTGCCAGCCGGCAGCTCGGGCGTGGGTGATGAGCTCGCGATCTGCGCCTTGAGCGCGGCCAGCTCCTTGTCCACCTCGGCGGACTGGCCGGCCTCGTCCAGTTCCTTCTGAATGTCGTCGGTACTGCCGCCCACGTCCTCGAGCACACCGGACTGCAGCAGCTCGTCCATGGCGCCGGCCCTGGCCTGCATGTTCGCGATCTTGTCCTGGGCCCGCTGCAGCTCGGCTCCCGCATCCCCGAACGTCGTCGAGATGCCGGTGGCGGACTCGTTCACCGAGGTCTCCGCCGATGCGGCCGTGTACTGCGCCTTCATCACTTCCTTCTGGCTGCGGAAGTTATTGACCCGCTGCTGCAGCGCGCTGAGCGTCTGCTCCATCTTCTGCTCGTGCTCGGTCAGCTCCTGGCGCTGCGAGTCCAGGCCCGCGACCTGCTGCTGGGCAGCGGCCTTGCGGTTGAGCGCCTCCCTGGCCAGGTCCTCCTTGCCCTGCGCCAGCGCCGCCTTGGCCTGGTCGTTCAGGTGGTCGACCGAGTGCTGCAGCTGCTGCTCCTGGAGCTCGATCTGCTTGCGGGACGCGGCGATGTCCACGAGCGCCCGGCGAACATTGGTGATCTGGTCGAGCATCTGCTCGTAGGAGTAGTCGAGCATCTCGTCTGGCCGCTCGGCCGCGTCGAGTGCCTTATTGGCCTTGGCGGAGACAATGTCGTGCGCACGCTGGAAGAGTGACATGTCGTCCAGGCTACGCCCGGCCCGCCTGGCTTTCCGTCCGTGCGGCGGAGCAGGGCAGGTGATGCGGTAACGTGGCCGCGGTCTCGTCGGGGGGCCGGAAGGGAAGCCGAACTGTGCCGCGCTATCGCCGGGTCCTGGTCAAGCTGAGCGGCGAGGCTCTCGCCGGGGCCGGCAGCACCGGGGTCGATCCCGATGCGCTGGCCATGATCGCTGATGAGGTGCTATCCCTCCACGACCTAGGCGTTCAGGTCGCCGTCGTCGTCGGCGGCGGCAACTTCTTCCGCGGCCGGATGGCCGAGGGATGGGGCATCGGACGGGCCGAGGCCGACAACATCGGCATGCTCGGGACGGTCATGAACGCCCTGATGCTGCGCGGGGCGCTGACCGCCAGGACCGAGGCCGACATCCGGGTGATGACGGCGATCCCGATGCAGAGCGTGGCCGAGCCGTTCATCCGCCTGCGGGCGATCCGGCACCTGGAAAACGGCGCGATCGTGCTGCTCGCCGGCGGCATCGGCCAGCCCTACGTGACTACTGACTATCCCGCGGTCCAGCGCGCGCTCGAGCTGGAGACGGACACCCTCCTCGTGGCCAAGCGCGGCGTCGACGGCGTCTACGACTCCGATCCGCGGACGAATCCCGGCGCGGTCAGGTACTCGAAGCTGACCTACTCCGAGGCTCTCGCGCTCGGCGTGCGGGTCATGGACACCAGCGCTTTTGTCCTCGCCAACGAGCAGGGCCTGACGATGCACGTCTTTGATGTCGGCGCCGTCGGGGTGATGCGCAAGATCTGCGAGGGCGCCGACCTGGGCACCGTCATTTCCGTCGCTTAACGTAATCGCACCATTCCCCTGCGTTAGCAAATCTGGCTTCCGGCCTTCACGGCAGACAATCGTCTCGTTCCGTAGGCGAGGCCCACACGTTGTCCCCTACCTTGGCTTCCGGGGTGTCGACAGGGTCCTGGCGGCCGCCCGCCGAGGCAGTGAGATGCTGGTCCAGCGCGAGCCTGGCGGGCCTTCGTTTCGGCTTGAATTGGGCAACTATGGGTTATAGTTAGGTAATTTCGTGTGACGGCAATCCAGGTTGGGCATGAACTGACACGCGCATGCCCGCGGAGACGCTCCAGGGGCCTGAGTGGCACGACGGCCACGCGGCATGACGGCGTAGCTACGATTCGGGGACCACAAGCTTGACTAGTGTGATCTGGCTCACTCTCGCGATCAGCGCGGTCGCGACTGTTGCTGCGGCCTACTCCCGGAACCGCGTCCCCGTCCGGATCTCGATCATTATCGGCGCCGCAGTGCGGGTCGTCTTCGCGCTCATGGTCTCGCAGCGTTACACGCCGAAGGACACGCGCCTCTACTTCAAGGACACCGCGCTGCTCGTGCTGGCGGGCAAGGAGCCGCTCCAGCATCTGCCCGGCCGGGAGTGGAACTTCCTCGAGCTCATGCCGTATATCCACGCGCTCGAGTACAAGCTCGGCCTGTCGTGGGTCTACGCGGAGAAGATCGCCCCGATCATCGCGGACGTCGTGATCATCTGGCTGGTCTCCAAGCTCGCCACCAAGGACGCGCCGACCCGTGCGCTTCAGTACGCTCTCAACCCGCTGTCGCTGCTCGTGGTCAGCCTGCACGGGCAGGTCGAGCCGGTCGCGCTGGCGTTCGCTCTTGGCGGCATCCTGCTGCTGAAGCGGGACCACCCCGTGCTTGCCGGAGTGCTTCTCGGCGCCGCGGTAGCGGCCAAAACCTGGCCGGTGATCATCCTCCTAGCGGTGCTACCCCTCACGCAGCCCAAGCGAATTGCCCAGATCGTGGGCGGGTCCCTGATTGTCCCGATGGCCTGCCTGTACTCAGGCGTGGTGTTCCTGAATACGAACATCGTGCACTCGGTCGCCCGGCTGCTCAGCTACGCCGGTTACGTGCGCCTGTGGACGTGGTCGGGCACCGTGCTGCTGCTCAGCAAGACGAACATCGCCGGCTACTACTCACCGCTCAGCAGCACCGGCACCGCCTTCATCATCATCGGCGTGGCCGTGGCCCTGTACCTGCTCCGGCGGCATCCGCCCGAGATGCGCGCGCTTGGCGCGCTCTGCGCGGTGCTGATCTGCACCGCCGGTTTCGGGCCCCAGTACCTGCTCTGGGTGCTCCCGCTGGCCTTCGCCCTGTCGAGCGACAAGTGGCGGAATTGGTACGTGGCGGCGGCTGCGGGCTGGGCTGCCATCTTCTACCTGCCGCCGTTCACGCCCGATAACTCGTACGGGTTCCTGCGCGGGCTGTCATGGTTCCCGGCCGCACTGCTCGTCGCCATCTTCTACGAGGTGTACCGGCAGAAACCGGATGAGCTCTCCAGTGTCCCTGAGGCACCCCTCCGGGACCCGGTCCCGGCTGACACCGAGGTCGGCATGCCGCTGTCGTTCCCGCCGGTCGCGAGTCTTCCGTCCGAGGACGTGTCGGCGGCAAGCTGACCGAGCCCGGGCCGCCCGTCGGCTATCGCAGCCGCTTCGGCCGGGCTAGCCTGGAAGCGGGCGGCGAGGCACTATCGCCACGGTCTACGGCAGCTTGCGGGAGCACGGATGATGGGAATGAGCTCCTCGATCAGGATCGGGGTGCCGACGGCCACCGACCCCGCAGGGCTGCACGGTCAGGGGTACTGGTGGATCACCGGGAACGCCCGGCCGGCCCTCGTGCCCGAGCGCAGGAAGCGGGTCCGCCGTCGTAAGCGCATCAAGGCCGGCCCCGACGCCAGTTGAGCCGTAGCGTCTCCCCGCACGCCAGGCATTCCAGCTCGGTATCCGCCGAGGGCTCAGCCAGCCAGAATTCGAGGTCCGCGCCGCAGCCCGGGCAGGGAACCGAAGACGGCTCGGGCGGGCCGTACACCTCCTCGAATCGGGCCAGGTAGGTCGCGAGCGGCTCCAGCGACATCGCCTCGCGGCGGGCGTCGACGCTCGCGGGCGAGCCGAGGCTCATCGGGGCCCAGACGCCCTCCCGTCCGGCGACCTGGGTGCCGTACTCCTGCGGTGCGCCCTCGGCGATGAGCACGCGATCGGTGAGATAGGCAACCTGCCGCCGGGTGGCCTGGCCCTGTTCCGCGGCGGCCGTCAGCAACTCCAGGCACCGGCGCTGGAACGCGGGGTCGGCGTCGGCGTGCTGCACGAGCAGCCAGGCGGCGTGCGCGCCGTCCTCGCCGACGACCGAGTGGCCCGGCCAGCCGATTCTCCCGACCAGCTCACGCAGCCAGGGCAGGTTGGCGGCATCGACGGCCGCAGCCTCATGGGCCTTGAAGGACCGGCGCGCAGCCTGATCAAGGTCGGCGCGGCGGAGGAGTTCGGCCCTGGTATCCGTCTCCATGCACTCAGGATGCCGCGTTTTCGCTAGCGTGCGAACATGAGGAAGCTGGTGTTCATGATGTCGGTCTCCGTGGACGGCTTCTTCGAGGGGCCGGACGGCGAGCTCGACTGGCAGCGGGTCGATGAGGAGCTGCATCAGCACTTCAACGACTGGCTGGGGCGCGCAGGCGGCTTCCTGGACGGCCGGGTGACCTATGAGAACATGGCCGGGTTCTGGCCCACGGCCGACGCTAATCCGGCGAACTCGCAGGTCATGCGGGACTTCGCCCGGATCTGGCGGGACATGCCGAAGATCGTTTACTCGCACACGCTCGAGCACGCGGGCTGGAACACGACGATCGTACGGGAGGTCGTCCCCGAGCAGGTCCTGGCGCTCAAGGCGCAGCCGGGCGGCGACCTCGTCCTCGGCGGGGCGGACCTGGCCGCCACGTTCATGGAGCACGACCTGATCGATGAGTACCGGCTGTACGTACAGCCCATCCTGCTCGGCGCGGGCCATCTGACGTTCCGGCCGTCGGCGGGCCGGGTCGGGCGGCTCGTGCTCGCCGAGACGCGGACGTTCGGAAGCGGGGTTGTCCTCCTGCGGTATGAGCGAGCCCCACTGGCATGATGGCCGCATGACCGTGACCGCCGATTTCTCGGCCATCCCGGAGCGCGAGCAGCCGGCCGAGATCGAGTTGCTGTGCGACGCCATGGAGGCAGCCGACCGGGACGGCCGGTATTCGCGGCTGACCGTCGAGCGGCCGTGGTCGGCGCATAACCCAGTGCTGGAAAGCGAGTTCGCCTCGCCGAGCGCGATCCGCTGGTACCTCAACCGGGAGCTCGGCCGGCTGGCGGCGGCCGGCGCGCGCATCTCGGTCAGTCCCGGGAGGGAGGCGCTTGACCTCCATGACCCCGGTATCGGCCTGGCCGTCGATGAGACCAGCTGGGACCTGCGCCGCAAGAAGCTGTTCCTGTTCGGGCCGGAGCGGATGGCCCTATCCATCGACCGGCTGAAGCATTACACGGGCACGCCGGCCGAGCAGTTCCAGCGCTACGTCCTGCTCACGAACTACTCCTGGCACATCGAGGAGTTCCGCGCCATCCTGCCCGGTGCCGTCGGCCCGGAAGCCGAGGGCCGGCAGATGCCCGCGTGGCACTACGAGCTCCCTGGCCGCGCCGGCGTGACCATGATCAATATTGGCGTGGGACCGTCGAACGCCAAGACGCTGACCGACCACCTCGCGGTCCTGCGCCCGGACCTGGTCCTGATGATCGGGCACTGCGGCGGCCTTCGCAACCACCAGGAGATCGGCGACCTCGTGCTGGCGACTGCCTACATGCGCGACGACCGCGTCCTGGACGACGTCCTGCCGTTGTCCGTGCCGGTGGTGTCCAACCACACGCTGAACACCCTGCTACGCGACGAGGTCGCCGCCCGCGGCCTGCGCAGCCGGATGGGGATCGTCTTCACGACCGCCAACCGGAACTGGGAGCTGCAGCTCACCACCGTGGCTGACCGGCTGCGGCTGTCCAGGGCGGTGGCTGTCGACATGGAGTCAGCCACGGTCGCGGCCAACGGCTTCCGGTACCGGATACCCACGGCCACACTGCTTGCGGTCAGCGACAAGCCGCTGCACGCCAGTCCGAAGATCAGCGACGACGCGCAGAGCTTCTACGCCGCGACCCGCCGCCATCACGTGGAGATCGCGATCTCGGTGGCCGAGAAGGTCAGGAAGCAGTATCCGGGCGGGCTGCCGACGGCCGACATCCGCTCCTCCGACGAGCCGCTGCTCGGCCTTACCGATCCGAGTCAGCCGTAGCGGCCAGCACGCGCTCGATGCCCTGGCGGACGAAGGAGCGCGCCAGCTCCCCGCGCCGGGTCCGCCAGCTGTCCCCGACCGGCGGCGGCTGCGCGTCGTATCGGCGCTGGTAGATGTCGCGGACGACGTCGGCCGGGGCGCCGAGCCGTCCGAGGACGTCAAAGGCCTCGCGCTTGCTGATGAGCCGGCCATCCTGCAGGGTCACGCTGGCGCGCGCGAGGGTCAGGAAGCCGAGGTCGACCCAGACCTCGCGCAGCCAGAGGTGTGGGACCTCGGTTCGCGGATGCCAGAAATCGCTGAGGTCGGCGCGGACATAGTCCGCCAGCTGGCGGTCAGAAACCGGCGGCACGACCTCGCGCGGGTCCGGGCCGTACAGGGCCAGCCCGCCGGCTTGCAGCTCGCGCCGGCTCAGGACCGAGACCCGCCGGTCGAACATCTCGCTCATCGCCCAGGTCGCATGAACCCGGCTGACGTCGGCCAGCTCGGCGGCGGCCACGTACGTGCAGTGCAGCAGTTCCGCCAGCGGCTCGTCCGCGGCCAGGGCCTCGTGGACCAGCTGAAGCTCCTGCCGCTGCTGGTCGCTGACCGGTTCCCCGACAAGCGCGATCAGATCCAGGTCGCTGCGCCCCGGCTGGAAATCCCCGAGCGCAAGCGAGCCATGCGCCCAGAGCGCGGTCAGCCGGACAACGCGGCCGATGTCGGCGGTGAACCGGTCCAGGAGCGGGCGGACCTGATCATGGCCGGACGCCGGACCGTGGCTTTCCGTGCTCATCTGACTCCTGCGACGTTGTGGCCTTCACGCTGATTGTCTCTTGTATCGCCGGCCCGGCCATCAGCCGCCCTCGGGTAGCGTCCTTGCCGTGGCGGAGCGATGTGGCCCGGCGGCCGAGAACCTGGGCTGGCGGTTCGCGAAGCTCTGGACGGCCAGCACGACGTCCGCTCTGGGCACCGGCCTCGCCACGATCGCGGCCCCGCTCTTTGTCGCGGAGCACACCCGGAGCCCGCTGATCGTGTCGGCCACGGCCGGCGTGGCGTGGGTACCCTGGCTCCTCTTCGCGCTGCCGGGCGGCGTCCTTGTGGACCGGGTCGACCGGCGCCGGCTGATGGTGGCGATCGACTGGATCCGCGTCGGGGCCATGGCGGTCCTCGCCACCGCCTTGCTCACCGGGCGAGCCGGCATCGCCCTGCTCGATGCCGTGCTCTTCGTCACGAACTCGGGCGAGGTCATCTTCCGGTCGGCGAGCCAGGCCATGATTCCCGCCGTCGTGCCCCGCGAGCGCCTGGAGCGCGCGAACGGCTGGCTCGTGGGCGGCACCACCCTCATGCAGCAGATGATCGCCGGGCCGCTCGGCGGATTCCTGTTTGTCGTGGCGGCGTGCGTCCCGTTCTTCGTCAACGCGGCAACGTATGCCGCCAGCGCTGTCCTCGTCGGCCTGGTCGCCGGGTCCTACCGGGCGACGCACGCCGGGGCCGCGGGCGATCCGAAGCCGGGAGCGCACCCGGTCCTGGCCGAGCTGGCCGACGGGTTCCGGTGGCTGGCAGGCCAGCGGGTGCTGCGGACGATGACCGTGCTCATCGGGCTGCTGAACCTGACTCTGGTGGCCGCGACCGCGGTACTGGTTCTCCTCGTCAAGGAACGGCTCCACCTGGGGCCGGTCGGCTACGGGGCGCTGTTCACCTGCCTGGCGGTCGGCGGACTGCTCGGGTCGGCGTGCGGGGACTGGCTCATCAGGAAGGTGACGGCGACCTGGACGATCCGGATCGGCCTGCTGATCGAGGCGGGACTGCACCTCGCCCTGGCGACGTCGCGCAGCAGCTACGTGGTCGGCTTCATGCTGTTCGCGTTCGGGATCCACGGCGCCCTGTGGACGATCGTCAGCAACTCGCTGCGGCAGCGGCTGACCCCGCCGGAGATGCTCGGCCGGGTCGCCAGCACGAGCCTGTTCATCGCGGCGGGCGGCAACTGCATCGGGGCCGTGCTCGGCGGCGTGATCGCCACCAACTTCGGGCTGACGGCACCGTACTGGGTTGGCTTCGTCGTCGCGGTCGTCGTCTCGGCAGTCACCTGGCGGGTCTTCAGCCGCGCCACCGTCGCGGAGGCCTACGCGGAGCCAGCCCGGGGCGAGGAGTCCGCCGGCCTGTCAGTATCAACACTAAGTTGACAACGAATAGTTGATAGGCCAGCGTGGCCGACATGGAGCACCCCGACGCTGATCAGGCCGCGGGCGCGCGGGAGAGCCAGGCACGCGGGCAGTTGCTGCACGCTGGCGCCGCCTCCCTGCCGCGGCCGCCGTGGCTGCCCGCGCGGCAGCCGCCCGCGGCTGCTGACCTGGTCCATTGGGCTCTCTGGCGCGCGAGCACCGGCGACATCGGGGAGGAAGCCCTGCTCGCAGCGCTGGCCCTGCTGCCCGCGGCCCGGGCCGAGATGGATCAGATCGAGGCGGCCATGCTGCTGACGGCGCGGTCGGCCGGCCTGTCCTGGCCGCGGATTTCCCGCGCCATGGGCCTGGCATCGGCCCAGGGAGCGCAGCAGAGATTTGACCGGGTCGCCGGCCGAGTCGAGAGACGAGACGGGCCGTGACCCGCCCGTCGGACCCCGAGGACCTGGCGGTGCACGGGATCCGGGTACTCGCCTTCCCGACCGCATCGCGCATTGCCAGCCGGTTCGGACTCGACCCCGGGGCCACGCGGGAGAGCCTGCTGGACTTCGAGGCCAGGGGGTGGGCGCGTGCCACCAGCTTCGCCGGCAGCTCGGGCTGGTCGCTGACCGAGGACGAGCGGGCCGAGGACGAGCGCCGACTGTCCGCCGAGCTCGGCCGGGCCCGAGTCCGGGACGAGGTAGCGCGGGCCCACGCTAGTTTCGTTCCGCTCAATGCCGACGCGGCTGGATCCGATGGCGCTCAACGATCATTCCGACTGGCGCTCTGACTCGCGCGTGCTGAGGATCCTGTCGTCGGTCGAGGCCTCGTTCCGGCAGGTATGCGATCAGCTCACCGGGTGCCTGGCCCGCTTCGATGGCTACGCCGAGACGTACCGTGCCGCGCTCGGGATACCGCGGGGCGGGAAGGATCCTTGACGAGATTAGTACGCTCGTACTAATCTCGCATCATGCGTACTAACAGTACCGCTCCAGCAGGCGCGGCGAGCACGTTCACGCAGATCAAGCGGCGTGATCAGCTGGTCGCCTGTGCGATCGACGCGATCGTCGAGGTGGGCTTCGCCCGCGCCTCCGTGGCGGAAGTAGCGCGCCGTGCCGGGGTCAGCAAGGGAGTGGTGACCTACCACTTCGCCGCCAAGGATGACCTGATCCGCGCGGTCATCGCCGACGTGCTCGCTTCGATGAGTGAGTACCTGGAGCCGCGGCTGCTCGCCGCCGACCCCGTGCAGCACCCCGAGCGGTTCATCGCGCCGTACATCACCGGGTGGATTGGCTGCTACCGGGCTCTGTCCCATCAGCTGCTCGCCCTGGTCGGCATTTACAACAACTTCAGGGACGAGTCGGGGCTGCCGAGCCCGGAATTCGACGCCCGCGCGCGCGACATCGAGATCGTCACGCACGTGCTGGAGCACGGCCAGGCGGACGGCGGCCTCGGTTCCTTCGACCCCCGAGTGATCGCCACGGTCATGAAGGCCGCGCTGGACGACCTGCTGACCCAGTACGCGGCCAATCCGGACATGGACCTAGAGGCCTATGGCGCTCACCTCGTGGCGCTGTTCGAGCGGGCCACGCAGCCAGCCACAGACATCAAGGAGTAAGAGATGGAACCCTACTTTGCCACCCATCACATCGCGGGCTTAATCCTGCTGGTCATCGTTCAGGCCTGGGGAGTGATGGAGCTCAGCCAGATCTCCCAGGAACGGCGATCCGATGGCCCGACCAAGGTCGACGGGGCCGCCTGGAGGATCACCATGATCGCCTGCCTGCTCGCCACCTTCGGCTTTCCTTACCTGGCGACACACCTGGTCCCCTCTGCCCAGTTGCGGCCCGGAGCCGTTTGGTGCGCTGTCGGGATCGTGATCCTGCTGGGCGGGCTGGTGCTGCGCGGCTGGTCGTTCAAGGTTCTCGGCGAGTACTTCACGCACACCGTCATGGTCAGCTCCGACCAGCCGGTGATCACCTCCGGCCCGTACCGACTGCTCCGCCATCCGAGCTACACCGGGATCCTTCTGGCCTCGGTCGGCGCGGGCCTAGCCTCCGCGAACTGGCTCGCCCTGATCGGCGTGACCCTGCTGACGCTCACGCCGCTGCTGTGGCGCATTCGCGTCGAAGAGCACGCGCTCCTGGCAACCGTCGGTGACCGGTATCGCAGCTACACCGCGCAGCACAAGCGCATGGTCCCGCTCGTCTGGTAAGAAGTCGGCAGGCATCGAGGTCGCCAGCGAGCCCCTGGCTCCGTAATTAGGCGTCCTGGAAGATGCCGAAGGCATTGCCCGCCGGGTCGCGGAACACCGCGGTCTTCATCCCGTCGTCAACGCCGTCGTACCGGGCAGTGCGCGAGGCCTTCTTGAGCGCGTCCAGCCCTGGATCGGAGATGACCGACCCGCCGAGCGCCTCGACGCGGCCGAGTGTCTGGTCGACGTCGGCCACTCGCGCGTAGGTGATCGTCCAGCGAGACGCCTCGCCCCCGCCGATCCCGCCCATGATGCCGCGCTCGGTGCCCGTGTTGGCCACCGCGTAGGCAGGGGCACCGCTGACCTCTATCGTCCAGCCGAAGAGATCCGCATAGAACTGCTGAGTTCGCGCCGGGTCTGACCCGAGGATCTCGAACCACGTGACCGGGGCTCCCGACCCCTCCGACGGCGCCGGCTCGTCGTCCTCGGCCGATACCGCGGGCGCCTTCACCAGCCCGACCAGCAGCCCATCGAGGTCGGTGAACATGGCAATGGTCACGGCCCCGCCGAAGTCGGTAACCGGCATGACGGTCGTACCGCCGAGCGCACTGGCCTTGTCGAGCATCACCTGCGGGTCCTCCGCCTCAACGTAGAACGCCGACCATGGCTCGCCCGTCTGGCTGCGGCCGATTCCGCCATTGATGCCCTCGCCGCCGCGAGTGTCCGCCATCGTGTAGCCGCTCCCGGCGAAGCCTTCAAGGCCCCACCCGAATAGCTCTCCGTAGAACGCAACCAGCGGCCCGGCGTCCGCAGCGCCAACCTCGAAATGCACGACTGGGTTTCCCACTGCGCTGACTCCTTCGTCGCGGGGCAGTCAAGTCGGTGAATCTACGCATTGTCGCAACCACACGCCATTTCTGCCCCGGTTGACCGCGCGCCGCGCCCGGTTTCCGGCGGTCGCGGTGTCTGTATCAGCAGCAGCTAACAACCGGAGGTGATCCCGTCATGGGAAAGATCATCATTAGCGAGAACGTCTCGCTCGATGGAGTCGTCCAGGATCCGATGGGCGATGAGGGCTTTAAGCGCGGCGGCTGGTTCCTGGAGACCAGCGACAAGGACCGCGAGGAGTGGTTCAAGATCGAAACCGACGAGGCGATGGCGACGCAGGCCCTGCTGCTCGGCCGCCGGAGCGATGAGTGGTTCGCCGCGCGCTGGGAGTCCCGGACCGGCGCGTGGGCGGACAGGCTGAACGGCATGCCCAAGTTCGTTGTTTCGTCCACCATCGAGGAGCCCAGGTGGCGCAACTCGACGGTCCTGAGCGGCGATGTGGTGGCCGCCGTGGCCAGGCTGAAGCAGCAGATCGACGGGGACATCGTCGTCTACGCGAGCACCCAGCTCGCGCACACGCTTCTCGAGCACGACCTCGTCGATGAGCTGCGGCTGACGGTCTACCCGGTCGTGCTCGGCGCCGGCGAGCGCCTTTTCGGCGAGACCACCGACAAGAAGCCCCTGCGTCTTGTCGATGTCCGGACCCTCGGGGACAACCTGACCTTCGTCACCTACGAGGTCGTCCGGCCGGCTGGCTGACCGCGGTACCGCGCTCCGGGCGGCTGCGGTGGCGGATAGCCGCCCGGAGCGCAGGCCCGCGGACCGGCTGCCCGGCATCCGGCCGCGGGGCGATATCGTCCAGGCGTCAGGACGACCTAGGCCGGGAGGACGTGCCGTGCCCGCAACGCTGCAGATCATCAACGCCCGGCTGCTGGAGCCTGCAACCGGGCAGCTGACCCCGGCGGCCTGGATCGAGATCTCCGGCGACCGGATCTCGGCGGCGAGTACGGGCGCGCCGCCTGAGCCCAGCGGAGCGCAGGTCATCGATGCGGCGACGGCGACGGTACTGCCCGGTCTGATCGATGCCCACGTGCACCTGACCGCCACCAGCCTCGATTCAGCGGACATGACGTCCTGGACGCCGGGATACGCGACCGTCAGAGGGCTGGCCGCCGCCGGGCGGATGCTGCGGCGCGGCTTCACGACCGTCCGCGACGTCGGCGGCGCCGATCACGGCATGGCCCGAGCCATTGACGAGGGCCTGGCCGAGGGACCACGAGTCTTCTTCGGCGGCAAGGCGCTGTCGCAAACCGGCGGGCACGGCGACGCGCGCGGGCTGGACGATGACCATGTTCCCTGGTGCCAGCACCGGCCCGGCTTCGCCCGGATCGCCGACGGCGTCGACGCGGTCCGGATCGCGGCCAGGGACGAGTTCCGCAAGGGCGCGTCGCACCTCAAGATGTGCGTGTCGGGCGGGGTGGCCTCGCCGCACGACGAGATCTCGGACGTTCAGTACAGCGCGGACGAGCTTCGCGCGGCAGTCGAGGAAGCAGACAACCACGGCCGGTATGTGACCGTCCACGCCTACCACCCGCGGGCGATCAGTCATGCGGTCCTGGCCGGTGTTCGCTGCGTCGAGCACGGGAACCTGATCGATGACGACACCGCCGCGCTGATGGCCGACCGGGGCGTGTTCCTCGTCCCGACCCTCATCACCTACGAGCAGCTGGCGAGCCGGGGGCGGGAACTCGGCCTGGCCGAGCGGTCCTACCGCAAGATCGCCGAGGTGCGCGACGAGGGCCTGGCCGCGCTGGGGCGGGCTGCGGCCGCGGGCGTGAGCATCGCGTTCGGCACTGATCTGCTGGCCGAGATGCAGGAGGCGCAGTTGCTCGAGTTCACCCTGCGGGCCCGAGTGCAGCAGCCCGCGGACATACTCCGGGCGGCGACGTGCGACGGCGCCCGGCTCATCGGCATGGCCGGCCAGCTCGGCACTCTGAAGCCGGGAGCGCTGGCGGACCTCCTGGTGGTGCGCGGGAATCCGCTTGCCGATGTCGCCGCCCTGATCAAGCCGGAGGAGAACCTGCGGTTCGTGGTCAAGGGCGGAGCCGTCACGACTATCGCTGGCTGAGCGGCACTCGCTCAGTAGGCGCGGCCGAAGATCACGCGCTTGCCGTAGGCGGACGGGCCGCCGCAGCGCACGCACGGGCCCTGCTCGGGCTCGCCAGCCAGCGGGATGCAGCGGGGGCTGGCAGTGGTCAGCGCCTTGATCTCATCCTCGCAAGCCTCGCCGCCGCAGTGCAGCGCCAGCGCCCAGCCCACCGCCACGGCCGCGGCGAACTCGGGCCAGGTATCAACGACGGCCGTGTGCTCGTCGCGGAAGTCGGCGGCCCGGCGCGCCAGCATCGCCTGGAATGCGGCCAGCTCGGCGGTCAGCAGGCCAGGCGCCGCCTCGAGCGGGATCGCCTCCTTGCCGCCTTCGGCCTGCCCGTACGTCAGGCGGCGCGACATCAGCGCGGTGCCAGCGGCCAGATCCCGCGGGCCGAGCTCGAGGCGGATCGGCACGCCGCGCATCTCCCAGTCGTTGAACTTGAAGCCGGGAGACAGCTGCGGCCGGTCGTCAACATGCGCCCGGATCCCGGCGAGCTGGAGCCCGGCAGCCAGTTCGGCGGCCGCGTCCAGCGGCGCCTCGGCCCGGCCGATCGGGACGATCACCACCTGGTACGGGGCCACAGCCGGCGGCAGCACAAGGCCCTTGTCGTCGCCGTGGGTCATGATCAGCCCGCCGATCATCCTGGTGCTCATGCCCCATGAGGTCGTGTGGCAGAGCTCCGCCGCTCCGCTCTCGCCGGTGTAGGTGATGCCGAACGCCGAGGCAAACCTGGTCCCCATGAAGTGCGACGTCCCGGCCTGCAGGGCGCGCCCGTCACGCATCATGGCCTCGATCGTGAACGTGCGCTCGGCCCCGGCGAACCGCTCGCGCGGCGTCTTCTCGCCCGGCACGGTCCCCATGGCCCCGATCTGCACGGCCACGTCGTTGTAGATGCCAAGCGCCAGCATCGTCTCCGCGATCGCGTCGTCCGCGGTGGCGTGCGCGGTGTGGCCCTCCTGCCACAGGAACTCGCTGGTGCGAAGGAACATCCGCGGCCGCATTTCCCAGCGGAGCACGTTGGCCCACTGGTTCAGCAGCAGCGGCAGGTCCCGGTGCGAGTTGATCCACTTCGCCATCATCATGCCGATGATCGTTTCCGATGTCGGCCGGATGACCAGTGGCTCCTCCAGTTCTTTGCCGCCCGCATGGGTGACTGTGAATAGCTCGGGGGCGAACCCCTCCACGTGCTCGGCCTCGCGCTCCATGTAGCTCTGCGGGAAGAGCAGCGGGAAGTAGGCGTTCTGGTGCCCGGTGGCCTTGATCCGGCCATCCAGGTCCGCCTGGAGCAGCTCCCAGATCCGGTACCCATACGGCCTGATCACCATGCTGCCGCGGACCGGTCCCCGCTCGACCATCTCGGCGCGGAAGACCACGTCGTTGTACCAGGCCGCGAAGTCCTCGCTCTGCGGCGTAACGCCAAGCCCGTCACGTGCCATGATCGTCAGATTACCCAGCCGGCCGCAGCCGGCTCACTCCCTTTTCGTTGCGGTCCCCTTGGTCCCGACGCTCCCGCCCGGTCTCGGAAAAGCCGGGTTCCGCGGTTCGACCCGGCCGCGGACGTGTGCTAGGCACGACCCATGGCCGAGTTCGAAGTGTCCGTGTTCCCCGCCAACCAGGCGAGCTGGGAAGACCTCCAGGCGGTATTCGGGCGCGGTGCCGCGGCGAAGTGCCAGTGCCAGCGGATCAAGCTGGGTGACCACGACTGGTACCGGACGCCGGTCGAGGAGCGTGCGCAGCGGCTGCGCGAGGAGACCGACTGCGGCCACCCGGAGGCGGACGCCACCAGCGGCATGGTCGCTTACCTCGACGGCGTGCCGGTGGGCTGGGTCGCCGTCGAGCCGCGAGCCGGCTACCGGCGCCTGCGCGGATCGCCGGTGCCGTGGGCCGGCCGGACCGAGGACCCGGACGATCCGGACGTGTGGGCGATCGTATGCTTCGCGATCCGGCCGGGCTACCGCGGCCAGGGCCTGACCCGGCCGCTGGCGGCAGCGGCCACCGAGTACGCGCGGGCGCACGGCGCGCGGGCCGTCGAGGCGTACCCGATGGTTCCGAAGCCCGGGCAGACGGTGTCCTGGGGCGAGATGAACGTCGGCTCCCGCGCGACGTTCATCGCGGCCGGGTTCCGTGACGTCAGTCGCCCGTCCACCCGCCGGGTCGTGATGCGGATCGACTTCGATTAGCGGAAGCTCGGATCCGCGTCGCGCGAGTCGACGGCCCGGCCCTTGGGCTCTTCCCACTCCTCCTGACGGCCGAGAGCGGTCAGGTCGAGGAGCGGGTAGCTCAGGCCGCCGACGAGCTCGGTGCCCCGCGCGTAGGTCGAGTACGTGTGATACACCTCATCTCCCTCGCGCAGGAAGCAGCTCACGCCCGGCACCTCGGTGGACTGCAGGTCGAGCCAGTCCGGGTCGATGCGGGCCCACTCCTGCTGAGTCCGGTAGTTGTACTCGGTCGGCGCCACGGCTGGATCAAGCGTGACGTTGAAGTCATAGTTGAAGTCGCTGCCGTGGGACGAGTACCAGGGGAATGACCACCCGTGCGCGTCCCGGTACGCGACGATCTTGTCGTACGGCGCGCGGGAGATCCGCACGTAGGCGGTGCCCCTGGCGCTCAGGTGCTCGAGCAGCGCCGGCGTTGACTCGTCCATGCTGGCGGTGCAGGACGGGCACGCGGCGTCCCACTCCGGGTCGTACATGACGTGCTGGACAATCAGCTGGCTGCCGCCACCGAACAGGTCGAGCAGGTCGACCGTGCCTTCCGGTCCCTCGAACTTGTACTTCTTGTCGATGCGTACCATCGGCAGCCGCCGGCGGGCGGCGTTCAGCCGGTCTCGCTGCCGGGTCATTTCCTTTTCCTCGGCCAGTAGCTGCTGGCGGGCGGCCAGCCACTCCTCGCGGGAGACGACGTCGGGCAGACTCATGGCAACCTCCCTCTGCGGCCCCCTCTCCGGGGCCGTCTGGAAAACCGACGATTGTCGCGGCCGACGATGGACAATTCCGCGAAGAAGTCGGCGGCTGGCTATGCTCCGGGCGTGCGCATGCTGTTCACGTTCATCGGGGGAAGCGGGCATCTCCGTCCCCTGCTCCCCTTCGCCCGCGCGGCGCAGGCAGCCGGCCACACCATTGCTGTGGCCGGGACGGGCAGCCTGCAAGACGAGATCATCGCGGCCGGCTTCGCCGCGCTGCCGACGAGCGAGCCCCGCCCTCGCGCAGCCGAGTCGCAGCTCGAGCCGCTAAGCGCCCCGGATCCGGAGCGCGAGGAACACACGATGCGGGAGGCATTCGCCGGTCGGGGCGCCCGACGGCACGCGGAGGTGGTCGGACGGATCGCGCGCGAACGGAAGCCGGACGTGATCGTCCGGGACGAGGTCGACTTCGGCACCGCGATCGCGGCGGAGACGCTCGGGATTCCCTGCGCGACCGTGATGGTGCTGCTCGCGGGCGGTCTTATCCGCCCGGACGTCGTCGCGGAACCGCTCGACACGCTGCGGGCCGAATACGGCCTCGCCCCTGACCCGGAGCTCGCGACCCTGCAGCGCGATCTGCTGATCATGCCGGCGCCGCCCATTCTGCGCGATCCCCGGTACCCATTGCCGGGCGAGACGTTCTGGTGCCGGCCGGACGGGGTCGCGCCCGAGGCCTCGGGCGGCGGCGCGCGGCCGACCGTCTATTTCACCCTGGGTACCTTCGACGCGCACCGGGAGCTATTCGACCGGATCCTCACGGGCGCGCGCGATCTCCCGGTGAACCTCGTGGTGACCGTGAGCCGGCGGCTCGACCCGGCGTCGTTCGGTCCGCAGCCCGGCCATATCCGGATCGAGTCGTTCATCCCGCAGGAGCAGATCCTGCCGTCCTGCGACCTCGTGATCGCCCACGGCGGCTCCGGCACGCTCATCGGCTCCCTCGCCCACGGACTCCCGTCACTGCTGATGCCGCTCGGCGCGGACCAGCCGCACAACTGCCGCCGATGCGTAGAGCTCGGCACGGCCCGCGAACTCGACCCGATGACCTTCACGGCGCAGGAGGCGGCCGACGCGATCATGGACATGACCATCGGCTCTGCGGGCGCGGCCTACCGGGCCGCCGCGCGGCGCGTACGGGCCGACATCATTGCCCTGCCCGGGCCCGAGCAGGCCGTTGCCCTGCTGGAGCGCCTGCCCTGACTAGCCGTATGTCACAGGCGGGCCGGTACCAGGCACCTAGTTGGTGAAGGAGCTCTGGCCTGGAGGCGAGGCGGTTGGCTGACCGGGACTTTGCTGCCCTGTACCGGCAGCTGAGGTCACCACTTTTGTGGCACCTGCGCTGCCTCGGCGCGAGTCCGGCCGAGGCCGCCGACGCCGTGCAGGACGCCTTCGCCCACGCCCTGGGGGCAGCGGACCGGCAGCGCGATGAGCTGGCCTGGCCCGCCTGGCTGCGAACCGTTGCCGTGCGCAGTTACCTGCGCACGGTCGCGGCCGGCGGCCGGGGGCGAGTGTCGGTACAGACCATGGCCGACGTCCCGGAGGTACGGGTCAGTGCGGACTCTGCCGCCGAGGTGCAGGCGCGCCTGGAGGAGGAGATGGTGTTCTCGCTGGTCGCGACCCTGCCGCCCCGGCAGCGACTGGTCTTCGCGCTGCACTTTGAGGGCTGCGGCACCGCGGAGATAGCCGCGTCGCTGTCCATGACTCAGGCCGCCGTCCGGCAGAACCTGGCTCGGGCCCGGGCCGCGCTCAGGCACTCACTGATGCAGGAGCAGCAATGACCCCCGATCACAACCTCGGCAACGGTGAGCTTGACGACCTGATCCGCCGGTCGCGTCGGTCATTCATCGACAGGAATGACGCAGGCTTCGACTTCCAGGCGGGCCTCGCCGACGTCGGCACGCGAGCTCGTCGCCTGCCGGGCCCCGTTCCTTCCGGTGTGCTGGCCGCAGCGGTCGCTGACGCGTGTGACCGTGTCGATGAGTTCGTCGCGCTGCTCGGCCGGGCCATGCTCGCCGCGGAGCTGCAGAGCCTTGTCGGCGGTCAGGTGCAGTACGCGGCGGAGGCGCTGCTCCGGGCCCGTGACCAGCTCCTCGCCTGGTCCCTGTCGGGCGCGGCGGCGGCCGCCGCCTTCGCGGCGGCCAGGGATGCGCTCGGGCAGGCCGACCTGATGGCCCGGGTATCGACCGGGCACCCACTTGTCGCCGGCGATGATCTCGCCTCGCTGCTGGACCAGCTGGAACACGCGGTCATCTCGTTGCTCCCGCCACCCGGCCGCGACGGGGACCCAGGACAGGCTCGGACGAACCGGCACCGGCGGGATGACCCGCCGTCAGGGCAGCGGCGAGCCGGGGGCAGCTCCCCGTGACCCGGCTCGCGTTGCTGCGGGCCAGGAATTTCCGGGTCTTCTACGCCGGCTACGTGACGTCGCTGCTCGGCTCGTCCATGTCGATCGTGGCGATCACGTTCGCCGTGCTGCGCCTGCCGGGCGATGGTCGCGACCTCGGCGTAGTGCTCGCCGCGCGAATCGTGCCGCAGCTCCTGGTGCTGCTCGCCGGCGGCGTGGCCGCCGATCGCTACGGCCGCCGGACGGTCATGCTCACCGCGGATATCACGCGCTGCGCCGCGCAGGCCGCCTTCGCCGCCACGCTCCTGCTTGGCGGCCGGCAGGTCTGGCTCTTCGTGATCTTCTCGGCGGTCGTCGGCACGGCTGAGGGCGTCTTCGGCCCGGCGGTCAGCGCGCTCACGGTCGAGATCACCCCGGCCGGCGAGCTCGTCAACGCCAACGCATTGTTCAGCCTGGCCGGATCAGCGACTAGGATCGCCGGGCCGGCCCTGGCGGGCGTGCTCATCGTGGCCGCCAGCCCGGGGGTCGTGATCGCGATCGACGCTGCGTCCTACGCCGCCAGCGTGTGCGCCCTGGCCTGCTTGCGCATCCCGGCAGCTCCGACCGCGGTGCGCCGGCCGGTGCTGCGTGAGCTCGGCGACGGCTGGCGCGAGTTCCGGGCCCATCACTGGCTCACCCCGACAACGGTGCAGTTCACCTTCATCAACATGCTCTGCTGGGGACCGTTCCTGGTCATCGGCCCGCTGCTGGCCAGCCGGACCGCCGGCGGCCCAGCCGCCTGGGGGGTCGTGATGGGGGGCTACGGCACCGGCAGCGTCGCTGGCGGCCTGCTCGCTCTCGGCCGCAGGCCACGGCGCCCCATGCTGACATCGGTGGCGGCGACGCTGGGATACGGACTGCCGTGCGCCGCCATCGCCCTCAGTGCGCCTTTCGCGCTGGTGGTCGTCGCCGCCGTGGCCGCGGGGGCGGGCTCGGCCGTGTCCGCATCCTTCGAGAGGACCGCGCTTCAGCAGCACGTGCCGGCAGCCCGGCTCGCGCGGGTTCGCTCGATCCAGTCCCTGGCTGCCTTCGGCGCCGGCCCGGCGGGGCTCGCGCTGGCGGCCCCCGTTGCCCTCGCCCTCGGCCCGAGAACGGTGCTGGGGTTTGCAGCCGTCTGGTCGACCGCGGCCGCCCTGGCCGTGATGGCACTGCCTAGCGTCCGCCACCTCGCGTGGTCGAGCGGACCGGCCGCGACTGGCCCGGCTGCGCCGTCGTTCCCGCCCGAGCGGCTGTCCGTCCGAGTCGCCGCAGCTCGCGATGCTGCGGAAGAATCTGTTTCATGACTTATCCCAAGATTGAGCTGCATGTACATCTTGAGGGAACTGTCCGGGCGGGCACGCTCCTGCAGATCGCCCGGCGCAACGGCGTCGGCCTGCCGGCGGACTCGGCCGAGGGGCTCGCTGACCTGTACCAGTACCGCGACTTCCGTCATTTCATTGAGGTCTGGGGGCTGACGACCTGCGCGCTGCGGACTGCGGATGACTTCCGCCAGGTGGTTGTCGACTACGCCGCCGAGGCGGCCAGCCATGGCGCTGTCTACCTGGAGGGCATCTTCACCCCGGCCGAGCCCGTCGGCCGGGGGGCTGCATGGGATGAGGTATTCGAGGGCTACTGCGACGGCGCCCAGGAGGCCCGCGAACTGCACGGGGTGCACGTCCGGCTGACGCCGGAGATCGCGCGCGGTTATCCGATCGAGACTGC
>DAIOWC010000002.1:0-2223 GCA_036758685.1 Streptosporangiaceae bacterium | reverse complement strand
TCCAACCTGAGGACCGGGGCCGTCGCCTCACTGGCCGAGCACCCGCTGCCCGAGCTGGTCGGAGCGGGCGTGAGCTGTTCGGTCTCGACCGACGATCCGGCGATGTTCGGCACTGACCTGACTGCGGACTACGCGGCCGCCGCCAGCCTTGGCGTCGACCCGCTCTCCTGTTACCTGGCCGGGCTGCGGGGCGCGCTCTGCGACGAGCCAACCCGCGACCTCCTGCGGCGGGCGGGCGATGACGCCGACTGGTCTGCTGCCGCCGTGACCTCGCCGAACTATCTGGCGACCCCGTAAGTTTCCGGTCGGAGATCGTCCGCAATCGCGTCTAGCGTTGCGACGTCACTGACGCGGCGCCAGGGCTGCCGTCCTTCTCGGGAGGTTCGCAGATGCTCTCAGCTACTCTCAGCTCCGGCGCTATGTCCGGCTCGACGGTCGACTGGCTTCTCGGTTCGGACCCATCGGTTCGCTGGCAGGTGATGCGCGACCTGCTCGACTGTCCGGAGCCGGAGTGGACGGCGGAGCGGGCCAGGGTAGCGACCGAGGGCTGGGGTGCCCGGCTGCTGTCCGGCGAGGACGCGGACGGGCAGTGGGCGGGCGGTGCGTTCTTTCCCCGCGGCTTCGACTTCCGCGAATGGCAGGAGGTCGGTCAGCCGTGGACCGCTACGGCGTTCTCACTGTCGCAGCTGCGGGAGTTCGGCCTCGATCCGTCCTGCGACCGGGCGCGGCGGGCGGTCGAGCTGGTCGGCACCAACTCACGCTGGGACCACGCCGGCGAGCCCTACTGGGAGGGCGAAGTCGAGGAGTGCATCAACGGCCGGACCGTTGCCGACGGCGCCTACTTCGGTGTCGATATCGCTCGCCTGGCCGACCGGCTGACGGGCGAGCGCCTGGACGACGGCGGCTGGAACTGCGAGCGGGCGAACGGCTCGGTCCGCTCGTCGTTCGCCAGCACCATCAACGTGCTCGAAGGGCTCCTGGAGTACGAGCGAGCCACCGGCGGGACGCCGGCGTCGCGCGAGGCACGACAGTCGGGCGAGGAGTACCTGCTGGAGCGCGGCCTGTTCCGCCGCGCGAGCACCGGCGAGCCGGCCGACTCCCAGTTCCTGTCGTTCCTTTACCCGAGCCGGTGGCGTTACGACGTCCTGCGGGCGCTGGACTACTTCCGCTCGGCTGCGGGTTTGACCGACGCCGCACCGGATCCCCGGCTCGGGGATGCGGTCGATCACGTTCGCTCCAGGCGCCAGGAAGACGGTACGTGGCTGCTCGACTGGAGCCTGCCTGGCCGCGTGTGGTTCGAGATGGACGACGGCGCGGGCAAGCCATCCGTGTGGGTGACTCTGCGCGCCATGCGGGTGCTCAGATGGTGGGAGCGCTCGTAGGCAGGCAGCGATAAGTCGCCGGCCGCTATATCTGGAAGATCTTCCAGAATCTTCGGCGCCACGCCCTCTGCCTCGCGGCGCTTGCGGATCCTGCGTGCATCGAGTGCCGCGCTGGCGGCCCCGGCACAGCAGGCGAGCCACAGTGCGCTCGGCCATGATGTGTGCTCCCCGAGCATGTGGCCGATGGCGTAGATACCGGCGGCTATCAGCCCGATGAACACGGGAGTCGTCCACAGGAGCCGCAGGTACGACGTGGACCGGGTGGCAAGCCTCGATCTAAGGCGCGGCGAGCCCAGATCGCTGCCGCTCTGTTTAAAGATCGCCACGGCGCCAAGGTATCGCGATATCCAGCCCGGTAACAGGTCACTAAAACCGCATGGTCGGGCGCAGGGGGACGCACTTCGCTCGCGATCACGAGTATCTGGCTGCGGTCGAAGTGATCGAGGTACGCACCGATGCTGGAACCCGTACCGGCTCGGCCAGAGGTAGCGGTCGTCGAGCAGGGCGGCCTCCACACGGCCTCGCTCGCGGCCGGCCGACACCTGATGCATGTACATCGACTGCATCCGGGCGACGGGGTCCCGCACCAGGTAGATGAGACGTGCCTGCGGAATGAGCTGTAATATCCGCTCGGGAACGCCGCGGTAGACGTGGGCCCACGTGTGGCCAGGAGAGCACTCCCCGATTGCGGCGGCCCCGTCTGCGCCGTCGAAGAGGGACTCGTACCAGCCGCGACCGCGCGGCCAGTTCTGCTCAGCCACGAAGAACTGCCGCTCGCCGAAAGTTGCGCCGTCCCCAACGAAGACATCGGGATGCTCAGCGAGATAGTTATGCAGACTCA
>DAIOWC010000001.1:68176-87870 GCA_036758685.1 Streptosporangiaceae bacterium | reverse complement strand
AGCGGCAGCGTCACCCGCCGGAACACCCGGCGCGGCCGGTCGCCGAGCAGCGCGGCCTGCTGCTCGAGCCGCGGGTCCACCGACGCGAACGCGGCCTGGGCGCCGAGCACGTAGTACGGCGCGGACTCATAGACCTGGGCGATGACCAGGGCCAGGAACGTGTTCGTCGCCGACCAGTTGAAGTGCCCGATGATCTCACCCACGGGGGTATACGGGCCGACCATGAACACCAGCAGCAGGCCGATCACCAGCGGCGGCAGCAGCAGGCTGCACAGGAGGCCGGCCTCCCACACCCGCGGGAACGGCAGCGTGCCGCGGGCGAGCATCCACGCCAGCGGGGTGCAGATCACGAACAGGACCGCCAGCGTCACGCCACCGGACTCAAGCGAGACGACCAGGGGGTCCAGGGCGCCCGGATAGCTGAGCGACTTCCCGACCTGGCCCCACGACATGTGGACGAAGAGCGTTATCACCGGCCCGAGCAGCGCGAGCCAGATCACGCCCGCCGCGGCGACGGAAATCCAGCCGGAGACAGACTGCAGCGAGCGCTGGCCGATCATGATGCGGCCGGACCGGCCGGGCTGTCCGGGGGACTGATCCCCCCGCACAGCCCCGCCGGCCGCGGCCGCCGGGCTAGCTGCCCAACTCACTAGTTATCTGTGACGGCACCGCGCTCGAATCGCCGGTCACCGTCGGTGTCAGCAGCGTGAAACCGCCCGTCTTGTACTGGGCCAGGCCCGCAGCCGACAGGGTGTACTTCACGAACGCGATCGCGGCCGCCGTCGGCTTGCCGATGATCGTGATGTCGATCACCTGCGGCGAGCCGTTCTTAACCACCGTGGTCCCGCCCGAGGTCAGCGTGATCGAGGCCTTGTGATACTGCGACGCCAGCGCGAAGCTGCCGAGGTTGATCGTCGCCGGGAGCGGGATGTAGGCCAGGTGCAGCTCGATGGCCTGGGTGATGAACGCGCTTGCGGCGTCAAGCTGCCCGGACTGGAGCGTGGAGTCCAGCGAGGACTCGGCGTAGATCTCCGAGGAAGAGGCCGATCCTTCCGGCCCGCCGAGGATCTTGGTCACCGTGTCCGCGGGCAGGTGATAGGCCATCTGGGCCAGTTCCAGCATGTAGATGAAGTCCCGGCCCTGCGGGTCGATGTTCGGGTCGGTGCGGCCGAGCTTGAGGCCGGGCGTCTGCAGCAGCGTGAACAGGTCCTTGAGCGGCTTCTTGCCGTCGGCAATGGCCTTGAACTGCGAGGCGTACTTGCCGTTCGGGTTGTAGGCCACGACCATCGACGTGCCCGCGTACTGGACGTACCACTTGGTGAACTTCGGCTCCAGCGGCGTGATGTTGTCGCCGCCAACGCTCTCGAAGACGTTCGGGGCGATCTCACCCGAGGCGATGTCGGTCTCGAGATCCCCGGAAGACGCGCCCCGGCCCGAGAACTTGTAGCCGGTCGCGGTCTGGAAGGCCGGGGCCGCGTCCGTCTCGTTCAGGTACTGCAGCGAGGAGGCATAGGCAACGCTCGCAGTGCCGGACACCTTGGGCTTGCCGGAACCGGAACTGCTGGGGGACGAGCTGCCGCAGCCAGCCGCGGCAAGCCCGACGCAAGTAATAGCAAGCAGCGCGCAAATCCGCGCGCCGCGACTGTCTGTCAGGGCCACCATCCCACAGACGATAGCCACCGCAGGTTGCGCGACGCAACAAGCCTGGACACCTGCCCACCGCCCGCTCACCCGATTTGCACCTTGAGCCCGGCTACCACGATGCGGAAACTCTGCGTTCCATCAGTATTTAGGGTGAATAGTCCGGTCCGGAGCCGGGCGGCCGGACCGGGCAGGCCCGAAGGTCTCCCGGGCCGGCCCCCGGCCATGGCAAAATCCCGGCAGCGCACAGCACCCAAAGAGGCCGCTTTCAGCTAACGTTCAGCCAGCTTGGCTTGCATGAGAGCGGCATCCGCACGGCGCGGCTCGACTTAGCATTGTTCCGACTGGCTGCAGCGGGTGCCTGACAGCTGGCAACGCCAGATTTCGGCATCGACAGCAAGGCAGGCAGGGAGCATGGGCAAGGCTGATCGGATCCGTCAGCGGAATGCCAGGGAGAGGATAGCCGCGCAGCAGGCGGCCGCCCAGCGCGCCGAAGCCAGGCGCCGCATCCTGATCGCATCCAGCAGCGTCTTCGTCGTGCTGGCCATCGTCGTCGGGCTGGTCATCGGCCACGACCTCAACAAGCCAGCGAAGGCCGTCGCCGCGGCCGCCAACTCGAACGCCACGGTCGCGAGCGAGATCCAGTCGGTCCCGGCGAGCACGCTCAACTCGGTCGGCCGGGGCGACGCCTCCCCGCTGACGCCGACGAAGGGCTCCAATCCGATCCTGACGTCGAACGGCAAGCCCCTGGTGCTGTACATGGGCGCCGAGTACTGCCCCTACTGCGCCGCCGAGCGGTGGGCCCTGACGGTCGCCCTCAGCCGGTTCGGCACCTTCTCTGGCCTGCACTTCATCCACTCCTCCAGCGCGGACGTCTACCCGAGCACGCCGACGCTGACCTTCTACCAGTCGAAGTACACCAGCCCCTATATCGACTTCCAGCCCGTCGAGATGCAGAGTGGGACGGAGACCTCCGAGGGCGTCTACGCCACCCTGCAGACGCCGACAAGCACCCAGGCGGCGCTTATGACGAAGTGGGACGCGCCACCGTACGTGCCTGCCAGCGACAAGGGCGCCTACCCGTTCGTCGACTTCGGCAACCAGTACCTGGTCCTCGGGGCCCAGTACGTCCCCAGCGACCTGGCGAAGATGACGTGGGCCCAGGTCGCTGCGGCCATCAAGAGTCCAACCACCACGGTCGCCAAGGACATCGACGGTGCCGCCAACTCCATCACCGCGGCAATCTGCAAGATCACTAAGGACGCCCCGGCCGCGGTCTGCAAGTCCACTGCCGCCCTGGCCGGAGAAGGGTCGCTCTGATGGCTAGTCAGAAGCAACGCGCCCGTTCCGGATCCGCTCGCAGCGGGGCGGCCAGGACCAGCAGCTCGGGCGGAACGGCCGCCCGCGGCCAGCAGCGTACGCAGGGTTCGGCGCGCGGCACCGGCACCGGCGCCAGCGCGACCGCCACCCGCAAGACCGCGGCCAACGGGGCCGCCGCCAAGGCCAACGGCACCAGCAAGCCGAAGTCGGCCCAGGCCAGCGGGGCAACCGCGGTCGCGGCCCCGGCCGGCGGCGGACCGCTGGGCGTCTTCCGGAGTATGGGCTGGATGCAGCTGGCCACGTTCGTCCTGTCGCTGTTCGGGCTCGGCGTATCGATCTATCTCACGATCGCCCACTTCGACACGCACGTCACGCTGGCCTGCTCCGACAAGGGCCTCGTGAACTGCGAGGAAGTCACCACGAGCCCGACGTCCATGGTTTTCGGCGTGTTCCCGGTCGCGGTGCTCGGCCTGGCCTTCTACGTCTTCATGACGGCGATCAACTCTCCCTGGGCGTGGCGCTGGCAGCTGCCCGCGGTGCGCTGGCTCCGCCTGGGCTCGCTGGTCGCCGGCATGTGCTTCGTGCTCTACCTGATCTACGCCGAGCTGATCGACATCGGCGCGATCTGCCTGTGGTGCACGAGCGTGCACGTCGTCACGTTCCTGCTATTCGCCATCATCGTGTTCAATGCTTCGTTCTCCTGGGGCACGGCCGGCAGCGGCCGTAAGGTCTAAGGCCAGCCACGGCCGGCTGACGGCTGCGCAACCCGCACCGCGGATCGCGCGGTTCGCCGTCCGTGCCATGATGGTGCCGGGCGCCAACGACGCCGGAAATGCGTGTCATGCCGGGCATGTGTGGCGCGCATGGGGGAACGCAAACGCATCTAGTGAAGGGCTGCTGCGGCCATGAGTAAGCCTGACCGGAATCGGAGCGAGGGCACCCGGCAGCGCATTGCTGCACAGCAGGAGGCGGCTCGGCGCGCCGAGCAGCGCCGCCGGATGCTGATCGCGGGCGCGGGGGTAGCCGCCGTCCTGGTCATCGTGCTGATCATCGTGCTGACCAAGGTCGTCGGCGGGAATAACAACACGAACCACAACGCGGGCCCCGCGGGCGGAACGGCCCTTCCGGCCGGAGTGCAGTCCAGCATCGCCAGCGTGCCGGCCAGCACATTCAGCACCGTCGGCGCCGGGTCGGTCTACAGCGGCGCGCTCACGGCCGCCAACGGACCCAACCTGACGTCGGCCGGCAAGCCCGAAATGCTCTACATCGGCGCCGAGTGGTGCCCGTACTGCGCCGCCGAGCGCTGGGCAATGGCGATCGCGCTGAGCCGGTTCGGCACGTTCTCGCCGCTCAACGGCGTGCACTCGTCCTCGTCCGACGTGTACCCGAGCACCGCCACGCTGACGTTCTACAAGTCGACTTACACCAGCAAGTACCTGGTGTTCACGCCGATCGAGAACCAGGACACGAACAAGAACACGCTCCAGGTCCCGAACTCAGCCCAGCAGGCCCTGTGGAACAAGTACGACCCGAGCAACGGCTATCCGTTCATCGACATCGGCAACCGGTTCATCGCCGGATCGACCTACAATCCGCAGGTCCTCCAGGGCCTCAGCTGGAGCCAGATCGCCGGCGACCTGTCGAACCCGTCCTCCCCCGTCTCCAAGGGCGCGGTCGGGTCGGCGAACGTCTTCACCGCGGCCATCTGCAAGATGACGAACAATCAGCCGTCCAGCGTCTGCACGTCGTCGCCGATCAGCACGCTGGAGTCGCACCTCTGACGGCGGCGTAGCAAAACGCCCGCCCGGGTAATCAGTAGGTAGCGCAACCAGGGCGGGGAGGCCTCATGTCCACGTCAAGGCTCCACGGGGTCTCGGAGTTAAGGGAGTACTTCCGGACCAACCGGCAGCCGATTTACTTCGTCTCGCCGACCGCGTTCAACCTGCTGGGCATCGACCGGTGGGTGCGCAACTTCCGGTACGTGTGCTTGTACGACTCCTTCGAGGGCAGTCACCCGAACATCTTCGTGCCCGGTGACCGGCGCGCCCCGGAGTTCGAGTCCATCGAGGACATCTGCAACTATCTGCTGCGCCATCCCGAGGTCGCGGCGATGATGCGCGCCGAGGACCCCGGCGGGCTGGCCACGTTCGTCATGTTCGACGCCGAGACCGAGGAGCTGGCCGCGTCCCTCGGCCTGCGGGTCGCGCACCCGCCGGCCGAGCTGCGCCACCGGCTCGACTCCAAGATCGTGACTACCAGGCTCGGCAACGCGGCGGGCGTCCCGAGCGTGCCCAACGTGCTCGGCCGCGCCGCCACCTACGCCGAGCTTCTCGAGCTGGCCGACCGCGCCCGCCTCGGATCCGACCTCGTGGTTCAGCTGCCCTACGGTGACTCGGGCAAGACCACCTTCTTTATCCGGAACGACGCCGACTGGCAGGCCAGTGCCGCCGGAGACCAGCTGTCGTCCGCGGAGCTGAAGGTCATGCGGCGGATCGACCACCGCGCGATCGCCGTCGAGGCGGTGCTCACCCGGCACGGCACGATCGTCGGGCCGCTGATGAACGACATCACCGGCCACCCCGAGCTGACGCCGTACCGCGGCGGCTGGGCCGGGAATGACTATCCCGCGACGATGACCATCGACCAGAAGCTGCGGGCCAGGGAGCTGACGCGCCGGCTCGGCGCCGAGCTGGCCGGTGAGGGCTACCTCGGGTTCTTCGAGGTCGACTACCTGGTAGACACCACCACCGGCGAGCTGTACCTCGGCGAGCTCAACCCGCGGATCAGCGGCATCAGCTCGATGACCAACGTCACCGCGGGCGCCTACGCCGACATGCCCCTGTTCCTGTTCCACCTGCTGGAGTACCTGGACCTGGACTACGACATCGACGTCGACGAGATCAACGCGCGGTGGTCGCGGGAGGCCGCGGTGGACGTCTGGAGCCAGATCATCATCAAGGAGACCTCGCCGGCGGTTGACCTGCTGACCCGCACTCCCCGGACCGGGATCTACACGCTCGCCCCGGACGGCTCGGCCGACTTCCGTCGCCAGGCCAGCGACTGGCACGGGATCGTGCGCGAGTCCGAGGCCTTCTACCTGCGGATCCTCGCGCCCGGCGACTTCCGCTACAAGGGCGCCGACCTCGGCGCGCTCGTGACCCGCGGACGGCTGCAGACCGACGACAACCGGCTGGAGCGGCGCTGCACCGACTGGATCTCAGGGCTCCGGGCGCAGTTCAGCGGCACGCCGGTCGTGCCGCTGCAGTCCCCCGCGCCGGTACGCGAGTCCTTCAAGATGGCCTGATCGCTCACCACTTGCCGGTCAGGAACCGGATGATCGCCAGGGCAAACGCCCGCGCCAGCTGACGCTGGAAGCTCGCCCGCGTCAGGATCGCGGCGTCGGTGGAGTTGCGCATGTTGCCGGACTCGATGAGGATCTTCGGCTCGGTCGCGAGGTTCAGCCCGGCCAGGTCGTCCCGCAAGATCACGCCGTCGTGCCCGTAGTAGTTGCTCTCGGGCATCTTCGTGTACCTCAGCATGGCCCTGCGCACGTCGGAGCCGAACCGGATCGAGGACTTGATGACCTTGTCGTTCGGCCCGTCGGCGACCGGCTCGAGCACGGTAAAGCCGCGCCCCGAGGCTGGTCCCCCGTCGGCGTGGATGTCGATGGCGACATTCGCGTGAGCGCGGTTGAGGATCTGCGCCCGCCTGTTCACGCACGGACCGACCCCGTTGTTGCTGTACCTGGTCATCACGACCTTCGCGCCGTACTTGATCAGGTCGGCCCGCAGGTACCTCGCGACGTTCCAGTTGAACTGGGCCTCGGTGTAGCCGCCGTCGGTTTCCGTGCCGGTGGTGTCGCAGTTCTCCCACTCGCGGCCGTTCCAGACCAGCCGGTTGATGTAGCCGGGGTCGCCGGAGTTGCGGCCGTTGTGACCGGGGTCGATCCCGATCACCTTCCCGGCCAGCGGCCGGTAGGGATGCTTGCTGTGGCTGACCGCGACGCCCCCGGCCGGTGCCGCGAGGGCGACGCCGGAGCAGCAAGCGATGGCCGCGGCAACGACAAGGACAAGGACAGGCCAGGCGTTACGTAACCTCAGGTACATTGCGCCACAATAGCGGCCGCAGCGTCAGGCCCGAGTCCACTCTTCGCTTTGCTCCCACAGCTGCTTGCCAAGGTCGGCGGTCGCGACCGGGCTAGGCTCGCGCTCGGCGCACTTGTCGTAGTAGCGGCCGCTGGACGCGGCGAGCTCGGGAGCGGTCGCGCAGTACAGGGAGGTCCGCGCGCCCTCCTCGACCGTGAGCATGCGGCGGGTCACCAGCCACCGGGCCGGCCACGGTATCCGCCGCCAGATGTCGGAGGCGACGACGCCGGGATGCAGCGCGTAGCTCGTCACCCCGGTGCCGTCCAGCCGCCGGGCCAGCTCCTGGCTGAACAGCACATTGGCCAGCTTCGACACCGAGTACTCCCGCATGCCGGTGACCGTCCGGGTGCGCCGCCGCAGGACCTCGAAGTCGATGCCGGGGGCCTGGTAGTGAGCGTCGCTAGCCACGTTGACGATTCTCGCGCCAGCGCCGGTCGAGGACAGACAGTCGAGCAGTGCCATGGTGAACGCGAAGTGGCCCAGATGGTTGACTCCGAACATCAGCTCAAAGCCGTCCCTGGTCAGCCCGCGCTGGCCGCCGATGCCCGCGTTGTTGATCAGCACGTGCAGGGGCTCGCCGAGCACCAGGAACGCCTGCGCCGCCTGGCGGACCCCGGCCAGATCGGCCAGGTCGAGCTGCAGGAACCGGACATCCTTACTGCCCGTCGCGGCGGCGATAGCCGCCACCGCCGCCTCGCCCTTCTCCTTCGACCGGCACGCCAGGTGGACCCGCCCGCCGCGCGCCGCCAGGGACCTGGCCGTGGCCAGCCCGATCCCCGTGTTGCCGCCAGTGACCAGGAAGGTTCGTCCCGAAAGGTCGCCCATGCTGCCAGCTTAGGGCGCGGGCGAGTGGTTGACTCGGG
The DNA here is from genome assembly GCA_036758685.1 of Streptosporangiaceae bacterium. Classification (GTDB taxonomy): domain Bacteria; phylum Actinomycetota; class Actinomycetes; order Streptosporangiales; family Streptosporangiaceae; genus JAJYUU01. The sequence goes on along the minus strand of DAIOWC010000001.1, from coordinate 79,901 downwards.
CTGTGCGCCTGGATCCAGCCGATGCCCGCCGCCGGTTCGCGGATGCGTCCGTCCTGCGGCTGGCGACCACCGGCAGCGACGGGCAGCCGCACCTTGTGCCGTGCACGTTCGCGGTCGATGACGAGGACCGGGTCGCGATCGGCATTGACGAGAAGCCGAAATCATCGCCGAACCTGCGCCGCCTGGCGAACATCGCCGGCAACCCCCGCGTCAGCCTGCTCGTAGACCACTACGCAGCCGACTGGACGCAGCTGTGGTGGGTTCGCGCCGACGGCATGGCCGCGGTCGCCCGGGCCGGTGAAGACCACGCCGCTCACTGGCAACGGCTCGTCAGCAAGTACCCGCAGTACGGCGGGCAGGTCCCCGGCGGCCCGGTGATCGTGGTCAGCGTCACGGCGTGGTCGGGGTGGGCGTTCGCCTCGCCGACCCGTTACGGTGGCGACAATGATCAGCTATGAATGGCGCGGCCCGATCGGGAACGCGGAGCTCAACGCGTTGCACGCCGAGGGCTTCGGCCACCGCTTGCTGGCTGACGACTGGGAAACGCAGCTGATCAAGCACAGCCTGGGCTGGGTCTGCGCACGCGACGACGGTCAGCTGGCCGGCTTCGTGAATGTGGCGTGGGACGGCGGCGTCCACGCGTTCATCCTCGACACTCTGGTCGCGAACTCTGCTCGCCGCCAGGGGATCGGCACTCGGCTCGTCGCTCTCGCCGCCGAGCAGGCCGGCGCCGCCGGGTGCGAATGGCTGCACGTCGACTTCGACGACGAGTACCTGGCGAGGTTCTACTTCGAGGGCTGCGGGTTCCGCCCGACGACCGCAGGCCTGATCGCGCTGACTCGCTAAGACTGTCGATCGCCACCAAGTTTTGTCGGAGGCTCTCGATAGCATGAGCTAGAGGCTTGATGCTACCGGAGGGAGGGCCGCGATGACGATGAACTGGGTGGATCACCCGCTGGCCCGACCGGCGGCACCGGCGGTGCCGGAGGCGATCGAGGCCGGGTTCACCCACACGGCGGCGGGCGAGGTCCGTGACCGGGCGGCGCGGGGGTTTGAGGCCGGCGGCCCGGCGGATCTGCTGCCGCCGTGCCCGGAGCTGGCGGCGCTGACCGGGATGGCGTTAGAGGCGGGCGTTGAGCGGCTCACCGATGATGAGCTGGTCGGGGTGATGCGCGCCGCGCGGCGGGTGCAGTCGTGGCAGGCCGCGGTTGAGCTGGCGTGCGCGGATGAGCTGGCCGGGCGCCGTCAGGCTGTCGCTCATGAGTCTGGGCCGTCGGGGCGGGAGCGGGCCACCGCGGAGATCGGGTGCGCCCTAACGCTGACGGGCCGGTCGGCGGAGGCGCTCATCGACCTGGCCGAGGGCGTCCAGCGCGCGGGTATCGGGGACGCGCTGGCCGAGGGCTGGATTGATGTGGCGAAGGCGCGGGTGTTCACTGAGGAGCTGGCCGGGCTGCGGCAGATCCGGGCGTGGTGGATCGCCACCCACGTCATGGTCGAGGCGGACAAGCTGACGACGGCCCAGCTGCGGGGCCGGCTGCGCCGGGCGGTGCTGGCCGAGGACCCCGGCGCGGCCCGCGCCCGCGCGGAGCAGGCCCGCGCGGGCGCGCGGGTGGAGATGTGGCCGGAGGGGTCAGGGAACTACGCGATCGCGGGCCGGGAGCTGCCCGAGGCGGGCGCGGTGCTGGCTGACCGGCACGTGTCCGCGCTGGCGAAAGCTTTGAAGCGGGCCGGTCGGCCCGGCAGCATGGATCAGATCCGGGCCGAGGTGTACCTGGCCCTGCTGTCCGGCACATCGCCCGCCGACGTCCTCGCCGCCCCCGCCCTGGCCGCATCCGATGTGCCGGGAGAGCGTGTAGGCGCAGCCAGCGCTGGCGCGGCGCTGCCCGCCGGCGATGGCGCGGGCCTGGTGTCGTGGCCGTCGGGGCTGACGGGCACGATCAACCTGACCATGCCGCTGACCACCTGGCTCGGCCTAGCGGACGGGCCAGGCGTGATCGCCGGGCACGGGCCGGCCGACGCGTGGACATGCCGTCAGATCGCCGCCGCGCTCGCGGCCGGCCAGGCCGGCCGGTACTGCGTGACCGTCACCACCGGCACCGGGCAGCCGCTCGGGCACGCCTGCACCACTATCCCGCCGCCGCGTCCCAGCCGGCCGGGCACCAGCATGTCGGGAGGCGACGGGTCCGGGACCGGCCCGCCGGGAACCGGGCCGCCGGGCGATATCGCCGGGTGGCTGGCCGGCCTGAAGATCGAATCGCTAGGCGGCGCGCCTTGCGATCACCGGCACGAGACGCCGGGTTACCGGCCCGGCAGACGGCTGGAGCACCTGGTCAAGATCCGCAACCCGACCTGCACCGCGCCGGGCTGCCGGCGTCCGGCGATCCGCTCCGACCTGGACCACATCACCCCCTACGACCAGGGCGGCCGCACGTGTGAGTGCAACCTGCACACCCCGTGCCGGCGGCACCACCGGCTCAAGGGCAGCGCCGGCTGGCACGCCGAGATGACCGCACCTGGCACCATCACCTGGACCCTGCCCCACGGCCGCAGCTACACCACCACCCCCGAGCCCTACCCCGTCTAATCAGCGCCTCCGGCAGCTAGATCAGCCGCCGGCCGACCCGTAGACTCACCAGCAGCACAAGCCATCGGCCCGGGATGGAGCCGTGATATCCGTGACCGACGCACCAGCCGGCTGGATACTCATCGGCACGGCGACGATCTGGGCAGGCAAGTTCATCGGCGCGCTCGTGGCCAGTCGCGGCGCGGCGAGTGGGGAACGGTTGCAGAAGTGGCAGTGGCTTGCGTTCGCCGCCCTCCAGGTGATCGCAGGCGTCCGGTTCATCACGGAAGCGTCCCCGCACGATGGAATCCCCTGGTGGCTCGCCGCCGCTGGCGTCGCCTTGCTGACCTGGATGCTGATCACCGATGCCGGACTATGGCTGAGGTCCCGCATGAGCCGAACCTCGGGTCAGTAGCCGCCGTGGCTGGGCCCGAGGCAGGCCGCGTCTAATGCCATTCGCCACCCAGCCGGCCGCCGAGCAGATGACCGGTCGCGATCGGCGCATTGTCATCGTCGCCGTCGTCGCACTGCTCGCAGTACTCGCTGCCGTGGGGATCTGGGCCGCCGTCCGACCGGGCAGCTACGGAAGCTCCAGGGCCGGGTGCATCACCGTCACGATGCCGAGCACGACAGGCGGAGCGCTGATCCACGAATGCGGCGGCAGCGCCAGGGCCACATGCACGCGAGCGTTCGCGGGCCACGACAAGATCTCGATGCTGACCCGCCCGCAATGCCGCCAGGCCGGGCTCGCCCCTTAGCGAGGCATCGGCTCACTGCTGTACGGGCCGGAATTTACGCGTGGGCGACGCCTCCGTAGACCCAGGCCCGGTCGGCGTTCGGAGCCGGAATCCCGCCTACCGGGCGCCAGTAGGAGACAAGTACTAAGCCGGGATCGATCAGTTCCAGGCCGTTGAACATGCGCAGGATGTCATCCTTCCCGCGGGGGACCCAGGTGGCGCCGCGCTGCGCTGCTCCCGCCGACGTCTCGTGCGTCCGTTCGGGAGCGAAGTCGCCCGTGGCGTGAGACAGGACGAGGTAGCTCCCTGGTGTGAGTGCCGGAAGATACCGGGCGACGAGGCCAGCCGGGTCGTCGGAGTCTGGCAGGTGGTGCAGGCATCCGACGAACATCAGCGCTACCGGTTTGCTGAAGTCAAGCAGTTCCCCGGCCCCGGCCAGGACCTCGGCCACGTCACGCATATCCGCTTCGATGACCCGAATGGCGCCGTTCTTCGCCGGCAGTCCCTCGGCGTGGAGCAATACCATCGGGTCGTTGTCCACCGATACGACGCGGGCTTCCGGAGCCGCAGCCTGCGCGACCTCATACGTGTTCGGGCTGGTGGGCAGGCCGGCTCCGATATCGAGGAACTGGCGAATGCCCGCGTCGCATAAGAACTGGATCGCGCGGACCATCCACTGGCGGTTGGCCGCACAGTGTCCAGCGTCTCGGGCGTCAGCGTGAGCACCCACTCGGCCATTTCCCGATCGGCGGGGAAGTTGTCCTTGCCGCCCAGCCAGTAGTCGTACACGCGGGCTGGCTGCTCGCCGGCGTCACGCCCGGCTCAGTCGCGCCTGGCCTCCGCGAGCAGGACGTCGGCGTCGAAGCACGTCCGGTCACCGGTGTGACAGGCCCCGCCAGCCTGATCGACGCGGACCAGGACCGTGTCCCCGTCGCAGTCGAGCGCGACCGAGACGACCCGCTGCACGTGCCCGGAAGTCTCCCCCTTGACCCAGTACTCCTGCCGGCTGCGCGACCAGTAGGTGCAGCGCCCGGTCGTCAGCGTGCGGTGCAGCGCCTCGTCATCCATCCAGGCCAGCATCAGCACCTCGCCGGTGTCGTGCTGCTGCGCGATCGCCGCGACCAGCCCGTCGTCGTTGCGCTTCAGCCGCGCGGCGATCTTGGGGTCGAGCCCCGAGGCTCCGCCCTCAACTCGCATCAGGATTGCTCCTCTGTCGTCGCCCGCACCGGCCGCACCACGTGCCCCGCAGCCGCCAGGGCCTCCTTGACCGCGCCGATCGTCAGCTCCCCGAAGTGGAACAGGCTCGCCGCCAGGACGGCGTCGGCTCCCGCGTCGACGGCCGCCCCGAAGTGCGCAACCTCTCCCGCTCCCCCGCTCGCAATAACGGGAACGTGGGTGGCCCGGCGGACTGCGCTTATCAGCTCGATGTCGAATCCGCGCCTGGTGCCGTCGGCGTCGACCGAGTTCAGCAGGATCTCGCCGGCGCCGAGCTCGGTGGCACGCCGCGCCCAGCCGACCGCGTCGATCCCGGTGCCACGCCGCCCGCCGTGGGTCGTGACCTCGAAGCCGGACTCGGTGCCCGCCGACCGGCGCGCGTCCACCGACAGCACGACGCACTGGGCGCCGAACCGCTGCGCCGCCTCGGCCAGCACCTCCGGCCGCGCGACCGCCGCGGTGTTCAGGGCGACCTTGTCCGCCCCCGCGCGCAGGAGCCGGTCGACGTCGTCGGCGCTGCGCACGCCGCCGCCCGCCGTGAGCGGGATGAATACCTGGTCGGCCGTCCGGCGCAGCACGTCGTACAGGGTCTCCCGGTCATCGCTGGACGCGGTGATGTCGAGGAACGTCAGCTCGTCGGCGCCGGCCTGGTCGTAGGCCGCGGCGAGCTCAACCGGGTCACCGGCGTCGCGCAGGCCGGTGAAGTTCACGCCCTTGACCACGCGCCCGCCGTCCACGTCCAGGCACGGGATCACGCGGACGGCGACCGTCACTGGCCGATCCCCGGCTTGTAGGCGACGGCCTCGATCTCGACCAGCATGCGCGGATCGACGAGGCCGGCGACGCCGATCAGGGACGTGGCCGGCATGATTCCCGCGAACGCCTCGCCGTGCGCCCGGCCGATCTCCTCCCACCGCGACATGTCGGCGACGAACATGCGCGTGCGGACCACATCCTGCAGGCCGGCCCCAAGCGACTCCAGGGCAGCGGCGATGTTGGCTATCGCCTGCCGGGCCTGCGCGCCGGCGTCACCGGCGTGGACGAGCTCTCCGCCGGCCATCGAGGTACAGCCGGAAACGAAGATGAAGTCGCCCGCGGCCACCGCGCGGCTATAGCCGTTGGACTGCTCATACGGCCCGCCGCTCGACACCTTGCGGGTCACGCCGGTCCCGCCATCTCCGCGAGCGCATCTTCCAGCGTGAAGGCGCCCGCGTACAGCGCCTTGCCGACGATCGCGCCCTCCACGCCGATCGGCGCCAGCCCCGCGATCGCGTGCAGGTCGGCCAGGCTGGACACGCCGCCGCTGGCGATCACGGGCTTGTCGGTCCGCGCGCACACCCGGCGGAGCAACTCGAGGTTAGGCCCGCGCAACATGCCGTCCTTGTCGATGTCGGTCACCACGTAGCGCTCGCAGCCATCGGCCTCCAGCCGGTCGAGGGCGTCGTCGAGCTCGCCGCCATCGGACGTCCAGCCGCGCGCGGCCAGGCGCGTGCCGCGCACGTCGAGGCCGACCGCGATCCGGTCACCGTGCTCGGCGATCGCGGCCCGGACCCAGTCGGGGTTCTCAAGCGCCGCAGTGCCCACGACCACGCGGCGGCAGCCGGTGGCCAGCGCCGTCGTCAGGGCGTCGTCGTCGCGGATCCCGCCGGAAAGCTCGATCTTCACGTCGAGCCGGGCGATGAGCTCGGCGAGCTGGGGCCCGTTCGAGCCGCGGCCGAAGGCGGCATCCAGATCCACCAGGTGGATCCATTCCGCGCCCGCGTGCTGCCACGCTACGGCGGCCTCCAGCGGGTCCCCGTAGGCGGTCTCGCTGCCCGCCTCGCCCTGCACCAGCCGGACCGCCTGGCCACCGGACACGTCCACGGCGGGCAGCAGCGTCAACAGGCTCATCGCAGGTCTCCCAGCCAGTTCGCCAGCAGGGCGGCGCCGGCGTCGGCCGACTTCTCCGGATGAAATTGCGTCGCGGCCAGCGGCCCGTCCTCCACGACCGCGACGAAGTCCTCGCCGTGGTTCGCCCAGCTCGTGATCGCCCCCGGCGGAGCCGCCGTCGCCGCATAGGAGTGCACGAAGTAGAACCTCTCATCCGCCCCGAGCCCCGCCAGCAGGCGGGATCCGCTGGCCGGTTGCACCACGTTCCATCCCATATGGGGAAGGACCGGAGCGGCCAGCTTGCGGACGACACCGGGCCAGCAGCCGCAGCCGGCGGCGCGCTGACCGTGCTCGTCGCCGGTCTCGAACAGGATCTGCATGCCCACGCAGATGCCGAGCACTGGCCGGCCGGCGGCAAGACGCTTGGCGATTACCTGGTCGCCGCCTGCATCGAGCAGGCCGGCCATGCAGGCGGCGAACGCGCCCACCCCCGGCACGACCAGGCCATCGGCGTTCAGTGCGGCCGGGCTGTCGGCCGTGACCTCGGCGTCGGCGCCGACCCGCTGCAGGGCGCGCTGGGCGGAGCGCAGGTTGCCCGAGCCGTAGTCGAGCACCACGACGCGTGGCCGGCGGCTCATCACGGTTTCAGGTTAGCCCGGCGCGCGAGGCCGGCCGCGAGCCGGCCGCTCAGCGCGGCGACTCGACGAACGTGAACCGGCTGTAAAGGTCGTTGTCGTCGAGGCCGGGCACTGTGACGCCCTCGACGGCGCCGGTCCGGACGTCCAGCCGCACCGCGGGCGGGTCGTCCCGGTACGGCCTGCGGAACAGCAGGTGGCCGGCGTCCTCCCAGGCCGGGGAGCCGGGGACGCTGGTGTCGGAAGCCTCGGGAAGCCACCAGATGCGCGGGTCGGCGCCGCCCCGGGCGACGTCGAACAGCGTGACCGCTGGCGGCTGGTACCGGAAGTCGATCAGGTGCGTCCCGCCCAGCGCCAGGTCAGCATTGCTAGTGACGCGGACGTGGTGACGCTCGCCATCCTGGCCGACCACGAGCCAGCCATCCAGGCCCTCCGCCTGGCCCTCGATGAGCACTGCGCCGGTCAGCGGGTCGACCGTGCGCGGCGGCCAGGGCAGGGGCTCGGGATCGCGGCCCGGCGTCCAGCGCACGCCGGAGCCATCGTCGCCGGCGACGTACACGGCGCCGTCGTACAGCCCGGCGATGCTCGCCGTCCCCCGCAATTGCAGGGACTGCGATGAGCCGTCCGCCAGGTCGAAGACCAGCACGGTGGACTTCGGCCGGCGACCCCAGCTCGACGTCGAGAGCGCCAGGTAACGGCCGTCGGCGCTGAGCGCCACGCGCGGGTCGGGGTCGGCCGCCAGCACCTCCGGCTCGCGGTCCGGCCGGACGAGGACGACCTGGGCGAGCTCGAACACTGCGATCCCGTACGGGGTGTCGATGGCGCGGAGCACCTCGCCGGACAGGCTGGCCAGGACCTCAGGGCCGGATGACCGCCACACCACCAGGTCACCGGACTCGGTCACGATGCCCGCGCGCGGCGGCCCGCCCTCGGCCAGCTCCAGGCTGCCGGGCACCGGGATCGCGATGGGCTCGCCGGCGTACTCGTCCTCACGCCGAGGCAGCGGGGTGAGCGTGAGCTGACTGCCCGCGTCCGCTAGGTCGCCCTCGACGCGCAGCAGTTCCTCCCGCTCGGCGTAGCGCAGGACGGCCCGCACGTCTTCCGGCGGCTCCAGGAGCCGCCCGGCCAGATCCGCGATCGTGCCGACCCGCCCCGTCTCGGTCCACAAGGCCACGAATACGAGGTCAGCGGCCGGCGCGGCCAGTTCATAGAAGCTCTCCTGCCGGTCGGACTCCTCAGCCTTCTCGACCGGGAGGTCCAGCACGTCCCGCAGGCTGGGCAGTTCGGCCGGCAGCGAGTACCTGACCTCACCTTCACCCTCCGCCGTGAGCAGGCCGATCCGGACGAACAACGCGAGCACATCCGCCACCGTCACCGGCGGCGGGAGCGTGAACCGGGCGGCCAGAGCGGCGACGTCGCGCTCCCGCTCGGCCTGCTCGGCGACCAGCTCGGCGTGGAGGCCGGCCTCGAAAGCGTCGGTGTCGGGATGGCCGGAGGTGAGCGGCGGGGGCGGCAGCGGCGGCCAGAGCCCCGCCTCGGGACGCACGTCGTCGCCGTTGATATCCGCCGCCCGGGCGGCTGCGATCTGCGCCGCGGACATAGCGCCGGGCTGATCGCCCGCCACGATCCGCGCCGCGTCCAGAACACTGCGGACGGCGCGGTCGAGCGCGAAGTCGGAGGCCCATTCCGGCTCCCACTCGGTGACCGCCGGGACGCTGCGGGCGAGCCAGCACGGCGGCTCGCGGTCACCTGCGGCCGGCCAGAACTGCAGGCGCCACGTGTCGCCCGGCGGGGTCTCGTCAGTCGGCGGCCGGCCGGCCTGGCGGCGGCAGCTCACGCGGACTCGATAGCGTCCCGGCGGCCCGAGCGTCAGGGTGTGCTCCTCGTAGTCACCCCCGAGCAGCGCGGCCGGGGCGACGCTGCCGCCAGGACTGAGGTACGGCGTCTCCATCACGTCGTCCCAGTCGGCCGCGTCGTCGGGCGGTTCGCTGTCGTGCGCCTCAAGCCTGACCTCATGGTCGGCGTCCTGGCCGCTCGCGTTCGCCCAGAGCCAGCCCGCCCCGGCGGTGGCGATCGTCCCGCCCGGCTGAGCGCCGGTGGCACTCTCGCCGAGCAGTTCCTCGACCTCGTAGTCGCCGCCGCCCTGGTCGCGGAGGACAAGAACACTGTGGTCCGCCCAGTACTCGGTCGCTGTGTGCTCCCGCAGTAACACCATGAGCCCGTCCCTCCAGCGCGAGGGCCCGCCGGATGCTCAGCGCTCCGGCGGGCCCGCTCAGTCGGGATCCTAATGATGGAAGAAGGGCGCGAAGGTAATCGCCGAGACATTGCGGGTGCCGGAGATGAGGTCCGGCAGGAAGCCGTTCCCGCGATAGGGGGTGGCGTTGGGCTCCTCGACGAGGAGGAACGACCCGAAGCCGCGGCGGGTGGTGACCGACCCGCTCAGCGCGGGCGAGACGACCGTGCCGACCGGCACGTCAGCGCACACGGCCGCGGTGGCGCCGCTCTGGCAGTACACCGCCGGGCTGACCGCGAGCGTTCCCGACAGCCTCCGCCAGTTCACCAGCGCCTCGGGCGCGGGTATCCCCGAGAACGAGGAGTTGGGCGATCCGGTCGTGGCGGCGCCCCACCAGCAATGGCTGGTGGCAGTGGCCGGCGTCGGACACGCGCCGGGCGCGTCGCTGAACGTGATCGTCTTCAGACCGCGGTGGATGCTGACGCTGGCCCGCAGAGTCGGCCGGTTCGGATGACCCTGACCCTGGTAGACGAGCATGGCCTCGTTCTCCGGAGTCAGACCGGACAGCGAGATCAGGACAAGGTCGCAGGTCAGTCCGACGTTGATCTGTGCCTGGGTCGGCGGGCACGCAGCGTTCGTGTCCGACGCCGAGAACGCCGCCGGCACAGTGAAGGTATCCGTCAGGCTTCCGTCGGCGCCGGTGCTCGCCAGCGCGAACGCGCCGAGGTCGATGTCGCTGATCTCATCGCCCGACGGGCTGACGATCCCGGCCAGGCCGCTCGCCTCGACGATCACCATCGTCGAGCTGGCGGGCAGGCTGCCCGCTGCGCACGAGATCGCGATCGTCGATCCCGGGGTCACGTCGAGCACGGCGGCGGAGTTGGATGGCGTCGTCGCGTTGCTGTAACTACAGCTCGACGTGGAGCCGGACAGCGGCGTCGCCAGGGACGGGGCGGCCTGGGCGACGGCGAGGCCGCCGACGAGGCCGAATGCGCCGAGTAACAGGAAAGCCTTCCGGGCTACCTGGCGCCGCTTCGTGGGGATGAGCCGAGCAATGCCACGGTGCATTGACACCTCCAGCTGGAAGCGCGGAGGGCCGCGGCAAACTCGTGGCGCCAGGGCAAAATCACTCGGGCGTCGCGGTGGACCTCGGTCGGTCTCCGCAAGCTACCGTTGAGTAAAGTGGGCGGACTAATTGTCCGGCAATGACATGAATACCGTCAAGTAGCTTAAACGCTCATACCGTACGGACCCGCTGCCAGGATGAACGTTTGTGTCGCTAGTACGAACTATTCGTACTCAGCACGCAAACGTCGGCACTCGGGTGCGGGACGACCGCCGCGCGTGCCGGTTTCTGGCCCGCACCCCTGATCATTTTGACTTAGAGCACGCTCTAACTCGTAGCGTGGAAGCCTGACTGCCAACCCGAGAGGATCTCAGCATGATGCAGGCGACCGCGCTCGGCGGCCAGGGCCTCGTAGTCTCCCGTCAGGGTCTGGGCTGCATGGGGATGTCGGAGTTCTACGGGCCGGGCGACGAGCAGGAGTCGATCGCCACCATCCACCGGGCGCTCGACCTCGGCGTGAGGTTCCTGGACACCGCCGACATCTACGGGCCGTTCGCGAACGAGGAGCTCGTCGGCAAGGCCATCAGCGGGCGGCGCGACGAGGTCGTGCTGGCGACCAAGTTCGGCATCGTGCGCGACCCGGCCAACCCGGCCGCCCGCGGCGTGAACGGCCGGCCGGAGTACGTGCGGCAGTCCTGCACCAACTCGCTCCGGCGCCTCGGCGTCGACCACATTGACCTCTATTACCAGCACCGCGTCGACCCGGACACGCCCATCGAGGAGACCGTCGGGGCCATGAGCGAGCTGGTCAGCGAGGGCAAGGTCAGGTTCCTCGGGTTGTCCGAGGCGGGCCCGCAGACCATCAGGAGGGCGCACGCGGTGCACCCGATCTCCGCGCTGCAGACCGAGTACTCGATCTGGGCCAGGGATCCGGAGCAGGAGATCCTGCCGGCCCTGCGCGAGCTTGGCATCGGCTTCGTTGCCTACAGCCCGCTCGGCCGGGGATTCCTCACCGGATCCTTCCGCTCGGTCGACAGCCTCGCCGCCGACGACTTCCGGCGCCATCAGCCCCGGCTGTCCGATGCCAACCTCGCCGCCAACCTCGCGATCGTCGACCGGATCGAGGCCGTCGCCGCGGCCAAGGGCGTGACTCCCGCCCAGGTCGCGCTCGCGTGGGTACTGCACCAGGGCCGGGACATCGTGCCGATCCCCGGCACGAAGCGCCGCCGGTACCTGGAGGAGAACGCCGCCGCCACCGACATCGAGCTCAGCGAGGAAGAGCTCGGCGAGCTGGCCAGCGCCGGGACGGCAGTGGGCGACCGCTACCCCGACATGTCGCGCATCAACGGCTGAGCCGTTTGCAGCACAGCCGTTTGCAGCACAGCCGTTTGCAGCACAGCGGCTACA
>DAIOWC010000001.1:52263-68076 GCA_036758685.1 Streptosporangiaceae bacterium | reverse complement strand
AGCCGTTTGCAGCACAGCCGTTTGCAGCACAGCCGTTTGCAGCACAGCGGCTACAGCACGCCCTTGGTGCTCGGGATCGCCCCGCCGGCCCTGGGGTCAGGCGCGGCCGCGGTCCGCAGCGCTCGCGCGAAGGCCTTGAACTGGGCCTCGACGATGTGGTGCGGGTTGCGGCCGCGCAGCACGTCCACGTGGACGCAGATACCGGCGGCGAACGCGAGCGACTCGAAGAAGTGCCGGGTCAGCGTCGTGTCGTAGGTGCCGATCAGCGGCGCCATGCCGTCCGGCTCGGTGTGCACGACGTAGGGCCGGCCCGACAGGTCGACCGCGGCCCGCACGAGCGTCTCGTCGAGCGGGACCAGCGCGTCCCCGAACCGCTGGATGCCGGCCTTGTCGCCGAGCGCCTCGCGCAGCCCCGCGCCGAGCGCGAGCGCGGTGTCCTCGACCGTGTGGTGAGCGTCGACCTCGATGTCACCGCGGGCCTCGACGGTCAGGTCCAGGCCACCGTGCCGGCCGAGCTGCCCCAGCATGTGATCGAAGAAAGGAACGCCGGTCTCGGCCTGCACATGTCCCCCGCCGTCAATGACGAGATCAACCACGACCTTGGTCTCCGCCGTCGCCCGTTCGACTCGCGCGGATCTCGCTGAGTTCACGGCGTAGCCCCCGTTCCCGTCAGGATCGGACTGGCCTGCAGGGCCGCGGTCATGGCGTCGCGGAATGCCCCCATCTCCGCTGCCGTCCCGATGCTGACCCGCAGCCATCCCGGCGGGCCGAGCTCGCGGATCAGGACCCCCTGGTCGAGCAGCGACTGCCAGACGGCGTGGCTGTCGGCGAACGTGCCGAACAGCACGAAGTTGGCGTCGGAGTCGGCGGCCGCAAGGCCAGTGCCGCGCAGCCACGTCACCAGCGCGTCGCGCTCGGCGCGGATCAGCTCGACGCGCGACAGCAGCTCGCCGGTGTGCCGCAGTGCCGCCAGCGCGACCGCCTGGGTCGCCGCGGACAGGTGATACGGCAGCCGCACCAGCTGCATGGCCTGGACCACCGCGGGGCTGGCCGCCATGTACCCGATGCGGCCGCCCGCCAGCGCGAATGCCTTGGACATCGTCCGCAGCACGACCACCCTCGGGTAACGCGGCAGGAGGGTGAGCGCGGTGCCGGCCGGGTCGCGGTTGAACTCGGCGTAGGCCTCGTCGATGATCACGATGCCGGGCGCGGCGGCGCAGATCGCCTCGATCGTGGCCAGGGGCAGCGCGGCTCCGGTGGGATTGTTGGGCGAGGTGATGAACACGATGTCGGGCAGGTGCCGGCGGATTGCGGCCACCGCGTCACGTTCGTCGAGGCCGAAGTCGGCGCCGCGCTGCGCCGCCACCCAGCCGGTCGCCGTGACCCTGGAGATGAGCGGGTGCATCGAGTACGACGGCTCGAAGCCGAGCGCGGTGCGGCCGGGACCGCCGAAGACCTGGAGCAGCTGCTGGATGACCTCGTTCGAGCCGTTGGCGGCCCAGGTCTCCGCGGCCGTCAGCCCGTGGCCGAGGTAGCCGGCAAGCGCGCCGCGCAAGGCCAGCGCGTCCCGGTCGGGATAGCGGTTCAGGCCGGCGGCGACGCCGGCCACGGCCTGCGCGATGTCGGCGGCGAGCGCGGGTGATGGCGGGTACGGGTTCTCGTTGGTGTTGAGCCGGACCGGCACGTCGAGCTGAGGCGCGCCGTAGGGACGGCGGTCGGCCAGGTCCGGCCGGACCGGCAGCGCCGTTGTTTGCGGCCCTGGTGTTTGCGGCCCTGGGGTTTGCGGCCCTGGGGTTTGCGGCCCTGGTGTTTGCGGCACAGTCACTTCCGCGCCCCGGCCCCGCCGACGCGCACCCGGACGGCCTGGACGTGAGCGGCGAGGTCCTCGGCGCCGCCGAGCGCGTCGATGTACGGGGCGGCCTCGGCCAGCGCCGCTTCGTCGCACTCGACCACGTGCACGCACCGCAGGAACGTGAGCACCGACAGCCCTCCGGTATAGCGCGCGGTGCCGCCGGTCGGCAGCACGTGATTGGATCCGGCCAGGTAGTCGCCCAGCGAGACCGGCGCCCACGGCCCGACGAAGATGGCGCCCGCGTTCCGGACGCGCCGGGCCAGTATCGCCGCGTCCGCGGCCTGGATCTCCAGGTGCTCGGGCGCCCACGCGTCGGCCACCGCCACGGCCGAGTCGATGTCACCGACGATCACGCAGGCGGACTGGCCGGCCAGCGCTTCCGCGACGCGCCCGGAGTGCCGCGCCTGGGCGACGGCCTTCTCCAGCTCGGGCTCGACCCGGTCGGCCAGGGCCGCGCTCGTGCTGATGAGCAGGCAGGCGGCGAGCGGATCGTGCTCGGCCTGCGCGACGAGGTCGGCGGCGATGAAGCTGGCGTCGGCGCCGTCATCGGCGATGATGGCGATCTCGGTCGGCCCGGCCTCCGCGTCGATCGCCACCCGCTCGCGCAGTAGCCGCTTGGCCGCCGCGACGTAGACGTTGCCGGGTCCGGTGATGATGTCGACCGGCGCGCATTCGCCGGTCCCGTAGCCGAGCATCGCGATCGCCTGCGCTCCGCCCACGGCGTGGACCTCGCTGATCCCGAGCAGCTCGCACGCGGCCAGGATCGCCGGATGCGGCAGTCCGCCGAACTGCGGCTGCGGCGGCGACGCGACCGCGATCTCCGGTACTCCGGCGGTCTGGGCCGGGATGACGTTCATGAGCACCGACGACGGGTAGGCGACCAGCCCGCCCGGCACGTAGACGCCCGCGCGGTCAACCGGCAGGTACCGCTCGGTGACGGTCGATCCGGCGGCCACCGCGGTCCAGGTCTCGGCCGGCAGCTGGGCGCGATGAACCATCTTGGCCCGGCGCGCCGCTTCCGTCAGCGCCGCCCGGACCCCCGGGTCGAGCTCCGCCAGAGCGTCGGTCAGGGCCGCCGCCGGCACGCGGGTGGCGTCAAGCTCAACCCCGTCGAACCTGGCCGTATATTCCCTGACCGCCGCGGCGCCGCGCGTGCGCACGTCCTCGCAGATCGGCCGGACGGCCTCGGCCGCAGCGGTGACGTCCAGCGCGGCGCGCGGCAGCATGGCCGCCAGCTCGGCGGCCGACCACCGGGCGAGCACCTTTCCGCGCAGGTCTATTCGCGCTAGCACCCGTATAGCCTAACTGCGGCCGCTACTCGACGATCTTGGAGATCGGTATCTCCAGAATGTCCTGTGCGCCCGCGGACTTCAGCGCCGGGATCAGGGTATTGACGCCCCGTTTGGGCACCACCGCCTCCACCGCGTTCATGTCGCTGCGGGCCAGCGACGTGATCGTCGGCGATGACATCGCGGGCAGGATGGCGGTCACGGCGGCCAGATGACCGGCGGGCACGTTCAGCTTCAGCAGCACGTTGCCGCGGGCGCGGATCGCCCCGCGCAGCAGCAGCGCGATGTCCTCCATCGCGTCCCGCTTGACCGGGTCCGCGTACGCGGCCGAGTTGGCTATCAGCTCGGTGTAGCTGGTCAGCAGCGTGTCCAGGATCCGCAGCCCGTTGCGCTTCAGCGAGGTGCCGGTCTCGGTCAGGTCCACGATCGCGTCCACGATGTCGGGCACCTTGGCCTCGGTGGCCCCGTAGGACGGGATCACCACCGCCTTCACCCCGTGCGCCTCCAGGTACCGCCGCGTCAGTGACGGCAGCTCGGTGGAGATCCGCACGCCCTCGGGCAGGTCCTCGACCGACTGCCAGGACACGGTGGCGGGCACGGCCAGCACGACCCGCACCGGGTCGGTGGTCGCCTTGGAGTACTGCAGTTCGCCGAGCGACGCCACGTCCGCGCCGGTCTCGGTGATCCAGTCCCGCCCGGTGATCCCGAAGTCGAACAGGCCCTGCTCCACGTAGGTCGGGATCTCCTGCGGCCGCAGGAAGCGCACCCGGTCAATCCGCGGGTCGTCGATCATCGCGTGAAAGTCGCGGTCCGATGACCGCCGCACGGTCAGGTCCGCGGCGTCGAACAGCTCCAGCGTGGCGCGCTCGAGCGAGCCCTTCGGTATCACTAGCGAAAGCACTGTCTCGCTGCCCTTCAGGTGCGGCTACGGCCCAGCTCCCGACCCTACCCCGGCCCTGGCTAGCGCCCGGTGCTGCCATCGATGAGCTCACGCAGGATGTCAGCGTGCCCGGCATGCCTGGCGGTCTCCTCGAGCAGATGCATCAGCACCCAGCGCAGCCGGACCGGAGTGTCGCCCTCGTTGCCCCGGCAGGGCTCGTCCAGATCGCTGTCGGCGACGATGGCATCGGTCATCGCCCACGCGGCCCGGTAGCCCGCGCTGAGCGACGCCACCGTGTCGGATGGCTGCACGGCGTCATCGGGCAGCACAATGCCTCCAGGAGGCACAGTGTCTCCGGCGGGCACCGGCTCGTGCCCGGCGAACCTGACCACCATCCACTGCGTCTCCGCGCGCGTCATGTGCCGGACCAGCCATGCGAGCGTCGTTCCGGTACCGACCAGGGCCAGGCGGGAATCGTCCTCGCTGATGCCGGCGAGCTTCCGCAGGAGCGAATCCCGCTGGTAGCGCAGCAGCGCCATGAGGGTCTCCCGCTCGCTGCCATCGACCCGTGGCGGTTTCTGATCAGGCATCGGGCCATCGTAGGCTGCCAGGCGACGAGAGGGGATCAGGTGAGTTGCCCGGCTGACCCGCGGGCGGACGCCTACGTCGGCGCGCTGCCCGCCTGGCGGCCGGCGCAAACTCCAGCAGAAGGATGGATAGATGGCGCAATCGGCTGATGTCCTGATGGTGGGCGCTGGCCTGGCCGGGCTGATCGCCGCGCGCGACCTGGCGGCCGCGGGCCAGTCGGTCCTGGTCCTGGAGGCACGGGACCGGGTCGGCGGCCGGATCGTGAACGAGGACATCGGGGACGGGAAGATCGTCGAGATGGGCGGCCAGTGGGCCGGCCCGACCCAGGACAAGCTGTACGAGCTGGCCAAGAGCCTGGAGATCGCGACGTTCCCCACCTACGACACGGGCCGGAAGGTGCTGCACTTCAACGGCAAGCGTGGCACCTACACCGGCGCGATCCCGCATCTCAACCCGGTCGTGCTCGTCGACATCGGGCGGGCCCAGACCCGGCTGGAGTCGCTGGCGAAGAAGGTACCGACCGTCGCGCCGTGGACGGCTAAGGGCGCCGCGAAGCTCGACGGCCAGACGTTCGAGTCGTGGATTCGCCGGAACACCGTCAGCCGGAGCGCCAGGAACCTGCTGGCACTCGGGGCCGAGGCTGTGTTCGCCGCCGAGCCGGGTGACCTGTCGATGCTGCACGTCCTGTTCTATTCGCATTCGGGTGGCTCGTTCCAGCGGCTGATCGACACGACCGGCGGAGCGCAGCAGGACCGCTTCGTCGGCGGCTCCGCGCTGATCGCCGACAAGCTCGCCGCCGCGCTTGGTGATGTCGTGCAGCTGGAAGCACCGGTCACCCGGATCGAGGTGGCCGGCGACAAGGTGACCGCGACGACCCCGGCGGGGCAGTTCGATGGCCGCCAGATCGTCGTGACGACGCCGCCCCTGCTGGCCGGCCGCATCGACTACGCGCCCGCCCTGCCGTCCGGGCGGGAGCAGCTGACCCAGCGCGCGCCGATGGGCTCGGTCATCAAGTGCCAGGTCATCTACGACGAGCCGTTCTGGCGCAAGGCGGGCCTGTGCGGCCAGGCGACCGGCGACGGCGAGGGCTCGCGGGTGGTGTTCGACAACTCGCCGCCCGATGGCTCGCCGGGCGTCCTGCTGGCGTTCCTGGAGGGTGATGAGGCGCGCCGGCTCGGCCGCGAGCCGCTCGCGGTCAGGCGGGGCGCGGTCATCGACTCGCTGGTCAGGTACTTCGGGCCGCGAGCCGCCCAGCCCGAGCAGTACCTGGAGCGGGACTGGCAGCAGGAGAAATGGAGCGGCGGCTGTTACGGCACGCTCTTCGGGCCGAATATCTGGACACGTTACGGTCGCGCGCTGCGGGAGCCGGCCGGCCCGATCCACTGGGCCGGCACCGAGACCGCGCCCGAGTGGGCCGGCTACATGGAGGGCGCGATCCGGTCGGGCGAGCGGGTGGCCGCTGAGGTGCTCGGCGCGCTGGCGTCCCACGCCTAGCCGGCCCGGCGCCGGGTAGTAAGGCCCTGTCATGAGCCGTATCGAGCAGCTGAGGGACCGGGCCGACCGGCTGCAGCAGGGCCACCGGGTGCCGGCGATCGCGTTCGGCACGGTGAAGAAGTTCGGCGACGATCAGGCGGGCAATCTGGCCGCTCTGATCGCTTATTACGCGTTCGCCTCGATCTTTCCGCTCCTGCTGGTGCTGGTGACGGTGCTCGACCTGGTCGTGCGCAACAACGAGAAGCTGCGCCAGCAGTTGCTCAACTCGGCCCTGAGCCAGTATCCCGGCGTCGGCGACCAGCTGAAGAGCAGCGTGCACGGGCTGACCGCTACCGGCATCGCGCTCGTCATCGGCCTGGTCCTCACCCTGTACGGCGCGCGCGGCATCGCTAACGCCATGCAGAACGCGATGAACAGCGTCTGGGCCGTGCCGCAGTACCGCCGGCCGAGCTTTCCCTGGTCGCTCCTGCGCAGCCTCGGCCTGATCCTGGTCGTCGGGCCGGGCGAGATCATCACGATCACCCTGTCGAGCGTGGCGGGCGGCAGCGGCCACCTCGGCGGGATTGGCAGCCGGATCGCCGCGATCGCCATCGCGCTCGTGCTGAACGTCGGGCTGTTCTGGCTCGGGTTCCGGATCGCCACGGCGGCCGAGATACCGACCAGGGACCTGCGGCTCAGCGCGATCCTGGCGGCGATCGTCTGGCAGATCCTGCAGGTAATCGGCGGCTACTTCGTCAGCCACCAGCTCGCGCACAACTCCGCCTACGGGGCCTTCGGCATCGTGCTCGGCCTGCTGGCCTGGCTCTACCTGCAGGCGCAGATCACCCTGTACGTGATCGAGTTCGACGTCGTGCGAACCCGGCGCCTCTGGCCGCGGAGCCTGGCGCCGCCGCCGCTCACCCCGGCCGACCTCAAGGCCTACGAGATGTACGCCCAGGCCAGCCAGCGCCTGCCGGGCCTTGCCATCGAAGTACGCGAAACCCGGTCGCAGTAGGCTGCGATCATGCCACTCTTCTCCAACCAGCCCGCCGGCCAGACCGCTGCCTGGGAGCCCGAAGCCGCCGACACGCGGCTCGCGCACACCGCGGGCGCGGACGACACCGGTGTCTTCACCTCGGACCTGTCGGTATCCGAGTACGTCCTGCTCGGCGAGGCCGGGTTCGAGCCGCTCGGATTCGTCGTCGGCTCCTCGATCTACCACGTGGGCCTGCAGGTCGGCCGCTGGAGCCAGAACCAGGAACTCCAGGTGCTCACCCAGGCGATGTACAGCGCCAGGGAGCTGGCCATGGCCAGGATGCGCGCCGAGGCCGATCACCTCGCCGCCGACGGGATCGTCGGCGTGCAGCTCAGGATGCAGATGTACGCCTGGGGCCAGAGCTGCCTGGAGTTCGTCGCGACCGGCACGGCCGTGCGCCACCTGTCCGGCCACGGGGCGCACCGGGCTCCCGATGGCCGCGCGTTCACCTCGGACCTGTCGGCCCAGGACTTCTTCCGGCTGCTGGCCGCGGGCGCGGTGCCGGTCGCATTCGTGCTCGGCACCTGCGTTTACCACGTCGCCCATCAGAGCGCGATGCAGGCGCTGCGCCAGGCCGGCCAGAACCAGGAGATGATGCAGTTCACCCAGGGCGTCTACGAGGCGCGCGAGCTGGCCCTGACCCGCATGCAGGCCGAGGCCGCGCAGGCGCAGGCGTCCGGCATCGTCGGCGTCACCGTCGACGTCAAGAACCACGTCTGGGGTGAGCACGCGACCGAGTTCCTGGCGACGGGCACGGCGGTGCGGCGGCTGTCCGACGAGCACAAGCTGCCGGATACCTCGCCTAAGCCCACCTTCACCCTCGGGCTCGACAACTAGGGCTGGGGGTCCTTCGGGTCGCCCCCGACAGCGAGCGCCGCTTCGGGGTGGGCCGGCTCCAGCGGCGGCGCTCCGACCGTGCAGTTCGTCAGGCACTCGGGCGCCGCGTGCTGCACGCCGTCGGGCCGCAGCACGTTGTTGTTGATCAGCAGCGCCGCGAGCAGCGCCGCGGCCACCAGGAGGACCGCGCAGATGATGGTCGCCAGCATGAAGCCGTGGCTGAACTCGGACGGGATGTGATAGCTCGCGGCGCCGAGGCCAACCGCGGCCGGCAGCGCCGCGACGGCCACGAGGCCCGCCGCCCTGGCGACGGCGTTGTTGACCCCGCTCGCCACTCCCGCGTGCCGGACATCGGCGCTCGCCAGGACCGTCGCCGTCAGCGGGGCGACGGTCAGCGTCAGGCCGCAGCCGAAGACCACCACGGCCGGCAGCACGTCGGTCAGGTAGCTGGCGTGCAGTCCGATCCTGGACATCAGCGCCATGCCGATCGCGCACGCGGAGAGGCCGACCGTCAGCAGCCAGCGCGGGCCGACTCGCTGCGCGAGTGCCCCCGACCGGGCCGACAGCGTCAGCATGAGCAGCGTGACCGGCAGCAGGGCCGAGCCAGCCGCCAGCGGCGAGAATCCCGCCACCACCTGGAGCTGGAGCACCAGCAGGAATAGCAGCCCGCCGAACGCGCCGTAGACCAGGAACGTGATCGCGTTGATGACGCTGAACTGCCGGTTCCCGAAGACGTCCAGGGGCATCATCGCCGGGACGCGCCGGTTGTGCGTGCGGCGGTGCTCGGTGACCAGGAAGCCGGCGAAGGCCGCGACGCCGATCACGCCGGCAACGAGCGGCGCCGCCGAGCCCGGCTGCTCGGGCGCCTCGATCAGCCAGTAGGTGATCCCGCCGAGGCCGAGCGCGGCGAGCGCGGCGCCAGCGACATCGAACCGGCCGGTCGCCGAGCTGTCCCTGGTCTCGGGCACGTGCCTGATGGAGACGAGGACGACAGCCGCCGCCAGGGGCAGGTTCAGAAGGAAGACCCAGCGCCAGCCGGCCACCTGCACGAGCCACCCGCCGAGCACCGGGCCGATCGCCGACGCGACGCCGCCAAGGCCCGACCAGGCTCCGACGGCGCGCGGCCGGTCGTCGGGATGGAACGTGGCCTGGATGATCGCCAGCGAGCCCGGCGTCAGCAGGGCGCCGCCGACGCCCTGCAGTACCCGCGCGCCGATGAGGACGTCGATGTTCGGGGCTGAACCGCACAGGGCCGATGCCAGCGCGAACCACACAACGCCGATGACGAAGATCCGCCGCCGCCCCAGCCGGTCACCGAGTGACCCGCCGACCAGGATCAGGCCCGCCAGCGTGAGCGTGTAGGCGGTGACCGTCCACTGCAGGTCCCCGAGCGAGGCGTTCAGGTGCCTGCCGATCGTGGGCAGCGCCACGTTGACCACGGTGGAGTCCAGCAACGCCATGCTCGAGCCGAGAACACATGCCGCCAGAACCCAGCGGCCCTTCGGCGTGCCGAGGCGCAGTTGAGTTTCCGGCGGCGGGTTCTCGCTAGCAGTCACCTGGCGATCGTCTCACCGCCGCGGCCAGCGGCCAAAGCGCCAATAACTCGCGGGCAGCACCGGGCTCGGGCTGCGCCGAGTCCTGGCCCTCCTCGGCCGAAGCACCGTCGGGCGCCGGGTGGAAGAGCAGGTACAGGCCAGCCGCGAGCACTGCGCCGATCAGCGGCGCGAGCAGGAACACCCATAGCTGGCTCAGCGGCTGGCCGCCCCTGACTACCGCCGGGCCCAGGCTGCGCGCGGGATTGACCGATGCTCCGTCGATCGGGATGGCCATGATGTTCATGAGGCCGAGCGAGAAGCCCACCACTACCCCCGGCACGGGAACAATTGCCCCCTTGCGGAACACGTGGAGCACGATCATCACGAACACCGTGGTGATGATGATCTCGGTCAGGAACGCCCCGCCGGCTGACACCCGCAGCAGCGACTCGCTGCCGTAGCCGTTGGTGCCGAGGCCGATCACGGATTTGATGTAGGCGGGCGACGTGTGCATCACCCAGAGCAGGAGCAGTGCCCCAAGGATGGAGCCGATGACCTGCGCGATCCAGTAAGCGACCGCGTCCACCAGCTCGATCTGCCGGGTCAGGTAGGCGCCGAGAGTGACCGCCGGGTTCACGTGACATCCAGAGACGGTGCCGAACAGGGCTATGAGTCCGATCAGGACGAGCGCGAACGCGAGCCCGGTAGTGAGTACGCCGGCGGCGATGCTGCCGCCGAACGCACGGAAGCCGAAGGTGACGGTCGCCACGCCGGCGCCGAAGAAGACCAGCAGCGCCGTGCCCAGGAGCTCCGCCCCGGCCTTCCGGGCCAGCGTGGTATCCAGGGTTATCGTGCGGCCTGACCGACCTTGCTCGAGTCCGTCACCAGATGTTCGGGCCGTCATCACCCATCCCCCCGTCCGTGCCGCCAGCACCGCCGACGATCTTCGTGGAGGTATCCCCACTCGTCGGACGGCTAAAGGGCGGGCCAGGAGTGGACGGGAGTATTTGTTGCCATTCGCTCGATATATCCGCGGGTCATCCGGCGCAGGGCCGAGCGCCGGTCCACGTCGCCCCGATCGAGGCTGTGCACGCTCTCTACCTGCCAGCTCGCGCCGGTGCGGCCGGACAGGCAGCGCTGCTCGATGATGCCGAGCAGGCGGTCGGAGTCGCTCGCGCTGACGCCCCACTGCTGCAGCCCGTCCATCGCCAGCGGCAAGAGCCGGCGCAGCACCAGCTCGGTGACGGGGGTCTCGCCCATGCCCGGCCAGTACACGCGGGCGTCGATGCCGTGGCGCGCGCCCTGAACGAGGTTGTCGGCAGCCGCCGTGAACGACATGCGCGTCCAGACCGGCCGCTCGGTCTCGGCCAGGGCCCGGACGACGCCGTAGTAGAACGCCGCGTTCGCGAGCACGTCGGCCACTGTCGGCCCGGCAGGCAGGACCCGGTTCTCTACTCGCAGGTGCGGCCGCCCGTCCACCACGGCGTAGACGGGGCGGTTCCAGCGGTACACGGTGCCGTTGTGCAGGGTGAGCTCGGCGAGCTGCGGCGCCTCGCCGCTGTCCAGCGCGACCTCCGGGTCCTCGTCCTCGCGCAGCGGCAGGAGCGCGGGGAAATACCGCAGATTCTCCTCGAAAAGGTCGAAAACTGACGTGATCCAGCGCTCCCCGAACCACACCCGCGGCCGCACGCCCTGCAGCTTCAGCTCCTCCGGCCGGGTGTCCGTCACCTGCTCGAACAACGGGATCCGGGTTTCGCGCCAAAGCTCCCGGCCGAATAGGAACGGGGAATTCGCGGCCAGTGCCACCTGAATGCCGGCCACCGCCTGGGCGGCATTCCAGTAGTTCGAGAACGACTCCGGGCTCACCTGCAGGTGAAACTGCACGCTCGTGCAGCAGGCCTCCGGCATGATCGTGTCGACGTGCGTCAGCAGCCGCTCCGGCCCGTCGATGTTGATCCGCATGTCCTCGCCGCGAGCGGCGATCATCTGGTCGTTCAGCAGCCGGTACCTGGGGTTCGCCGACATCGCGGCGTCGGTGACGTCGTGCTGGCGGACCGTCGGCAGAATGCCGATCATGACCAGCCGGCTGCCGGTGACCTTGGCTCGTTCGGCGGCATGCGCCAGCTCGTCCACGACCGCGGTCTCGAGCTCGCCGAGCGACTGGCCGCCGAGCCGGCGGGGCGGGACGTTGATTTCCAGGTTGAACCGGCCGAGTTCGGAGGCCCAGTTCGGGTCGGCGATCGCGTCGAGGACCTTCGTGCTTGTCATCGCGGGCTGGCAGTCGTCATCGACGAGGTTCAGCTCGATCTCCACGCCGACCTGGGAGGGTTCGTTGTCGAACTTGGACTCCCGCAGCATCCGGGCAAAGACGTCCAGGCAGAGTCGCACTTTTTCGCGGTAGGCGTGCCGGTCCTGCTGGCTGACGATCATGGCGGGGACATCCCTGCCCATCGAAACCCCTCCACGTACTGCGCCTGGGCGGAGACTCGGTTCCACATTCGCACGTAATGGGGCACCTGACCAGGCTCGAATGTCCGCAATGATGGACTGGCCAGGAAATGGAACATTAATTCACTCTTGACACGTGAAAACCCGGTGATCCACGCCGAGCACGCATGTCCTGAAACGGCCCTTAACTCATGCGATCAGCGTCTAGAACGGAATGAAACGCTCGCCACCGGAGAACCCCGCTGCATGGCATGAGCGACGAGCCGGCCCAGAACCGTACCTAGCCTAGGAAAGGGCGGTCCGCATTCGCCGGACCACCTCGGCGAGCAGCTCCGGTGATGTCCCCATGTTCAGCCGGGCAAAGCCCGCGCCCTGGCTGCCGAAGTCCGGCCCCGGACTGAGGGCCACGCGGCCGCGTTCCAGGAACGCCGCCGCCGGGTCGTTTCCGAGGCCAAGAGCGCGGCAGTCCAGCCAGGCCAGGAAGCTGGCCTGCGGCGGACGGTACCGGACGGCCGGCAGCTGCTGGGCGAGCAGATCCAGGAGCATCGCGCTGTTGGCGGCGATCTGCGCCACCACCGCATCGAGCCACGGCCGGGCGTCTCGCAACGCAGCAACGGTGGCGAGCACGCCGAGGTTGGATGCGAGCAGGGCTTCCCAGCGCTCTGCCAGCATGGCCGCCGCCTTCGGCGTCGCGGCCACGGCGACACCGCACTTGAGGCCGGGGATGTTCCAGCCCTTAGACGCCGAGCCGAAGACCATAGCCTCGCGCGCGACGTCGTGGTCGAGCGTCTGGAACGGCACGTGCCGGGCGCCGGGCAGCACCAGCGGCGCATGGATCTCGTCGACGAGGACCGCGACGCCGTGGCGGGCGCACAAGTCCGCGACGGCCATGAGCTGGTCGCGGCGCCACACCCGGCCGAGCGGGTTATGCGGGCTGCACAGGAGGTAGGCCTCGACTCCCGGCTGGCCGAGCGCTGCATCGAGCGCCGCGAGGTCCAGGTCGTAGCCATCGGGGGTCACAGCGAGCGGAGCCTCGACAATGCGCCGGCCGAGCAGCTCGATCCGGAAGAAGAACGGCGAGTACACCGGCGGGTGAATGACCACGCCCGCGCCGGGCGCGGTGACCGCCGTGAGGACCTCGGTGATGCCGGTCATCACGTCCGGGATCGCGAACACCAGCTCCGGATCCGGCGACCAGCCCAGCCGGTCGGCCGCGAACTCGGCGAACGCCTCGCCCAGCTCGCCCTTGTGCGCGTACCCGCAGTCGCCGAGGCGCAGTCCGGCGATGATGGCGTCCTTGATCTGCGGCGCGACGTCGAAGTCCATCTCGGCGACGAACGCGGGCAGGACGTCGGCCGGATACTCCCGCCACTTGAAGCTCTTGCGCTGACGAAGCTGGTCCAGCGCGCAGTCGCCAAGGATTGGGTCCACTCTGCGATCGTACGGCCCGTTACGTTCCGGCTGGCCGTGCCGTACTCCCCGCCCGCGCAGTGCTTGCTTGCCCCGACCGGCCCTACGATATGGTAATGTTCGATTTCGTAATTTACGAGAGCCGAGGATGGGAGGGACACATGCACCCCGCGCCGCAGGGACCGAGGGAGTCCGCGCTGGCCGCCTTGCAGCAGGCCACCCACGCAACGCTGCACGTCCTGGCCGACAAGCTGAGCCACCTGAACCTGGCTCCGTCCGAGATGAACCTGCTGGCCGCCCTCCCCGGCGACGCCGTGCGCACGGTCGGCGAGCTGGCCGCGGCCACCGGCACGAAGCCCAGCACGCTGACCAGCGTGCTGGACCGGCTTGAGCGCGACGGCCATCTCGAGCGCGACGTCGACCGGGGCGACCGCCGCCGCGTGCTGATCAGGCTGACTCCCTCGGGGCGGCACCTGTCGGCCACTGTCCGGGCCGCCATGGCCGATATCGAGCAGTCCGCGCTGCGCCCCGTCAGCGCCAGGGACCTGGCCGGCTTCTTCGCGGTGACCGCCGCGCTGGCCAGGGCGGTCCGACCGGAGGAAGGACAATGAGCGAGTTCACCGAGTTGCTCGAACAGATCGACGCGCCCGCCGGGCGCTTCGGCCACCGCCAGCACATTCAGCTGGCGTGGCTGGCGGTTCGCCGGCACGGCACGCCCGACGCGGTGATCAGGGTCAGCGGCTGGATCAGGCACGCGACGGACTACGAGCAAAGGCCGCAGAAGTACAACGCCACGATGACACAGGCGTGGACCCGCATTGTCGGCCATCACATCGACGCCGATCCCTCGGTGGCCGACTTCGACGTCTTCGCTGCGCGCAATCCCGAGCTGCTCGACAAACGGCTGCTCAGCCGGCACTACACCTCGGCGACCCTCGCCAGTGCGACCGCGAGGGCCGGATGGGTCGAACCCGACTTGGTCGCGTTCCCTCCCGCCGGATAGGTCAGGCGGTCAGCGGGTTCGGGAACCAGGACGCGGGCTTGCTGCCGCGCTCGGCAGCGGCACCGTAATCGGGCGGCGTCTTCAGCCGGATCACGGCCAGCAGCGGATGATCATCGGCCAGCGCCTGCGGGGCGTCGGCCAGATTGCGCTCGAACAGCGGAATGGCCTCGGCCAGCCGTCCGGCGTCCCGGTAAGCGGCGCCCAGATTGTTCCGGGCCAGAAGCGCACCCTGCCGATCGGCGCCACCCAGCCGGAGCCAATCCTCGAGGCTCTGCTCGAAGAGCGGTATGGCCTCGGCCAGCTGGCCCATCGACCGGTAGCCGACGGCCAGCGCCATGCGCGCGCCGAGTACAGGCCGGCTGTCGGCGCCGAGCACGCGCTCCCACTCGGGCAGCTGCTCCTCGATCAGCACCACCGCGTCCTTCTCGCGGGCGGCGACCAGGTAGGCAACGGCCAGCTCGATGCCGGCGGCCTGGGTGTCGCGGTGATCGGGCCCGAGCACGCGCCGGGTGTCGGCCGCGTAGCAGTCGTAGTGCGCGAGCGCCTCGGTCAGGCGGCCCGCTTCGCGGTACGCCCTGGCGAGCGCCGCCCGGCCGGCCAGCGCGTCCGGATGGTCGGGTCCGAGGGCGCGCCGCCAGTCGGCGAGGTTGTGCTCGGCGAGCCGGATCGCCCGCAATTTCGCGCGGGCAGCGCGCCCGCCAGCCTGGCCATAACGCCGCACTGCGATCACCCAACCGCACTAATACTCGTTTGCCCGGAATGGAGCATAAGCCGCGTCGCAATGGCGCGCCCGCGACAATGCAACATTTGGTACCCGGGCTAGCGCTGGGCATTCACAATTTGCCAAGCAGGTACCGGTCGATGGTCGGGCCGATCGCCGCGACCAGCTCCTCCTGGCTCGCCGCGGCCACCGGGCCGAGCTTCAGCACGTATCGCGCGACCGCGAGGCCGAGCATCTGGCTGGCGACCATTGACGCCCGGAACGCGGCGCTGCCGGGGTCGGCGTCGCCCGCCACGCTGGCCACCGGTCCGAGGATGACCTCGGTGAGGAACTCGCGCAGCATCTCCGCGGCCTGGTCGCTGGTGACCGCGGATCGCAGGAGCCCGACGAACGGCTCGCGCATCTCGGGCCCCTCCCAGAGCGCAAGCGCCGAGGCGACGAGGTGCTCGCCCGTGCTCCGGCCGGTCGGCCGCGTCTTCGCGGTCAGCGCCGCGGTGATCTGCTCGCTGGGCACGACGGGCAGGTGCATCGCGGCGGCGAACAGCCGCTCCTTGGTGCCGTAGAAGTGATGCACGAGCGCCGGGTCGACTCCGGCGCCGGCCGCGATCGCGCGGATCGTGGCGCCGTCGTAGCCGCGGTCGGCGAACTCCTGCCTGGCCGCCGCCAGGATCGCGGCGCGCGTGCCGCTGTCGCCGGCTCTCCGGCCAGTGCGCGGCTGGCGGGCGCTCACGCGGTGCTTGC
>DAIOWC010000001.1:0-52163 GCA_036758685.1 Streptosporangiaceae bacterium | reverse complement strand
GTGCTTGCCTCGGACACAGTGCTTGCCTCGGACACAGTGCCGGCCTGCGTCCGGTCGCCGGCGGCGAGCTCGAAGAACCGTTCCTCCAGGCTCGCCGCCGTCACCTCCAGGCGAGCCCGCACGGCCGGAGCGGCCTGGAGCGCCGCCCGCACGGCATCCGGCGCCGCTCCCGGTACGCGCAGGCTCGTCCCGGCGAGCGCGGGCTGCAGCCCGGCCCGCTCCAGCCGGTCGAACGCCGCGGCCCAGTCGTCGGCCTGGACGACCGTGACCTGCGCGTCCCCGATGATCTCGGCTACCGTCCCGGCTGCCACCACCGCTCCCCCGGCCATGACGATGAGCCGGTCACACTCGCTGGCCTCCTCCATGTAGTGGGTAGACACCAGCACGCCCGCGCCGCTCATCGCCGCCAGCGCGATCGTGTCCCACAGACGCGCCCGGCCAAGCGGGTCGACGCCCGAGGTCGGCTCGTCCAGGATCAGCAGGTCCGGCTCGTGGGCGAGCGCCTGCGCGAAGGCGGTCCGCCGCTGCAGGCCGAGCGGCAGCGCGCCAACCGGGACGCCCCGCCGCCTGGCAATGTCTTCGGGCAGATAACCCGGAGCGGTGCCGAACGCGGCGGCGGCGAACTCCATGTTCTCCGCGGGCGTCAGGTCGTCGTACAGGCCGAGGCCCTGCGGCACGTAGCCGATCCGCTTCCTCGTCTGCCGCGAGGGCGGCTCGCCCAGCAGGCGGACGTCGCCGGACGACGCCCGCTGCAGACCCAGCAGCGTCCGGATCAGCGTGGTCTTGCCCGCGCCGTTGGCGCCGAGCAGGCCGACAACCTCGCCCGCCCGTACCTGGATGCTCACCTCGCGGACCGCGGTCAGGTGACCGAACCGGCACGTCACGTCAGCGCACTCGGCCAGCGGGCCGGCGGCGGGCGGGCGACGCGTCGGCGGCATCGCAGGGGCGCTGACGGGCGCGGCCGCTCCCGTCAGTTCGACCTCGCGCTCCAGCGCCGCCACCGTCACCGCGTCCTGCAGGTCAGCGGCCGGGGCGGCCGCGTTGGGGGACGGACTCCAGACCCGCCAGCTTCCGGCCCGCCGCCAGGCCAGCCGCGCGGCCGGCCCGGTCGGCGCGGCCGGTACCGTCGCCACCGAGCCCGGCATCGCCGCCACGATCTGCTCCGGCGTCCCCGCAGCCAGCTGCCTGCCTTCGTCAAGCACGAGGACCGAGCTGGCGCGCTGGGCGTCATCGAGGTAGGTCGTCGCCAGCACCACCGCCGCACCGTCGGCGGCCGCGCGCGCGATCAGCCACCACAGGCCGCTGCGGCTGACCGGATCGACCCCGGTGCTCGGCTCGTCCAGGACAAGCAGGTCGGGCCGGTGCAGCATCGCGGCGATCACGCCGAGCTTCTGCCGCATGCCGCCCGACAGCTGCCCGGCCAGCCGGTCCCTGGCCGCAGTCAGGCCGGCCAGCTCGACCAGCTCGTCGGCCCGCCGCGTCATGGCAGCGCCGCGCAGGCGGTAGGCGGCCGCGCGGAAGGCGAGGTTCTCGGCGACGGTCAGATCCGGGTACGTGCCCGAGCCGGCCGGGAAGTAGCCGGTGGCCTTCCGGCCAGGGCCGGTTACCGCGCCGGCCTGCGGGGCGAGCGCCCCGGCCAGGCAGCGCAGCAGCGTCGTCTTCCCGGCGCCGTCACCGCCGACGACCGCGGTGACAGCGCCGGGCACCGCGACCAGCGTGACGTCGTCGAGCGCGACCGTCCGGTCGAACGCCACGCGGACCCCGGTCGCGCCCCACCCGCTGCTCATGCCCGCTCGCTCGCGCTCGCGAGTACTGTCCTCGGTGCCCGCCGGCGGCGGACCGGGGCGGGCGCCAGGAAGCGGCGGAAACGCAGGATCGCCAGCGTCACGATCACCAGGCCGAGCACGGCCATGAACGTGAACGGCTGCCAGAGCGGGCCGATCGGCTCGGCCCGCAGCATCACGCCGCGGGAGATCTCGTTGAAATACGTCAGCGGGAGCAGGTAGGAGATCCAGCGGACGCCGACCGCGATCGAGGACAGCGGGAAGATCAGCCCGGACAGCAGTATCTGCGGCAGCATCGTCATCACGGCCAGCTGGATCGCCTGACCCTGGTTCTGCGAGACCGTGCTGATCAGCACGCCGATGCCGAGCGTCACGAACAGGAACAGCAGCGCGCCGAGCGCGAACACCGCCGCCGAGCCGCGGAACGGCACGCCGAAGATCACGATCCCGACGCCCAGCACGATCGCGAGGTCAACCGCGGCCACGCCGAAGTACGGCACGATCTTGCCGAGGAACACATCCCGCGGGCGCAGCGGCATCACGGCCAGCTGCTCCAGCGTTCCCGACTGCCGTTCCCGCACGACCCCCAGGCTGGTGATGATCGTGCCGATGAACACCAGCACCACGCCGGCCAGGCCGGGAATCATCACGTCCGAGGTGGACAGGCCGGGGTTGTACAGGATCGTTACCTCCGGGTGCAGCGAGCCGAGGCTGCTGCCGGCACCGCCGAGCTTGCTGAGCGCGGCCAGTGTTGCCTCGGCTGTGAACAGCTGGCTGCCGTCGATGAGCACCGCCGGCCGCCCGCTGCCGGTGAGCACCACCGCGACCGCGGCGTGGCCGTCGCGCAACTGGTCCTCGGCCCACTGGCGGCCCTGCACCGCGTCTGCGGTCACGACGTCGAATGGCCTCGGCAGAACCGAGCTGACGGCGGCGGCCTCGCGGCCGGCGACCGCGACCGGGATCGAGCGCACGTCGAAGCTGGCCGCGTAGCCGAGCACGACGAGCAGGATGATCGGCATCGCGATCATCATCGCGAGCGTTCGCCGATCCCGGCGCAGCTGGCGGAACTCCTTGACGATCATCGCCCACACGGCGGGCCTCCGCGCTCGGCTCGGCTATTTCAACGTGCGTTGAATTCTACGGATGTTGAATTCTGATGGTCAATACTGAGGTTGCTCGATGTCGGGGCCGGGATCTGATCAGATGGACGCATGGCCGTCACCCGACACACGGGCCGCTGGACGCTCGAAGACCGCTTCACCTCGCCCTGGCATTACCTGCCCGTCGACGTGCCGCCCGGCGCCTGCGCGCTGCGAGTCGAGCTGGAATACGAGCGCTCCGGCGCGATCATGGATCTCGGGTGCCTCGGGCCAGCCGGATTCCGCGGCTGGTCGGGCGGCGCGCGCCGGGCGTTTGTCGTCTGCGCCGAGGACGCGACGCCCGGATACCTGCCCGGCGATCTCGAGCCGGGGACGTGGCAGGTGATCATCGGCCTGCACCGGGTGCCCGCGGGCGGAGCCGAGTACACGGTGACGGCCGAGGTGTCAGCCACTCCCGGCGAGCTCACGCCCGGCCCGCCGCCAGAGTCGATGCCGCCGCTGTCGGAACGGCCAGCCGCCCGCCTGCTGCCGGCCCCCGACGGTCAGCGCTGGCTCGCCGGTGACCTGCACACGCACACGGTGCATTCCGACGGCGCGATGACGGTGCCGGAGCTGGCGAGGTTCGCGGCCGGCCGCGGGCTTGACTTCGTCGCGATCACCGACCACAACACGATGAGCCACCACCGCGAGCTCAAGACGGCCAGCGCGGTGCACGGCATCACGCTTCTGCCCGGCCAGGAGGTAACGACCGAGGCCGGGCACGCCAACGCGCTAGGCGAGATCGGCTGGATCGACTTCCGCGAGCCGCCCGATGCCTGGCTCGAGGCCACCGAGCAGGCCGGCGGCCTGCTCTCGATCAATCACCCGATCGGGGGCCAGGTCAGCTGGGCCGCGCCGATGAAGCGGCGGCCGCCGCTGATCGAGGTCTGGCACTGGAGCTGGCTGGACACGCGGTGGACCACGCCGCTCGGCTGGTGGATGGCGTGGGATCCGGACGCGATCCCGGTCGGCGGCAGTGACTGGCACCGGCCGGGCTCAGACGCGCCGCCCGGCTCGCCAACGACGTGGATCGCGGCCGAGTCAGACGAGCCGGCCGCGATCTTCGACGCGATCGCGGCCGGCCGCACCGCGATCTCGGCCTTCCGGGACGGGCCGGTGCTGCTGCGCGTCGGGGACGAGTTCATCGCCAGCGAGGCCGACGGGCTGATCCTGACCGGGCCGGAAGGACCGCAGGCGCGGATCCGGAGCCGCCTGGCCAAGTTCCCGGCCGCGGCGGGCTCCCACCGCATCGTGGACCTGACCGGCGCCACCCTCGCACTGACGGGTTAAGCACGCACTGACGGGTTGCCCTTAACCGCGCTTGCACCCATGGAAGGCTCCCGAAAGCGACGCCCGGCGGCCACGCCGCCGGGCGTCATTCTCAGCGCCGTGCGTTAGCGCTGTGCTGCCTCAGTGCTGTGCGCTGATCGCCAGCTCCGCCGCTAGCGGCTGCGCGCGGCGCCAGCCGGGCAGGCCACGCGCGGCCGCTGCGACCACGATCGCGATCGCGATCTGGATCGCCAGCACCACGACGAAGCCGTCCCGCACGCCGGTCCCGTCCGAAGACAGGGCCAGGAACAGGCTGCCGAGCGTCGCGACCCCGAGCGCCAGAGCGCTCTGCTGGGTAGTGGTCAGCACGCCGCTTCCGGCACCCGCTGAGGCCGGCGGCACCTCGGATAGGACAACCCCGAACAGCGGGCTCATCACGAGGCCCTGGCCGAAGCCCGCGATTGCCAGGCCCGGCGCCAGCGCCAGCAGGGAGACCGCGGGCCAGCTGAGGTACACGGTCAGCGCGAGGACCACCAGGCCGACCGCCTGCAGGGACGCGCCCGCCGCGAGCACGCGGGTGCCGAAGCGCGCGAGCAGCCGCGAGGTGGACAGCGACGCGATCAGGAACGTTACCGCCATCGGGACGAGGCCGACGCCGGCCTTGAGCGCGCTGTCGTGCAGGCCCTGCTGGACCAGCAGGGCGTAGCAGAACATGAACGCCCCGAACCCCGCGAAGAACGGCAGCGCCAGTAGCAGGCCGCGGCGCATGCTCGCGTGCCGCAGCAGCGACGGCGGCACGAGCGGCGTCCGGCCGGCGCGCTCGGTCCTGATCTGGGCGACGCCGAACGCGATCGCGGCGAACGGCGCGAGGGCGAGGAGCGCGATCGTCCAGGCCGGCCAGCGGAGCGAGCTCCCCTCGGTCAGCGGGATGAGCACCGCGAGCACGGTCACGCCGAGCAGCGTGGTGCCCAGGGTGTCGACGCGCGCCGGGTTGCCGTGCCGGGTGTCGGGGACGTACCGCTTGGCCAGCACCAGGCCCGCCAGGCCGATCGGCACGTTCACGAGGAAGATCGGCCGCCAGGTCGTGCCGTCGATGTTCGCCGAGACCAGCAGGCCGCCGAGAACCTGGCCGAGCACCGCGGCCAGGCCGCCGGTCGCGCCGTAGCGGCCCAGCGCACGGGCCCGCCGGTCGCCGGTGGTCGCGGCCTGAATGGTCGCGAGCACCTGTGGCACCATCAGCGCCGCGGACGCGCCCTGCGCGATCCGGCCGGCGACGAGAGCGATCGCCGACGGTGCCAGGCCGCAGGCGAGCGAGGACAGCGTGAACGCCGCCATGCCGATCAGGAACAGCCGCTTGCGGCCCAGGCTGTCGCCCAGCCGGCCGCCGAGCACGAGCAGCAGCGCGTACGCGGTCGCGTAGCCGGACACGACCAGTTCCAGCAGGGCCTGGCTCGCGTGCAGGTCCGCGTCGATGGTGGGCAGCGCCACGTTGACGATGAAGAAGTCGAGCATGGGCAGCAGGACGCCGACCAGTACCACGGTCAGTCCGATGGAGGTCAGGCCGGCCGGGGCAGCTGCCTGGTGCTCCCGGCTCGCGTTCTCAACCGGCTCTGCCGACTCCGACGGCAGCTGAGCAGGCCTTGCGGTGTTCACAATGGATGGCATGCCTTGAGCATGCCGTAGATTCTTAGCCAGGTACTAGAGCCCAGTTATACTGGTACTAGCACTACCTGGCAACCGCATAAGTTATAAGGCATGATGGTAGTCATGAGCGAGCAGACCCTCGTGCGACCGCCCGATGACGACGTTACGACGGGGTACCGACAAAACTCAGAGCCCGGCGACCGGCGCGGCGACCAGGCAATCCGGCGCCGGGAGCTGGCCGGGTTCCTGCGCAGCCGCCGCGAGCGGATCGCACCCGAGCAGGTTGGCCTGCCACCGGCGGCCCGGCGCCGCACTCCGGGCCTGCGGCGCGAGGAGGTCGCGACCCTCGCCGGGGTCGGCGTGACCTGGTACACCTGGCTCGAGCAGGGCCGTGACATCAACGCCTCACCGCAGGTGCTCGACGCGGTGGCCCGCACCCTGCTGCTGGATCCGCACGAGCGCGACCACCTGTTCCGGCTGGCCGACGTCCCGGACGGCAGCAGCCTGGCCGAGTGCAAGGCGCTCCCGCCGACCGCCCAGACGCTGCTCGATCAGCTTGATCCCTATCCGGCGGTCGTCCGCAACGCGCGTTACGACATGCTCGGCTGGAACGCCGCCTTCGATCGCCTCATGGGCCCGCTCGCAGACCTGCCCTACGAGGAACGCAACTCGCTGTGGCGGATGTTCACCGTTGCCTCGTGCCGGGCCGCGACCCTGGACTGGGAGGAGGGCACGCGCCGCATGGTGGCCGAGTACCGCGCGGCCATGGCGGAGCACGTCGCCGAGCCGGCCTGGAAGTGCCTGGTCTCCCGGCTGATGGAGGCGTCGCCGGAGTTCGTCGAGCTGTGGGAGCGGCACGAGGTGGCGAGCCCGGAGAACCTCACCAAGCGGTTCCTGCACCCCGAGGTCGGCCTGCTCCGGCTGAACTACACCCACCTGTGGCTCGGCCAGCGCCTCGGCACGCGGATGACGACCTACACCCCGGCCGACGAGCAGACCGCCGAGCGGCTGCGTGACCTGCAGCGGCGGTCTGAACTCGTCAGCGTCTAGACCTTCTTGAGAGCTGATCTCCCTAAAGCGCACCGCCGGTGTAGTGCATGATCAGCGTCCGCATGCCGCCCGGCCCGTCGTAGGTGCCGACCGCCCAGACGTTGTTGCTGGCGAACGCGAACACGCCGTCGAGGATCGTGTTGCCGTTCGCCGCGCCGGGGTTGGGGCTCGGGACCACCCGCCAGCCGCCGCGCTGCGACCCGAACTCGGTCAGCGACGCGGCGTTCCCGGTCGAGACCGGGACGCTGTCGCCGACCGCCCAGGCGTCTTTGCCGCCGTCGACCGCGGCAATGCCCCACAGGTAGTTGTCCTGCGGTGTCGGGTTCGGGGTGCTCAGGTGGACGAGGTGACGGCCGAAGCCTGGCGCCTCCACCACGGTGGCGAAGCCCGAGTGCCCCGACCGGTCCCGCCCGGCCACCCACGGGCCGGCGGCCGA
Organism: Streptosporangiaceae bacterium; assembly: GCA_036758685.1. Taxonomy (GTDB): domain Bacteria; phylum Actinomycetota; class Actinomycetes; order Streptosporangiales; family Streptosporangiaceae; genus JAJYUU01. Next base: position 44,841 of record DAIOWC010000001.1, on the reverse strand, counting down.
CAGCGCGATTGCCTGCGGGAACGCGTCTGCGGGCGCGCCGCGCTGCCGCACGGCGGGCTCGGGCGCGATCACCCACGAGCCGTGGATCAGGTGCAGGACGACCTGGCGGTCGCCGCCGCGGCCGGAGAGCTGACCCGTTGCCCAGACCTCGTACCTGCCCGCCGAGGTCACCGAGGTCAGGATGCCGTGGCTGCCGGCGGGCAGCCCTCTGATGCCCTCGGCGGTCCAGCGGCGCCCGTTCCAGTGCTCGATGAGCGGATGGAAGAACCCGTTCGAGTCGCCGTAGGTGCCGACCGCCCAGACGTCGGAGTCGCTGACCGCGGCCGCGCTGTAGAGCATGTCGTCGGCCGAGCCGGGGTTCGCGGCGGGCACGATGGTCCACCGGCGGCCGTTCCACAGCTCGGTCAGGGCGCGGCCGGTGCGGCCCGCGCTCTCCGTGTAGATGCCGGTCGCCCACGCGGTGCCGTCCGGTAGCGTCGCGAGGCCGTAGAGGGAGTTGGCCTGTGACCCGGCGTCCGGCGTCGCCACCCGCGCCCACTTCGAGCCGTTGTAGTGCAGGGCCAGCGTCTGGACGATCGTCGCGCTGGCGTTCGGCAGCAGGGATCCGACCGCCCAGATGTCGTCGGGCGACCGGCCTGAGACCGACCAGAGGTCGTTGTCGTTCGGGCCGGTGTCGGGGCTCGCCACGACGTGCCACGGCGAGACCGCGGCGGGGGCGGCGGGATCAGGGCGGGCCGGCGCCCGGCGGACAGTGGTCACGGCCGCCGCGGCCGAGTGCGGGAACGGCTCCGGCCCGTCCGACTTCGCGCCGAACAGCCTGGCCATCGGCACCACATGCCTGGTGTCACAGCTGAACTGCAGGCAGCCGAGGCCGAACGCGTGCTGGATGGTCGCCAGCAGCGAGTAGTGGTTGAACGGCGTCGCGTCCTTCAGATGCCGGGGCCCGTGGCTGGTCACGACGACCGTGAACACCTGCCCGGTGCCCGGCTTCGCGTCACAGCACCCGGCGCTCGTCGTGCCCTCGGTCGCGGTGATCACGATCGCGTTGTTGCCGTGCCGCCACTGCGGCCCGGACATAATCTCGCTCGTCACCTGGCGCAGGTAGGCATCGCCGTCGGCGACGAGCTTGTTGTCGTCCGGCTCGCCGAGGTTGGCCGGACTGTCCGTGCACCAGGGCGGCCCGCCGTGCATGTTCGCGCACTCGTTCGCGTCGATGAAGCTGAAGTCCGGCAGCCGGCCGTCCCGCGCGTCGACCGCAAGCTCGCTCGCCGGCACCATCTTGCGTGCCTGCGCGCGGTTGTCGGCAACGTAGGTGAAGTCCGGCACCGGGTTGAACTTCGGCTGCTTGTAGAGCGAGTCCGTCTCCTGGCAGGTCGTCGGGTAGCAGTCGCCGAGGTAGCCGGCGTACGGCAGGTCCTGGACGTACTCCTTCCAGGATTTGTGCGCCGCGTTGAGCTGGCTGAGCAGGCTCGGCTTGTTCAGCCGCTGGTCCCAGTAGGGAGAACCGTCGTTGACGCCGTAGTCGTTGCCGGCCAGGAACGCCATGATGCCGGCCGCGTCCGGGTCGGAGGTCGTGTAGTACCGGGTGGCCAGGCCGTACTCGGTCGCGAGCCGGTTGAAGGTCGGCGCGTACTTGTTGTGCCGGATGTCGGAGTAGCCGTGCTCGGTGAACATGATCACCGTGACGTGGCTGTAGGCGGGTACCCGGTCTGCTGCCTTAGCCGGCGCGGCAGCAGCCGCGGTGTACGCGGTGGCCGGGACTACCAGCCCGGCGACGAGCGCGACCGCAGCGAGTGTCGCGCGAGAGCGATTCATGCGAAGCGAACGCATCCCGTGTCCTTCCCGGTTCACTCGGCCCAGCTGATGCCGGCGACGTCCGCCGCGGCCCGCAGGCCTCTGGTGGCGCCCGGCGGCACGGGGGGCAGGATCAGGCAGTGACAGCCGACGCAGATCGAGCCCGAGTCGGCGAGGCGGTTGTTGCCGACCATGAGCGTCCGCTCGGGCGAGACGCCGAGGCGCTCGCACGCGGTGAGGAACGGCTCGGGGTCGGGCTTGGCGATGCCCAGGTCGCAGGACAGCACGAAGGTCTGGATGAAGCCGTCCAGGCCGGTCGCGGCGTATCCCTCGTTGATCGACCAGCCGGTGTTGCTGACGATGCCGATCGGGATGCCCGCGCTGGCGAACGACTTGAGCGTTGCCGGGGTGTCGGGGTACGGCACCATCGTGCGCGGGTTGGTCTTCCACTCGTCGTACATGAGGTCCGCCAGGCCCGCCGCGATCTCCTCGAACGGCCCGTAGCCATTGACGTAGGCGCTGCGGTGATCTTGCCGGGACAGGTTGCGCCGCTGCCGCTTCTCGGCCATCAGCGTGCGGCTGTGCTCCTTGGAGCGACGCCAGTAGCGCGCCGCGTCTTCCTCGGAGATCTCGACCCCGAGGCGCGCGGCCAGGCTGCAGACCGCCGCCACCGGGGAGGTCCGGTGGGTGAGTGTTCCTCCGTTGTCGAACAGGACTGCGTCGTAACGCATCGGGTCTCCTCGGCTCTGGTGGGGAGGCGGACGATGCGGGCCGGTTTCCCGGTCGACCGCGGGTTCTAGTGGTTGCTCAGTACGGTCGGGCACCGATGTGGAAGTGGTTGAGGACGATCGCGGTCACGACGAGCACCACGAGGATCACGTAGCCGCCGATATCCACGGCGGTCAGGTGGTGTTCGCGCAGTGAGCCGCGCTTGCGGCTGGCCCCAAAGCCCCTGGCGTCCGCGACCATGGCCATCGTGGTCGTCCCGCGCAGGCTTCCCACCAGCAAGGGCACGGTGATCAGCACCACGCACCGGCCGATCCGCCGTACGTAGTTCCAGTACTTGTTCACCTGGAACCATCGCGGCCGGGACAGGTCGTAGCCGCGCAGCTCGACCGCCCGGAAGACGAGCATGGTCCTGGAGATCATGTCGGGCAGGAAGCGCAGCGCGGCGGTCAGCGCGAACCCGACCTGAGGCGGCATCCGGAAGCGCTCGAACGCCCAGGTGAAGTCGCCGACGTCGGTGCTGATGAGGATCAGCATCGAGGTCGAGACGGTGACGAGCACCCGGGCCGACTGCTGGAGCCCGAAGACCATGCCGTACCCCGTGATGCCCGGCGAGCCCAGCCAGCTGATGGTCCAGGGGAACTGGTAGATGTAGTGGATCGGCGGCGGCGGCAGGTAGTACAGGCCCTGCGACCAGAACCCGGTGAGCGCGGGGCCGATCACCATGACCAGCAGCACCCTGACCTTCGCCCTGGACGGGCGGAGCCAGAACCAGGGCAGGATGGTGAGCCCGAACACGATCAGCATGTAGTCCCAGTTCAGGACGATGCTGAGAATGCCCATCCCGATCGGGTACAGGACCTTCAGCCGCGGGTCCAGCTTGTGCAGCGGGGTGTCCCGCGCCTCGTAGGTGACCAGCTCGCGCAGCCCGCCCAGCCCCACGAGCTTGACGAACGCCACCGGCAGCAGCATCGGGACCGCGAACACGATCAGGTACGCGATGAGCGTGCGACCGAACAGCGACGACATCACGGCGTACCTGCCGGAACGTCGTGTGTGAGCAAGCCGGAGGCGATGCTCGCTTGTCGGAAAGAAAGAGCCGCCGCGGCCAGCTCCTCGACCGACAGCAGCACGTCGGACGTCTTCGGCCCGAGCAGCTCCACCTGAAGCCGGGCCACCGGCGGCGCGATCACGCCCCAGCGCTGCAGTTCCTCGGTCCGGGCGAACACCTCGCTCGCCGGCCCGTCGAGCCGGACCTGCCCGTCGCCGAGGAGGACGATCCGCGCCGCCCGGCTGGCCAGCCCGCGGATGTCGTGCGTGACCGTCAGCACCGTGAGCCCGGTCCGGCCCCTGACCGCTTCGAGCAGGTGGAGGAACGCCCGCATCCGCTGGGCATCCTGTCCCGTCGTCGGCTCATCGAGCACCAGCACGCCGGGAGCGCCGACCAGCAGCGCGCCGAGCGCCAGCCGCTGGCGGCCGCCCTGGCTCAGCTCCCACGGGTTGGTCTTCTCCAGCCCGCGGAAGCCGAAGAAGTCGATCGCCTCCTCGACCGTCAGCACCGGGTCAGGCGGCAGCGCGCGGAACCGGCTGCCGAACTTCAGCTCGGCGATCACCGTCTCCTCGAACAGCATCTCGTCGGCGGCCTGCAGCAGCAGCGCGACGTGCGCGGCGTGCTCAAAGACCTTGCCCGGCTTCACCTGGCGGCCGCGGAAGTACACCTGGCCCGCGCTCGGGTGCCCCATGCCGACCGCGAGCGCGGTCAGCGTGCTCTTGCCCGAGCCGTTCGCCCCGATCATCGCCACCCACTCGCCCTCGCCGATGGCCAGGCTCACGTCATCGACCGCGCGGTTGGCGTCGAAGTCAACCGTGACGTGATCCCAGTTCAGCACCGGCGTCCCCGAGGGTGACCGGCCCGCGGCAGCGTCGTTCCCGTCCAGGGCGGAACGGGAGCGGGCGCGCGCGCTGGCGGCCTGCGCCAGCGCGGGGATGAGCCAGCCCTCCCTGACCTGGGCGAGCGCCTCGTCGACCGAGAGCGGCAGCGGGCCGGGAAACGCGTCGGGCAGCGCGTGCGCGAGCCGTACCAGATCGGGAACGCCGACCCCGATCCCGGCCCAGCGCGGCTGGTCGGCCCAGGCCTGGCGGGGCGGCTGGTCAAGCACGATCCGGCCGCCGTCCATCAGCACGACGCGGTCGGCCCAGGGCGCCACCTCGTCCACGCGGTGCTCGATGATCACCACGCCGGTGCCCTCGTCCCGGGCGAGCCGGCGCAGCGTGCCGAGCACCTCCTGGGCCCCGACCGGGTCGAGGTCGGACAGCGGCTCGTCGAGCACCAGGATGCGCGGGCGCATGGCCAGTGTGGCCGCGATCGCGGTCCGCTGCTTCTGCCCGCCCGACAGCGTCACCGTCGAGGCCATCCGGTGACCGCCCATGCCGGTGACCTCGAGGCACCAGTTCACCCTGGCGGCGATCTCCGGCTGGGGAAGCGCGAGGTTCTCCGGCCCGAACGCCACCTCCGACTGCACCGTGTGGTTGATCAGCTGCAGGTTCGGATTCTGAAAGACCATGCCGACCAGCTGGGACGCCTCGTGCGGTCGCAGCCCGGACAGCGGCTGGCCGCGGAAGCTGACCTGACCGCGCAGCTCACCGTGCACGCGCGAGGGGATCAGCCCGGACAGGGCGAGCGCCAGCGTGGACTTGCCGCAGCCCGACAGGCCGGTGATCAGCACCACCTCGCCCGCCGCCACGGCCAGGTCCACGTGGCGCAGCGCCGCCGTCGTCGCGCCCAGGTAGGCGAACGAGATATCCCGCGCGACGAGATCAGGGCTGCTGCTGATCGCTGTTCCTCCTCCGCAGCGCCACGATCCACATGATGATCGAGCCGACCGCAAGCAAGCCGCCGGCGATGAGCACGGTGGCTCCGTCGTTCAGCAGGATGCTCTGGTTGCCGAAGAGCGGGTCCTGGTCACCCTGAGCCCAGTTGTAGTTGGTGAGGTAGTCGACCAGCCCGTAGATCAGGATGATCGCCGAGATGATCGAGAAGGTCCACGCCAGCCGCCTCATGCCAGTTCTCCCTCGGACGGCAGGGGCTCGGCAGCCGTCGCCTGCGCGGCTGCCGAGGCGACTGGTTCGGCGAACGGATCGACTTCGGCCGCGCCCGCGACCTGACGTTTGCCGATGGACGGCACGACCGCCCTCGCCACCCGCAGCGCGAACACGGCGCTGATCGCCGCCTCGACACCGTTGCCGACGGCGTTCGACCAGGTGTCGACCCACATCTGGTACCAGGTGTAGTAGATGGAGTTCAGGTACGGGTCGAACGTCCAGTCGGTGAGGAACGCGTTCGGCCCGCCGCGCAGCACGCCGATGATGAGGCCGTCGACGACCATGGCCGTGAGCGTGGAACCCGGCGCGTAGACCTTGCCGCGCCTGGCCACGATGTACAGGTCGCAGAAGACGCCCTGGGTGAGGCCGTCGGTCCAGTCCAGCGCGCCGTGGCCGCTGCCGAACAGCAGCTGGGCCAGCAGGAAGTTGATGAAGACCATCGCGGTGACGCAGCCGGGTTTGCGCACCAGGGCCACGCCGACCATGAGCAGGAACATGTACGGCAGGTCGTGCAGCTGGAGGAGGTCCGCGCCGGGGATGACATCGACCAGCGGCTTGATGAACTGGTCGCCGATGATGTTGTCGTAGACCTCGAGCAGGACCCCGAGCGCGGCAACGATGAGGATGTCCTGCGTCGTCCAGCGCGCCCAGCGCTTGGAGCGCAGCGCGGCCCAGGTCACGATGAGCAGGCCGATGATGCAGACCGCCCAGACGCCCCAGTAGTAGAAGGCGTTCCAGGCGAACGAGAGCTTGACCGTGGAATTGCCGAGGAGAGCGGTGCCCATTTTGAATTCCTCCGAGACACACGCGAGCAGGGAGTTGTTGGCCGCGGACGACATGGGCACCATGGCCGCGAGTCCCATTCAAATGCGCCTCTGACCTGGGGACAACACTCCGACCGCCAACTTCACGCGATGTTCACCCGGCCGTCCCCCGGCGCGGGACGGGGCCGATCGGGGCTGGCATACTCACTGGTATGGACTCGCAATCTCGCTGGGGAATCACGCTGCCGCTGACCGGCCTGCCGCTGGCCGACCAGCGCGAGCTCGTCACCTCGCTGCCCGACCTCGGCTACACCGATGCCTGGTCGGCCGAGCTGAACGGGATCGACGGGTTCACCCCGCTGACGCTGGCCTCGCAGTGGGCACCCGCGCTCCGGCTCGGCACCGCGATCGTGAGCATCTACACGAGGGCGCCGGTCGCACTGGCCGTGTCCGCCGGCTCGCTCGCGGCCATAGCGCCCGGCCGGTTCGTGATGGGCATCGGCACGTCCTCCAAGGTCGCGGTCGAGCAGTGGAACGGGATCCCGTTCGAGAAGCCCTACCAGCGCTCACGCGACATGCTGCGGTTCCTCAGGGAGGCGCTGGCCGGCGGCAAGGTCAGCCACGTCTACGAGACGTTCTCGGTGGACGGGTTCCGGCTCGACCCGGCGCCCTCGGTCCCGCCTGCCCTGGCCCTCGCGGCGCTGCGCCCCGGCATGGTGCGCCTGGCCGCGGCCGAGGCCGGGATCGCGATCACCAACTGGCTCTCCCCCGCCGACGTGCCGCAGGTCCGCGGCGTCGCCGGGCCGGACTGCGAGCTGGTGGCGCGGATCTTCGTCTGCCCGACCGAGGATGCCGACACGGCCCGCTACATCGGGCGGCGGGCCGTCGCGGCCTACCTGACGGTCCCGGTCTACGCCGCGTTCCACGAGTGGCTGGGCCGCGGCGAGATCATCGCGCCGATGCGCGCGGCCTGGGACGCCGGTGACCGGCGCGGGGCACTGGAAGCGATCCCGGACAAGCTCGTCGATGAGCTCGTCATCCACGGCAGCCTCGACCACTGCCGGGAACGGGTCGCCGAGTACCACGCCACCGGCCTCGATACACCGGTCATCGCGATCCTCCCGACCCCCGGACTCGATATCGGCGAGGGCGTGCGCAAGCTCGGGCGGGCCTGACCGCTCGGCTCTCCGACCGCCCCGGCGGCGCCATGCCCAACCTCTCGGCAGCGGTCCGGCTGGCCGCTGCCCGCGGCGGCGCGGCGCAGCTGTGCGTGATCTCGCGCGGCGAGGTCGTGCTCGACGAGTCGATCGGATGCCGGCCCGACTCGCTGTTTTTCCTGTTCTCGGCCGGCAAGCCCCTGGTGGCGCTGCTCGTGCACCAGCTGGCCGAGCGTGGCGACGTGGCGCTCGACGACGCGGTGGCGCGGTACTGGCCCGAGTTCGGGCTGCGCGGCAAGCGGGCGATCACGATCCGGCAGGTGCTGCAGCACCGCAGTGGGCTGCCGACGGCGGGCTCGATGGCCGGCGACGCCCTCGCGATGACCAGGTGGGAGCTGTCCGTCCGCCACCTCGAGCGGGCCACACCGTCGCATCCGCCGGGTGCGGTGCCCGCGTATCACGTGATCAGCTACGGGTTCCTGCTCGGGGAGCTGGTGCAGCGGGTGACGGGCACGCCGCTGCGGGACGTGATGGCCGCGCGGCTGCTAGCTCCCCTCGGCCTGCGGGATACGTATCTGGGCCTGCCGCGCGATCAGTGGGGGCGGCACGTGCCGGTCAGCGGTCGCGGGCCGGCCGAGCTCGCGACCCAGCTGATGATCAACCGGCGCTCGACCCGCGCGGCGGTGATCCCGGCCGCGAGCGTGTCCTCGACCGCCCGCGACCTGGCCCGCCTCTACGCGGCGCTGCTGGCCGGCGGCGAGCTAGACGGCGCGCGGGTTTTGCTGCCGCAGACCATCGAGGGGGCGCGGCGCCCGTCCAGCGACGGCGAGGTCGACCGGTACCTGAAGCTGCCGCTGCGCTGGTCGGAAGGCTTCCAGCTCGGCGGCGAGCGCGGCGGCCGCGAGCGGCTCGGCGGCCGGCATAGCCCGATGGGCCAGCGCTCAAGCCCGCTGGCGTTCGGCCACAACGGCAGCTACGTGTGCATCGGCTGGGCGGACCCGGAGCGGTCGCTCGCGGTCGGCTACGTCACCAGCCGCCTGGTGTCCCGCTCGGCCGGAGCGCGGCACATGGCGGAAGTATCCGACGCGATCCTGGCCGCCTTCTAAGGCTCATCCGCTGGACTGTGTGCGTCTAGCGTCGCCCCTCACACCTGCGGAGCCTGCGCCCAGCATGAGCAAAACGGACACAACGCGGCTACGCCGAGGCTCTGGAGGTTGCTGTACTCCTCTGCCGTACCGTCACTGCCTGGCCCTCGCAGACGGTGAAGTTGCTGACGTGGCCTGCGCTCACTCAGGTGACCCGCGCCGCCACCAGGTCTCGAAGGTATAGGCCCGCAGGCCATCGGCACCGCCGGCGAAGTACCGCTGCTGGAGGTCTGCACCGGCCGGCACACCAGCATCACAGCCGCCCGCACGCCACCACGCCCGGGAGGCGACCAGGAGCCCCGAGACCCTCCGGCTCGACCCGGCATGAATAAAACGGACCTCGAAGCACTCGCGCATATCGCCCGCGAACTTGCACATTTTGAGATGTAGGGCAACTCCACGATCACAATAATGTGCATTCTTCACAACATTGGGGCCTGACCGCCCATTACCTAAACAGCCCTCTATTTGACAACCTTTGCCGCCTAACCGCGGCCCGGCAGATCAAGACTGCATATTCTCCAGGCGTTTCCGCGCGTCGGGCAAAGAATAGTGCCCTACGTGGTGTGGACTGCTGCTTGTGCAGTCACCTCGCGACGCGCCCGCCATCGGCTGTCCACTCCGCGAGCCGCCTGACCGACGCAACGCGCGCGCGGCGACGTCTAGCTCACTTGCATCCGGCGGCGCGAGGCCAACGCCGCGGTCAGAATCGTGCCCTGCATGAAGGTCTTCGATGTACGCCAGCGCCAGGCTGCCGGCCAGATAGTCCTCTCCGCCCGATGCAAGCTCCGACGGCTCGGGCACGATGAGCTCAGTTTCACCCTGCCGAGCAGATTCGCCGGGTTCATCTGCGCCGACGCTAGCCCTTTCGCTGCCGCGCTCCTCTGGCCTTCCATGAAACTGGGCGAGAATCTTGTCATCCGGGGCAGCATCTCCACCAGGTTGCACGCTGGAATGACAGAGATGATCCGGATCGTCTCAGGGTGGGACATAGGACTCAAGCCCATTGAGGTGATAGCGGATGAGCTCGTCCCAGACCGGATCACACAGGGCGTCATCGGGGCCTTCTTCTCCGGCGGCGTTGACTCCTTCTATACCTACCTGCGGCATAAGAACGACCAGGACCCCATCACGCACCTGGTGTTGGCAAAAGGCTATGACATAGATCCTCACAATCTTCGACTGTGGGACGCGACTACTCACAGCATCAGGCAGATTGCCAAGCATGAACAGGCAACGCTCATCGAGATTGAAAGCAACGTGCGGTCACTGACGGACCCAATATTGTCATGGACCTATGCCCATGGCGGCTGCCTTGCTGCTGCCGCGATGTGCCTGCGCAGAGGGATCGACCAGATCTATATCGCATCCTCCGCTGACGCAGAACACCAAGCACTCCGAGGCTCCCATCTTGCCATTGATCATCTGTGGAGCACTGAGACTCTCAGTTTTGTTCACGATGGCTGGGAGGTGTCACGAATGAGCAAAATTGACCAGCAAATAGCGCAATCTCCGCTTGCACTGCAGCATCTAAGAGTTTGTTATATGAACCAGAATGATTCCTATAACTGCAGTAGGTGCGAGAAGTGCCTGCGTACCATGGTCAGTCTCTATGCCGCTGGTGTCCTTGATAAAGCGGAGACATTTCCCTCCGATATCGACCCCGATCTCCTCGCAGCGGTATCTATAGAAGGTTATGACGACGCAGTATTTCACCGCGAGAACCTTGCTGCACTTCGCGCACGTGGGCTGGCCCCCGACCTGCAGCACGCATTAGGTGCCGCGCTGGCAAGCGCCGCAAGTCGTGGTGCCAGACCGAGCGCAATTGCGCCACGAATAAGAAAGCGCATCGACTACTTGGATCATAGTTACGCCCGTGGCACGCTGCGGAAGGTCAAAGCCCATGTTACTGGCCGGAGCTTCTAGTGCGCGTTCTGGTTGACCAGTCTGGATACGATCTGCTGAATCTGGGCGATGTCGCGATGCTTCAAGGGTGCGTGGCGCGGTTGCGTCAGCAATGGCCAGCTGCGGAGATACGGGTCATCACTCATTCGCCTGAGCGGCTTCAGCTGTATTGCCCAGATACCCTTCCCATACCAGCAACGTTTGCAGACCTTCCCGGTCTGAAGATCTTCCCCCGAAAAGCGCGATACGGATCGGAGCAGCTTTGGAAGATTGCGGGGCCGGCGCTATATGGGAGTCATCACCACAGAGACGGGCTAGACCGCGACCGCAAGCGATGCCCGCGAACCGCCATCCAGGCTGTGCGCTGGGCCGACGTTGTAGTGGCAAGCGGCGGTGGCTATCTCACTGACACCTGGTGGTGGCATGCGGCCGGCGTCCTGAGCGTGCTCAAGCTGGCGCAGAGCATGGGGAAGCCGACAGCCATGTTCGGGCAGGGCTTCGGTCCCCTGCGCGGCCGCGCTGTGCGGGAGTTGGCCTGCCGGGTATTGCCAGAACTGGCAGCGCTTGGCCTGCGCGAGGGTGTTACCGGTCTTGAGCTGGCGCTATCCTGCGGCGCGCGGCGTGACGTCATAACGATTACCGGAGATGAAGCGCTCGAGGTCATCCCTGACACCGCACCAGCCACTGCGACCGCTCTCGGGTTTAATATCCGGGCGGCCGACTACTCAGGCATCGGCCGGGAGGCTGCCGCGAGCATCGGCAAGTTCGTTGTCGCCGCAGCTCACGAGCTCGGGGTGCCAATAGTCGGTCTCCCCGTTTCCCGGTACGCGAGGACCTGTGACTTCGCTGCAATTAGCGAGTGTCTCGGCGGCGCGCAAGCGGGCATCGACGTAACATTGCCGGACTTGTCATCGCCAGCTGAGCTGATGTCGGCGTCGGCGAGCTGCCGCGCAGTGATTACGGGCAGCTACCATGCCGCCGTGTACAGCCTGGCACAGGGGGTTCCGGCGGTTTGTCTGAGTAAATCTCGCTACTACGATGCCAAGTTCGCCGGCCTCACTGCGCTCTTCCCGCACACGTGCCGGACGCTTTCACTGACCAAACTCAATGCGGCTAGATCCTTTCGTCAGGCCATTTTGGACGCATGGCAACTTCCGGCAGGACCCCGGGCCGCTGCGCTGGCCGCTGCAGCCCGACAACGCGCTTCGGGCCGGTCAGCCTATAGGGGTTTTCGGCTGAGCATCGACTCGCCGCGCGAGTTGGTCGGCTCATTACCGCTGAGGCAGGCACATTGACGAGGTCACTACTTCTGTCGATACCTAAGCCGCGCACCCAAGGCGCGGAGGGTCTCTGCGCAATGAAGATCATGGAGGTTGAGCTTTGCCAGCCCCTGCCCGCTGTCAGCTTCGATGGCCAGTATCGGCGACTCTGGGTACTTGTGCGGCTGCACAGTGAGCCGATCGGGACTTGTACAGTTGATCTAAGGTCCCGCGAACTGAGCCCCGAGCATTTCGGCAAGATTCTTTGGCGCGAGCTCGGGGACGATATTGCGGACCGGTTCACAGCGGCTGGCCTGCCAATGCCGGGCGGGCTGAGCGACGGCGCGCTCAGCGTGAACCCCGAATCCTGGCCCTTCCTGCAAGCCCGATCACGAGCCCTCGAGGCGCCTCCCGATATCAGCATTGTCATCTGCACCTACAACCGGCCAGACCAGCTGCAAGCCTGTCTGCAGCAGCTCAGGCGGCAGCAGTACTCCGCGTTCGAGGTCATCGTCGTTGACAACTGCCCGAAGACAGACGTAGTTCGGCAACATGTCGCGGCCCTCGGGGACCCGCGGTACCGCTACGTCGTCGAACCGCGCGTCGGGCTGTCCCGGGCTCGCAACCGGGGGGTATCAGCGGCGGCCGGTGACGTCGTGGCCTTCCTGGACGACGACGAAGAGCCAGACGTTTTCTGGCTCGCCGCGCTGGCGAGCGGCTTCGCGCGCGGCAGCGACGTGGGCTGCGTCACAGGCCCGATACTGCCAGCGTGCCTAGACACTGAGGCGCAGGTGCTGTTTCAGGTGCTTGGCGGGCACGTGAAAGATCGCCGTTTCAAACCCGCCGTCTTCTGCCGGAGTGGGCCGCAGAGCCCGTTATACCCGAGGCCCCCGTTCGGTGCCGGGGGAAACATGGCTTTCCGTCGAGACACACTGTTGAGGATCGGTCGTTTCGACACCGCTCTCGGCGCCGGGACTCCGGCCCTAGGGGCCGAGGACACGCTGGCTCTCACCTTGGTCATGCTCGCCGGTCAGAAGATCGCCTACGAGCCGGCCGCATTCGTCCGTCATCATGATTACCGCAGCCTCACCGGCCTGGCGAGGCAGCTGCGCGGATACACGGTTAGCTTGACCGCCTATTACGTCGCCCTCGTATGCCGTCGCCCCTGGGTTCTCGTCACGCTCGTGAGATTGCTACCCGATGCCATTCGCTTCCTGAGAGCCGCACGTTCGCCAGCCAATTCCCCGTTGCTCAGTCTCGTACCGGAACTATCGTCAGCACGGACTCGTGGGTTGCTCGCCGGGCCCGCTGCTTACCTGAGAGGCAGAGTCAGGAATGTATCTTCCACCGCTCAACAGGCCTGGAGCAGCAGAGGCCGCCCTGGGCAGCCGGGCCAGGACCAAGGCCCATGACGTGCCGGTGCTCATGTATCACAGCATTGCTACCAGCGCCAGACCGCGTTTTGCGCGTTTCGTTGTCAGACCGGCGGAATTCGCCGCTCAGATGGATCTACTGGCCGCCGCCGGGTACGAGCCCATTGCCGCTCGCGATCTTGCTCGCCAGAGTCCGGACGGCGACCTCCCCGCGCGGCCCGTCGTCCTCACTTTCGACGACGCGTTTGCCGACTTTGAAAGCGCGGTTATGCCAATCCTTCAGAAACACGGGTTCCCGGCAACAATCTATGTCCCGACCGGGTATGCGGGACGTACGGCGTCGTGGCTTCGAGACTGCGGTGAGGAAAAGCGGCCCATCCTCTCGTGGCGCGCGCTTCGCGACATTGCGTCGGCGGGAATCGAAGTGGCTTCACATAGCCACACTCATCCGCAGCTTGACCGTATAGGGATTCCACTCGTCATGGACGAGGTGCAGCGCTCTCGCAACATGCTCGAGGACAATCTGGGGATACCGATTGAGGGCTTCGCATACCCATTCGGGTACTGGAACCGGAGCGTCCGCTCGTGCGTGTCGGCTGCAGGATATTCCTACGCCTGTGCTGTGGGCGAGCTGCCGGTGTCAGCGACAGCAGATCCGTTGACACTGCCGCGAGTGACAGTGGTCGGGGGCGCAGGCGTCGACGGATTCGCGCGGTCTCTGACGCGCTGCTCGACTCCGCCCGCCCGGCTGTCTTCTCAGATGAAGCAGCTGGCTTGGCGAGCCATACGGAGGCATATCCACTCCGTGGGCGGCGATGCGCAGCCAATACAAGATCAAAATGAGGCCGCCTGCGACTGGCCGGAGTCTGAGCGCCAAGCATCCCCGCCCGCATCTGAGCAGAGGTCGTCCCGCATCGCAGCACAGGCTGACAACCATCTCCGGGAAGCAGGTACATCACGTCACGCTTCAGACTGGCTCTGACAGTTTGTCGTCACGAGCCGTTTCACAGGTCAGCGCGCTGTGCCTAGCGCCGAAAGCGCTGACCGCCGCCCACGCGCCGCGCTAGGCGGCGCTCCGCCCGTCTGGCGACGGCACAAAGAGATCCTTGGCAACGCGGGCACCCTGATCGCGACCGCCGGCTTCTCAGCTCTTCTGGGGTTCGCATTCTGGACGGTGGCGGCGCGCTTGTTCAGTCAGGCAGCCATCGGCTATGCGGCGGCGACGACGTCCGCAATGACGTTGCTGGGAACGATCGGGATGTTCGGCCTAGGGACCTTCCTGATCGCCGAACTGCCCAAACGGGCCGCGCGCGCTGGCCTCGTAGCTGCCGCGGTCCTCGCGGCAGGGCTCGGGTCGTCGCTCCTGGGGATTCTCTTCGTGCTCGTGGCACGACACCTGAGCGCGAGCCTCGGAAACTCCAGCGGCACGCCGGCCGCCGCGCTGATTTTGATCTCAGGCGTGGTACTGACCGCCGCCACCTTCGTATTTGACCAAGCCTCTATCGCCCTGTTGCGCGGCGGGCTGCAGTTGTCACGAAATCTTATTCTGGCGTCAGCAAAACTTCTGGTGCTGCCCGTAACTGCGTACTTTCTGCACGACCAGTTCGGCGATGGTATAGCGCTGGCCTGGGTCGCGGGGACGGCGATATCAGTAGTCCTCGTTGCAGTATGGCTTCGGTCGAAGGGCACAGCCGTCTTCGCTCAGCCAGACTGGGGCGTGTTACGTGGCATGCGCAGAACAGTCCTTGCATACAACTGGCTTGGCCTGGCCCTCGCGACACCTATGCTGCTGACTCCAATCCTAATAACCGTGGTTGTCTCGCCAGCCGCTAATGGCGCGTTCTACGTGGCCTGGGTGATGGTAACCATGCTTTTTCTAATCCCGACGCACCTGTCCACTGTGCTGTTTGCCGTAGCGTCTGGTAATCCCCAGGTGCTGGCGGCGAAGCTCCGGTTCACACTCGCAGTCTCGCTGCTGGTAGGCCTTCTCGGGATGGCATTCCTGGGTCTCGGCGCGCATTTGGTGCTGAGTATCTTTGGCCCTGCCTACGCTCGCGAGGCTGCGCTACCACTCTCATTGCTCGTGATCGCCTACATTCCGACGATTCCGCGCACACATTACGTCGCGGTGTCCCGGGCGACCGGCAAGATTTCGCAAGCTGCCACCGCGATGACGCTGGCAGCGATCATGGAGATGGCTGCAGTCGTGCTCGGCGCGAAGTGGAACGGCCTGGTCGGGCTGTCGGTGGCACTCCTTGGCGCGAAGTGTCTGACGGGAGCTGCCCTCACACCCGCCGTGGTTCGGGCAGCACTCACCCGAGGACGCCACCGCCGCGTTCGGCCAACGCCGAGTCCGCCGCAGGGCATTCGCGCTGCTGTTGTCGATGTCAGCCCGCGGTGTTTGGGCGAGGAAAGCCAACGGCGGGTCCAGTCGCTATCTGAGGCAGGTAAGTCGCGACGGCGGCACGGAACGCGGCGATCGAGTCGGGGTGGCCTTCCAGTCGCCAGTTCTGGTGGTAGATCCCGTCATCTTGCGCCTGGTCGTACCATACGAACCCAAGCAAGCCGCCACTGCTGATGCCTGCGAACAGGCCGGGGATTTTAGAGGCCTGACCGGCGACCTGGCCGATGGCCGTTTCGCTGATAAGTAGGGGCTTATCCGTGAGCTGGCGGACCGCGGCGATGCTAGGTCCGAACACTCCGCTGAAATCGTCATCCGAAGAGTAGTAGTAGGCGTCGACGGCAACCCAGGTCACGTAGCTGGCACCCGGCCAGTAGTCGGCGATCGGTCCCTCATACGAGGCGACCGAGTTGATCGTCCACAGCCAGGTGACGTTGTCGGCTCCGGTCTCGCGGAACACATCGACGATGTGCCGCCACGCCCGCACGAACACCGCGGGTTGGGTGAATGGCCATCCCCAGGGGTACCAGGTGCCGTTCATTTCGTGACCAAAACTGATGATCACCGGGTAGCCGAAGGCCTTGACTGACTCAGCGTAGGACTTCAGGAAAGCGTCCTGCTGGCCGGCAGCAATGGAGGCGCACGAGGTGCTCGTGGGGTCAAGGTCAATGAGCAGGCTTGCGCCGTGCTGCAGCGCAGTCTGGGCGAAGGAAATGCTGAAAGGCTCGCCCCAGCTGCTGTAGGACATCACGATGTTGGGCTGCCGGCCGACCGTCCGAGCGAACTTCTCGACCCGGGCGTACTGGCCGACCGATGGGTCGCTGCCCTCGTATACACCCAGGTAGCTGAACCCCGTACTCGGCAGTCTCGCCTGCACAACCCTCGGTTCGGGCACCCGTAACGAGGCGCTCGCCCTCGGCGTGCTCCCGACGGCCTGCCGGTGGTAGAACGTCATGCTAGCCAGTGCGATCGCCGCGGCCGCGGCGACGATGCAGACCGTAACGGCGATCGTGACCGTGGACCTTTCGGGTCTGTTCATGGTCTGCTCACTCTCCGGTCCCACAAGGCCCATGCGACTGGGGCCAGATAAACGAGGCCGAACAAGAAGACGACGAGGAACCTGTCACTGCGGAACTGGTAGGTGCGCAGCGCCGCAGCGCCAAACCAGACGATGCCAGTGCCGCAGTTCCAGACGATGAGCGCGGCCCAGAGCCGTCGTACCGGAGACACGCTGGCCCCGGTGGGCTGCCACGCCATGACCTTCCCGCGAAAGTAATCCCAGATCGCCAGCGCGTGCGACCATGAACGAACGATCTCCAATGCCCAGGTCGCTGGACCGAAGTCTGACCTGTGCCATGCCGGGTAGAGCACGAAGCCATTGATGATTGCCGGCGCCAGCAGGAGATAGTCCTTCAAGTCAATGTCCTGCGGGATGAGGACCAGCATCCCGATAGCGAGCAGCGGTACGACGAAGAGCATCAGCGCCGTGAACAGGTAGTACAAGAACCCAGACACGTACGCAGCCCGGGCCCTGGCTGGCATCGGCACCTTCCACAATCGCCGCAGCGGGGTCGTGCTGCCCAGACACCACCGGTACTGCTGGTGGGCGAACGCGTCCAACGACGTTGGCGACGAGCCAGTCGCCAGGTTCACCGGGATGTACTTCACCGACCACCCCAGGCTCATCACGTCCAGCCCGGTGTGCACGTCCTCGGCGTAGGCGATCAACGCCGGCCCTCCCGCAGCCCGGATCGCTGTCCGCCGGTATACGGCGCACGATCCCACACAGACCGCCGCGCCGAAGGAGTCCCGCGATGTCTGCATCGACCGGTAGAACACTTCCTGCATCGGCCCGGCTGCGCGCTCCACCCACGTATGGCGCGAGTCGGAACGGAAGAACTGCGGCGTCTGGACGATTCCCACGCTCGGATCATCGAAGTACGGCAGCGCCTCAGCAAGGAAGTCCCGTCGCGGCGCGAAGTCTGCGTCGAGAACCACGAAGAACTCGCCGCGGGTGCGTTCGAAGGCATACCGCAGATTGCCGGCCTTCTTCATCCAGCCGCGATTCTCGCGGACCGTATATACGAATCCGAAGACACGCGCTAGTTCCCGCGCGCTCGGGTCAGCCTTGTCGTCGAGCACAACGGCAACCGCGTCGCCAGGGTAGGCACGCAGCAGCTCATACACGTATGTCCAGGTGTTATGCAGCAACTCGAGCGGCTCTCCGCAGATCGGCAGGAAGATATCCACATCCGGGTAGTGCCGGGGTCGCCACGCACACACCTTCGCGCAGTGTGCTGCCAGGTCAAAATCCCGGCCGGCGAAGTTCGAGAAGAGCGATACCGTCAAGTAGATGACCGTAAAGGCCGTCCACGGCGCCAGCGCCCACGTCCGGAACCGCACCTCCATGAACGCCTGGCTGACGACGATGGAGCTGTAACCGATCAGCACAACCAGCGTCAGATAGCCGAGGTGCCGATCCACGTAGCACATCTTTTCCGCAGCGGTGGGCGGACTCGGCAGCAATCCGCGATCCGCAGTCACTCCAGGCCGGATCCCCGGCTCCAACGCCGTTCCGGCCCCATAGGCAGCTACCGGGCCCCCGTTTCGCGCCACCGCTACTTCAACCTCCGCTCCTGCACCCAACACCTACCGGCCTAACGCCTGCCTGCCAGGAGCCAGATCGTGAACCAGCCCACCGCGCCATCCGGATCCCGCCATGGCATCCGCGCCGCCAGGCGATATCCGGCGTGCTCAAGGCCCGCCGGGGTGCCCGCCACGGACTCCTGAATCGAACCCGGCGGAATCCCGGTGCCGGTGTCCGTCTCAACCATCCACACCTGGTGGGTCTCGATCATGACGGACACTGCGTCTGGCGCGTACGCGTATGAGGTCACGATGTCCGGCCGGATGCCCTGACGGTAGAGGTAGTAATTGGCCACCATCTGATCGCCGCCCTGCATCATGATCGGACCCTTAGCGGGCAGATAACGCTCCACCGCAGCCATCAGCTGAGTCGAGTTCGGCCAGAAGCCGTACCAGCCACTGGCCTGGTCCACGCCCAGCAGGGCGGTGAAGATCACCGCCGCCAGGCCGACCCGCCAGCCCTTAGCCGCATTCACTACAACGGCCTTCGAGAGCGCGTAGCCAGCGGGCATTGCGCCAAACCAGAGGCCGAACACGACATGCTTGTACAGCGAGACTGTGGTTTGGTCGTACGCCTGGAACGCTGGCGCCAGCAGTACGGCCCCGGCCAGCGCAACACACAGCAGCAGTTTCCGGCCGGCCCGCTCCCGGCAGGCAAGCAACACACCGAGCAGCCCCAGGGCCAGCACCATGGCAACCAGTGGCGCCGCGGTACGCATCACAGCTAGCCAGGAGTCGCCGCCAGAACCACGCTGCGTCGTCGTAGCGCCGATCGCAGTCACCGACACCTCTCCGCCCAGAAGCAACAGGGCCGGCACCCCGATAGCCGCGGCGTAGCTGACGAGCCGGAAACCGCGGGCCACCGCCAGCTTCCAGCCGGTAGGGGCGGTGAGTACCACCAGGACTACGATGATCGGGCTCCAGAGCGCTGTCACCCACTTCGCGGCGTCCGCCAGCACCATCACTGCCGCCGCGAGCAAGATCCAAACCTCACTGGCGCGGCTGTATGCGGCCCGTACCGCCAGCCACGAGGCAAGCGCCATCAGGCAGATCGCCATCGGGTCGTACGTGGCCCACGCGCCTAGGTCTGCTGTCGGGCCAACCGCAACGAACATCGCGGCGCCGATGAGACCCGCCCTGCGGCTGAACAGCCGAGAGGCGGTCGCATACAGCAATGCCGTGGTCCCCAGCATGAACACAAGCGATAGCAGCCGTGCACCGGCCAGCCCGCCTGCGGAATCCGCAAGTGCGCCCAGCGGCGGGTAAATCGCCGGGGCTCCCGAGAGGTAGTACTGAGGTAGCGAGCCGCCATGCAGCCAGTGCTGCCACTCCAGGTGGCCGTACCAGAGGTACTCCGCTTCATCGGCAAACGCCGTATTCGACCACACCAGCCGCAAGGTCAGCGCGGCCTGTACTACCAAGACGGCAAGCAGGCCCAGCCGATAGCTATGCCGCCAGCCGCTACCCCAGAGTTCATCGTCTGCTGCAGGACGCCCGGCGTCCGCCGGATAGGTGAGCACTTCGGCTGGCTGGACCAGTACTGGGACAGTGCTCAGTGAACCGGGCCTAAGAGACTCAGGCAGAGCATCGGTTCCGGAGATTGCCAGTGCTGCCGTGATTTGGGCTGCCGATGGGCCGGGCTGATCGACGCGACCAGCGCCCCCGGGTAGCTGAACGATGGGTTTCAGGCTCTGCGTCCGGTCGGCTGGCTGACGACGCGTGACTCCCGATCTAGCTCTGCTGGTCATGCAAGTATCCACGGGGTTCTCAAAGTCGATAAATTGCGGAGTGCGCCTGCAGGAAAGTCGCCGGCAGATCGCAGTAGCCGTTCGCATATCCGCCTCGGTACTGCTATTCGCACCGACCGGACCAGCCGCCATCCAAGGCAGAACACGAACAGTGAGCCAAGGGCAAGCCCGGCCAGCACATACGCCACCGCCTCCAGCCGACGCGCGACGGCGACTTCTCTGATCACCAACCCCGCGAGGGCAACGGACGCAGCGCCAAGCAAAGTCGTTTGATACCCGGAGACGATCGCAGCCGCCGCGCCCGCCACAGCTGCAGCTGCCAGCGGCGGCAGTAGCACGGCCTGCCGGTGCCGCTTCCGGGCCAGCGGGCAATCCGGGTGCGCATGGATGAAGTTTGCGCAGCCGTAGGCGGACACCTGGTATTCGCGCGCGAGCGCGCGGAAGCTCTGCCGATGATGGTGAGCGCCGTCTAGCCCGGCCGCGTATAAGATTTCATGACCGGTGCTGGCCACGCGCCAGAACCACTCATAGTCCTCGTATCCGTAGCCCCAGTTATCGTCTATCGGGCAATCGTCAAACACACTGCGCGCCATCAGGACGTTTGCAGTAATAGGCGGCTTGCGACAATGCTTGCCAAAGTTGCGCGCGGTCACGCGGTACGACTTCGGCACGCGCGGAGTCTTTGCCGCCAGAGTGTTCCCGTCGACGAACCGGCTCCAGAAGGTGTCGCTGACTGCCCGCATGCCGCCGCAAACAACCCCGCCATGCTGATCGGCCAGGAGCGTCACGCCGCGTGACAGCCAGTCTCGGTCCATATTGATGTCGGAGTCCACCAGGGCGAGGATCTGCCCACTGGCCTTCCGCAGCCCCACGTCGCGCTTAGTCCCAGGCTCCCGCTTACCGGGAACCTCCTCATGCTCGATGATCACCAGCCGCGGATCCGTAATGTCAGCCAGGGCCTGCCAGGTCTGATCGCCTACGTCGCCGACAACGATGACTTCTGCGAGGGCCGGATAGTCCTGCACCAGAAGCGCTACAACAGTCGACCGGATCGTTCGCTGGCTGGTCTTCACCGGGATGACGACGCTAACGTCGGGCGGAACTCCCGGATCCTGACGAAGCGGCCAACCGTCGACGACTCGGTCCAGTTGCCATATCGACCAGGACTGCGTACGCACCGCCCCAATGGGCAGAAGCTGATGTTGCCTAGCACTGTCACTCGCGATCGAGTCAGCGGCATCGCCCATCCGCTACATCTCCTCCGCCAAGTCATCGGTCGTTCCTCAGCGGCGACTATTACACAATGCAAGCAAGCAATCACTTACCGTGCTGCAAGGGCTCTGGTGGCCCTAACTCTCCGTCGCGCCCCAGTGCAGCCGCAGCAACCTACTCAACGTCGGCACGCTGAGCCAGAACGAGATCCGCCGCGGACGCTTTGGCTGATGCCGCGGTGTCCTGCCCGTATGAACGCACTCATACGACTAGATCAGCGGAAAAGACCGCCACGCCGCGATGATCCGGCCGCTGATAATCGGCTTCGCAACGGCCACATTGGCGGACGAACTGGCCAAGCCGCCCGCAGTCGGCAGAACCCAGGGCGGGACTTCAGCGCGGCAGCCGGAACGCGAGCCGGCGGGCAACATATTCGACGCCGCGACAGTCATCCCGTCGACCGATACCTGAGTCAGTGCCGCGACCCTCCCAGGCTGGCCGCGTAACGCCACAAGTTCGTGCATGTCTAGGTATGAGACGGCAGCCGCGAGCAGGAACGGCAGGCCGACTCAAGCCAGGGACCGGACTCGTCACACCAGGCGACTGATCGCTCCAGCGACACCAGATCGACACAGTCGCTTACCAGCGGCCCGGCAGGTCGCTGCCGTACCAGGTCTCGATGATGCGGTGCGCGATCGATACCGGCGGCGGCAGCAGGATGTCGCCGCTGTCGATGGCGGCAGCCAGCTCGGCCCGGCTGTACCAGTTCGCCTCGGCGATCTCCTCGGCGTCGACGCGGATCTCCTGCTCGCCGGCCGCCTCCGCGCGGAAGCCCAGCATCAGGCTCTGCGGCATCGGCCATGGCTGGCTGCCGAGATAGGTCACCGCGCCCACGTCGATACCGGCCTCTTCCTGCACTTCCCTGGCCACCGCCATCTCGGCCGACTCCCCCGCCTCGACGAACCCGGCGAGTATCGAGACCCGGCGCTCGGGCCACATCACGTTGCGCGCGAGCAGCGCCCGGTCGTCGGCGTCGGTGACGAGCACGATCATCGCCGGGTCCACCCGCGGGAAGTGCTCGCTGTTGTCAACCGGGCACCGGCGCGCGTGCCCCGACGCGATCGGGTCGGTCGGTGATCCGCAGCGCGGGCAGTGCGTGAACGTCTCGTGCCAGTTCGCCAGCGCGATCGCGTGCGTCACCAGCCCGGCGTCGCGGTCGGACAGCAGCGGGCCGACCTCACGCAGGTACACCGGCCGGACGCCCGGCTCCGAGGGCTCGGGCAGCGGGCCGTTGACGCCGAAGTACCTGGCGCCGTCGTCGCCGACGCCGAGCAGGAAGCGCACCCCTTCCGGTGCCTTCGCTGGCGGAACGAAGTACAGCTCGGCCGTGGCATCGCTCATGTCCGCAAGAGCGCGGCCGCGCTCGACCACGAGCACCCGCGTGCCGGGGTCGGCCCACGCCGCGTCCAGCCAGCCGGCGTCGGTCCGCAGGTGCGCGGAGCGGTCGACCTCTGACCGGGCAAGCGCCAGGCCGGTCAGCGCTGGCCCAGACCGTGCTGGCCCAGACCGTGCCGGCCCGGACCGTGCTGGCCCAGACCGTGCTGGCCCAGACACTGCGGACCCGTCCGCGAGGCTCACCTGCCAGCCGTCAGCTCGCCGGCCGCGGCGGCCAGCTCGTCCCAGAGGTAAGCGGCCGTCTCGGCCCCCTTGAGCAGCAGCGCCATGTCGACCCGCTCGTTCGGAGCGTGGATGCGGTCGGAGTCCAGGCCGACCGCGAAGAAGACCAGCGGCGCCGCCAGGATGTCGGCCAGGTCGGCCTCCGGGCCGCTGCCGCCCTCCCTGGTAAACAGGATCTCCTGGCCGAACGCAGCTTCCATGGCCCGCAGGCCCGCCCGGACCGCGGGTGAGTCCGTCGGCGCGAAGCACGGGCGGACGCCGTCGCTTTCAGCCTCCACCGTCGCCGCGATGCCCGGCGGGGTGTGGTCGCGCACGTACTCGCGCAGCCCGGCGATCACCGCTTTCGGTTCCTGATTGGCTACGAGCCGGAACGAGAGCTTCGCGTGGGCCTCGGCCGGCACGATCGTCTTGCCACCCGGCCCGGTGTGCCCGCCCCACATGCCGTTGATCTCCGCGGTCGGCCGCGTCCAGATGCGCTCGAGCGTGGCGAATCCGGCCTCGCCCGCCGTCGCGCCGCTGTTGCCGGCGTCGGCCAGCCACCCCTTCTCGTCGAACGGCAGCCTGGCGATGAGCTCGCGCTCGGCCGCCGACAGCGGCAGCACGTCGTCGTAGAAGCCGGGCACGGTCACCCGGCCGTCGCCGTCGTGCAGGCCCGACAGCATGTCGGCCAGCACCTGCAGCGGGTTAGGTACCCCGCCGCCGAACGAGCCGGAGTGCAGGTCGCGGTCCGCGCCGCGCAGGCTGACCTCGGCCGCGACGACGCCGCGCATGCCCACGCACATCGACGGCACGTCCGCGGCCCACATCGTGGTGTCTGACACGACGATGACGTCGCAGCGCAGCCGTTCGCGCTGGCTGCGGAGCAGGTCGGCGAAGTGCGGCGAGCCCGATTCCTCCTCGCCCTCGATGAGCAGCTTCAGCGTGACCGGCGGGGCGGACGCGCCGGCAGCCGCCAGGGCCGCGCTGATGCCGAGCGAGTGGAACAGCACCTGGCCCTTGTCGTCGGACGAACCGCGGCCGAGCAGCAGCCCATCGCGCTCGACCGGCTCGAAGGGCGGGCTGTCCCACTCCGCCAGCGGCTCGACCGGCTGGACGTCGTGGTGGCCGTAGACCAGCACCACCGGCGCCGCCGGATCCGCGGCTGGCCATTCCGCGTAGACGGCCGGCAGTCCCGCCGAGCCCGGCTGGCCGGTCGGCCAGACCTCGACCACGGGGAACCCCGTTCCCAGCAAGTGGTTTTTCAGCCACTCGGCCGACCGGGCGACGTCATCGCGGCGGGCCGGATCGGCGGAGATGGACGGGATCGTCAGCCACTCGCTGAGCGAGGCGAAGAACTCCGGCGCGTGCTCCTCGATGTACTCACGGACGTCCATGATGCTCCTCGCAGGCGAAACCTCGGCGTATCGGCGGGTGTGCTCACGATCGTAGCGGCGCGCCGGCGGGCGGCCGGGAGTGACCGGGCCGGCCTTAGCATGGGCGGCGGCCGATGCTGTCCGCCGGGTTAGGAGTCGTCATGATCGTCGCATTTTCCGTCACGCCGCTCGGAGTCGGGGAGGATGTCGCCGAGTACGTCGCCGACGCCGTCCGGGTCGTGCGCGCGAGCGGGCTGCCGAACCGGACCGACGCGATGTTCACCTCGATCGAGGGTGAGTGGGACGAGGTCATGGGCGTCGTGAAGGCCGCGGTGGACGCCGTCGCGGCGCGAGCCCCGCGGGTCAGCGTCACGCTGAAGGCCGACATCCGGCCCGGCGTGACCGGCGCCCTGGACGCGAAGGTCGCATCGATGGAACGCCACCTGCACGGTGGTACCTGACCCCGGCTCCGGGGTCAGGCGGGCGTCAGATCGGGCTCTCGGGGTGGTGGAAGTCCCACTCCTGGAGGGCCGCGACCGCCAGCCAGTCCAGGCCCTGGCCGACCTCGGCCTCGATGCCGTGCGCGAGCGCGGCCATCGCCGCGGCCGCCGCGTAGCCGTCCGTTTCGTCCGCTAGGTCGTTCTTGCCCTCGAACGCATGGACTATCAGCTCCTTGGCCGCAGTCGCCCTGGCGGGCCCGTGCGGGTAGGAGTTGGCCAGGTGCGAGATCGCGCGCCGCACCACGCGCTCCGCGATGCCATCGCTCATGCCGACGCGGCGTTCGGTCACTGGTGGGCCTCCATCCGTTGATCTCGCGCATCTTACCCAGTCCGCCTGAGGGTCACCTGCACTCAGGTACCGGCAGCCGCATCCCAGATCGCTCCGGCCAGCCGCACAAGCTCGCCGTTGCCCGTCACCGGCTCGCCCGACGGGCCGGCCGTCACGTCCTCCAGGCCGATGCGCGTGGGCAGGCCGAGCCGGCCGGCGCGGGCGATCAGCGGCCAGCAGTTGCCGTCCTCGCCGTGCAGGAGGACCGGCCCGCCCGCCCCGCCGGCCGCAAGGCGGGCGAGGATCGGGTCGGCCTGGTCAGGCGCCTGATCCGGCGGGATCTCCACCAGGATGCGCAGCCAGCCACCGGGCGGCGGCTGCCTGGCGGCCTGGTCGGCGTCGTCGACCGACCAGACGCCGGCCTCGGCCGCGACGCCGGCCGCCGCCAGCGCCCGCGCGAGTTCCTGCCATCCGTCTTCGGACAGGTTGACCGAGGCGAAATCGGGCCGCTGCTGGCGATCGAGCACGGCCCATCCGGCGATGAGCCCCTGCCTCTCGGCGACGTCGGCGACTGCCCACAGGCCGGTCGTGACGCCGACCGGCACGCCGGGGCACGCGGCCCGCAGCGCGGCGACCGCGGCGCCCACGTCGTCTGCCCGCAATGACTCCAGCCCGTCGCCGCCGCGCGGATGAATGTGCAGGGCCTCGGCGCCGGCCGCCACCGCATCCCTGGCGGCCCGCCCGAGCTGCGCGGGCGTGACCGGCACCGCCGGGTGCTCAGCCGGCTCTCGCCTGCCGTTGAGGCACGCCTTGATTCGGCGGATTCGCACTGCCATGCCCGTTCTCCTTTTCCTGCTCGTAATCCGGTCCGGGAACAATGGAACCGCAGCGCGCCCGTTGCGTCGGCTCGAGGAGAGGCATGCCTGGTCAGCCGGAGATCCGCCATCCGCTATTCGCCCGCTTCTACGTCCGGACGTCGGCCAGCATGGAAGCGGCGGGGATCGCCGACCACCGGGCGAGGCTCCTGGCGGGCCTCACCGGCTCGGTCCTCGAGGTCGGTGCGGGCAACGGGCTGAACTTCAGCCACTATCCCGAGGCGGTGACCAGCGTGCTGGCCGTCGAGCCCGAGGGGTACCTGCGCGAGCTCGCCGAGCAGAAGGCCCGGCAGGCCGGGCTGCCGATCTCGGTAGTCGACGGCACGGCCGAACGGCTGCCGGCGCCGGACGGCACGTTCGACGCGGTGGTGGCGACGCTGATGCTGTGCTCGGTGCGGGACGTGGCCGTGGTCCTGGCGGAGATGAAGCGCGTCCTGAAGCCCGGCGGCGAGCTGCGCTTCATGGAGCACGTACTCGCGGAGCAGCGCGGTCACCAGCGGATACAGCGGTTTCTGGACGCGACCATCTGGCCGCGGATGTTCGGCGGCTGCCACACCTCGCGCGACGCGGCGGCGCAGATCGCGGCGGCGGGCTTCGACATCAAGGACGCGGCGCGCTACCGGTTCCCGCAGACGCGCGTGTTCGTGCCGACGTCCCCGCACGTGCAGGGCGTGGCAATCAGGCCCTGACTTCAACGCCCTCGATGAGCGCGGCCAGTCCGGGTCCGTCCAGCATGTCGGCCGGGCGCACCGTGACGTCGTCCCGCACGTAGTAGAACGCCGCCCGGACCGACGACACCGGCACCTCCGCGAGCGCCGCCCACGCCAGCCGGTAAGCCGCGAGCTGCACCGCGACCGCCTGCTTTTCCGCCGGCGACGCTGGCTGGCGGCCGGTCTTCCAGTCGACCACGTCGTACCAGCCGCCCTGATCATCGGCGAACACCGCATCGATCCGCCCGCGCACCAGCCGCCCGCCGATCAGCGTCTCGAACCCGACCTCCACCTCGGCAGGCCAGCGGTCGGCCCAGGACCCCGCCTCGAAGGCGGCCTTCAGCTCGGCCAGTTCGGGGTCGCCGCCGTGCGCGGCCGCGTCGTCGGCGGCCCCCGGCAGCTCGTCGGCGTCGATCAGCTGGGCCTGGCCGAATCGCTCTTCCAGCCACTCGTGGAACGCCGTGCCCCTGGTCGCCTGCGGCACCGGCCTGCGCGGCATGGGCCGGCGGACCTGCTGGGCGAGCTCGGCCGGATCCCTGGCCATCGTCACGAGCGCGGAGACCGGCAGCCGGCGCGGCAGGCCGACCAGGGCCGCGTGCCCGGTCTGCCGTTCCTCGCGCTCGGCCAGCAGCAGGTCCGTGTCGCGCGACCAGGCCGCCATCATCTCGGCGTACGGATCGGCCGGCAGGGAGTCAGCGTCCGGCACCGTGTTTCCGGCCGGCACCGTGTTTCCGGCCGGCACCGTGCTTGCCGACGCGGCCGAAACGTCGCTCGCCGCCGCGATCGCGGCATCAACGAGCGCGCCCGCCTCCCGGACCGCGTCGTAGCGCGCACCCGCGGCGACGGCCGCCGGCCAGGTGGCCGAGGCCGGCTCGGCGAGCGCCGGGTTGACCGCGTCCGGCGCGGGCTCGGGATGCCAGACGTCGACCTCGCCCGCGCCGTCCTCGCACGCGGCCCGCGCCTCGGTCAGGAACTGGGACGGGCCGAGCCGCGTCGCCCCCTCCGACCACCAGAAGCCACTGCATCCGAGGAAGTAGGCGGCGCGGGTCGCCGCGACGTAGGCGAGCCTGCGCTCCTCCGCGAGATCCCGCGCGCTGCACGCCTGGCCGAACCGGGTCAGCTCGGCCGCCGACAGCCCGGCGAGCCCCGGCAGGTCGGACGCGTCGCCGCGCAGCCCGAACGGCAGCAGCCTGGCGTTGTCGGTCCACCGCGTCGAGTACCGCGGCCGCGCGGGGAACAGGTGCGCCTGCACGCCGCCGGCCAGGCCGGGCACGAACACCACCGGCCACTGCAGGCCCTTCGCCGCGTGCACGGTTGCCAGCTTGACCGAATCGGTCTCGCCGACCTGCCCGGCCTCGAGCCCGAACTCCTCGCTCTCCGCCGCCGCCAGATAGGCGAGGAACGCGCCCAGCGTGGGCTCCTGCGCATCGCCCGCGAATGTCGCCGCGGCGTCGGTGAAGGCATCCAGGTCCGCTCGGGCCACCGCCGGATCCGTGCCCGGCCGGGACGCCACCTCGATGTCCAGGCCGAGCGTGCGCTCGACCTCGGTCACCAGCTCGGCGAGCGGCCGGGCGGCATGGGCCCGGAGGCCGCGCAGTTCGGCGCCGAGCGCGGTCAGCCGAGCGAAACCCTCCGGTGAATAGGCCGCGGCGTTCCCCGGATCGTCGAGCGCCTCCACCAGGCTGCCCGCGTCCCTGGTCAGATCGCCGAGAGCATCGGCGACGACGTCGGTGTCCTGCGGCCCAGGTTTCTGCGGCGACCCAGTGTCGTCCGCGCCACTCGCGGCCTGTGCGGCCTCCCGCGCGATGGACCGGGCCCGCCGGCCGAGCGCGACCAGGTCGGCCGGGCCGATCCGCCAGCGGGGGGAGGTCAGCAGGCGCGCGAGCGCGCCGGACGCAGTCGGGTCGTGCATGACCTGCAGCGTGGCGACGATGTCGGCGACCTCGGGCACCGTCAGCAGGCCGCCGAGGCCGACCACCTCGACCGGCACGCCGCGGGCCTCAAGCGCGGCGCGCAGGGCCGCGAACTGCGATCGCTTGCGGCACAGCACCGCGACGTCTCGCGGCCGCACTCGCGCCTCGCTGCCGTCCGGCCACGGCTCGCCATCGGGCGCCAGCCCTGGCGGCTGGTCAAGCAGGCCTGCTACCTGACCGGCAACCCAGGCGGCCTCATCCCGCGCGGACTCGAGCAGAGCGCACCGCACCAGGCCGCGCCCGGCGCGGGCCGGCGGGGCTACCAGCAGCGGCACATCCGGCGCCGCCGCGCGCAACTCGGCCTGGATCGCGCCGGCCGCCGCGAGCACCCGGCCGGTGTTGCGGAAGCTCGTCGACAGCAACTGCACCGGCGCCGGGGTGTCTGGCCCGGCCGGGAAGTCGGCGCGGAACCGCGTCAGGTTCCCCGCGCTTGCCCCCCGCCACCCGTAGATCGACTGGCAGGGATCGCCCACCGCGGTCACCGGATGCCCGGTCCCGAAAAGGGAGCGCAGCAGCACGAGCTGGGCGTGCGAGGTGTCCTGGTACTCATCCAGGAGAACGACCTGGTACCGCGCGCGCTCGGCCAGGCCGACAGCCGGATGGCTCGCCGCGATCCTGGCCGCGATCGCCATCTGATCGCCGTAGTCGATGACCTCCCGGGCCGCCTTCGCCGCCGCGTAGCCGGCGACCATCGGCAGCAGCTGCTCGCGGGCCTGCTGCGTCCCGAGTACGTCACTCACCAGCTTCGGCACCCTGCCGGTGACCGCCGCGATCCTGGCGCGGATCCACTCGCCGGTCGCGACCACGTCGGCGGGGTCGCGCAGGTGCTCGGCCATCTCTCCGGCCAGCATCAGGACGGCCGCGGTGACGGTCGCCGGCGTCCAGTCCAGTGCGTCCATCGGCCCGTCGTGCGCGGCGACCACGCGGGCAGCAAGCTGCCAGGAAACCGCCGGAGTGATCAGCCGGAGCGTGGGCTCAAGGCCCTCCCGCAGCGCGTGGTCGGCCACCAGCCGGCCCGCGTACGCGTGGTAGGTGCCGATCACCGGATCACCAGCGAACGGCTCGTCCGTGTTAGCCAGGGGGACGAGCCCCGGATCCCCAGCATCGACCGATCCCGCCGGTGCATCCGGGAGCTTGATCCCGGCGCGGCGCAGGCCGTCGAGCCGCAGCCGCACCCGCTCGGCTAGCTCGGCCGCCGCCTTCCGGGTGAACGTCAGCCCGAGCACGCGCTCGGGCCGCACCAGCTGGTTGGCCACCAGCCAGACCAGGCGCGCGGCCATCGTCTCGCTCTTGCCCGATCCCGCCCCGGCGATGACCGCCATCGGGCCGAGCGGAGCACTGATCACGGCTGCCTGCTCGACCGTCGGCTCCTGGGCGCCGAGCATCCTTGCCAGCTGCGCCGGACTGTAGCGAAGGGGCGCTGGCGGCGCTGCTGAGACGGTGCTCACGGCGTCACCTGCCCGCCGCGCTCGTCGGCCGGGCAGCAGGACGCAACCGGGCAGACCCGGCAGCCGGGGTTCGCCGTGGCGGTGAACACCGGCCCCGCCATGCCGTCGGCGACGGTCTCGACCAGCTGGCGCGCCCAGTGCGGATCCTCGTCGGCATGCAGGCCGCGCTGGGCCTGGACCCGGACGCTGGCCGACAGGCCGGCCTTGCCGACCTGGACCAGCTCCGCGCCGCCAGGCTCGGTCAGGCCCAGGTCCTCGAACGCGCCGAGCAGGACCGCGAGCTGGTACACGCCGAGCTGCGGGTTGCGATCGAGGTCGGCGTCGGCCGGGCGCGTCGTGCCGGTCTTGAGGTCAACGACGATGGCGGCTCCGTCCTCGTCGCGTTCCAGCCGGTCGACCCGGCCGGTGATGGTGATGTCGCCGAGACTCGCCTCGAGCTTCTGCTCGATCGCGATTAGCTCGCGCGGGTTGCGGCGGTGCCATTCCAGGAACTTCGCGACCATCCGCTCGGCCTGCGCGCGCTGCCGAGCGCTGTACCAGGAGCTGCCGAAGTCCAGGTGCTGCCACAGTTCGTCGACGCGCTTGGCCACTTCGCCGTCGTCGGCGCCCTGCGCGGCCAGCGCGGCCGCGGCATGAATCACGACGCCAAGACCCTGCGCGGTGCCGGGCGTGCCCGCGCCGACGGCCGCTTCCAGCAGCCAGCGCAGGCCGCACTTGGTGAACGACTCGACTCGCGACGGCGAGATCTGCGTGCTGCCGGGCAGCCGTTCGCCCGCCGCGGTGAACTCGGTGAGCGCGTACCACTCCCGCGGGCTGGCCCCGCGCACTCCGGCGGCAGCGAGCCTGGCCAGCTGCCCGGCCGCCGCCGCGCGGACGTGGTCGGGCAGGCTCGTGTCCGCCGCGGACCGGCGGAGGTCGGCGGTCAGGGCCGGCAGCGACAGCCAGCGATGCCCGGTGCCGGCCACGCGCTGAATCTCGATGTCGTCACCGGCGAGCTCGGCCAGGAAACGGGACGGCCGTTCCTCGGTGTCGTCGGCGCCCACCGCGGCTACGACCAGCGCCTGCCGGGCCCTGGTTACCGCGACGTAGAACAGCCTGCGCTCCTCGGCGAGCAGCCTCGCGCTGACGGCGACCGCAGCGGCGTCGGCGGCGGCACCGACGTCGCGGCCCGCGACCACGTCGATCAGCTCGTCCATGCCCAGCAGTGAGCCGCGCTGACGCAAGTCCGGCCAGGTGCCTTCCTGTACGCCCGCCACGACGACCAGGTCCCACTCCAGGCCCTTTGACTTGTGCGCCGTGAGCACGGCGACGCTGTCGCCCCTGGGGGCGTGCTCGGCGAGAGTGTCGCCGGTGATCTCCTGGCCGGACAGGCTGTCCAGGAAGAGCCGCGTCGAGCCGTGCGGCATCCGCGCGGTGAACCTCGCGGCCGCGTCGAAGAGCGCCAGCACGGCGTCGAGGTCGGCATCCGCGACCGCGCCGCGGTGGCCGCCTACTGCGCTGGCCGCCTGCCACTGCGGCGCCAGCCCGGAGGCCGACCACACCGCCCAGAGCACGTCGTGCGGCGTCCCCGCCGCCTCGGCCGCGCGGGCGACCTCAAGGAGTCCAGCGACCCGGCGCGCGGCCGCCAGCGCCCTGGTGATCGGCCCGTCGTCGTCCGCCTCGGCCGGCCAGCCAGCCTGGACGAGCTCGCGCGGATCGCGCAGTGCGGCCGCGAGCGGCTCGGCCGCGGGCGGCTCACCCGCAGCGCGCGCGGCGCCCAGCAGCCCGCGGCGCAGCCGGCGCAAGCCGAGCGCATCGGTCCCGCCGAGCGGCCCGGTCAGCAGTTCGGCGGCCGCCTGCTCGTCCAGCGTCTCCGGCCGCAGCGCGCAGCCGATGAGCTGCAGCAGCGGCCGGCTGCCCGGCTCGGCGGCGAGCGGCAGCTCGTCGCCCGCCACGGTCGCGGGCACGCCCGCCGAGGTGAGCGCGCGCTGCAGGACCGGGGCCTGCCGGGCGGCAGAGCGGACGAGGACGGCCATGCGCGACCAGCTGATCCCGTCGAGGAGGTGCGCGCGGCGCAGTGTGTCGGCGATGAGCGCCGCCTCCTGGCTGGCGCTGGCGGCGGTGATGATCCGCACCGAGCCGGGTGCGGCAGCGGCCAGCGGGAGCAGCGCGCGGTGGTCGCGGCCTGCGCCCGCGTCGGGGCGCGTGAGCGCGACGGGCAGCCTGGCCGCGATGCGGCGCGATGCGGCGAGCAGGGCCGGCCCGCTCCGCCTGCACGTCCGAAGCGCGACGACGTCCGCGGGCCGGCCGTCGGGCGTGCGGAACCGATCGGGAAAGCGCCGGATCCCGTCCACGTCGGCGCCGCGGAATGCGTAGATCGACTGGTCCGGGTCACCGACCGCGATCAGCTCGCGCCCGTCGCCTGCGAGCTGCACGAGCAGCTCCTCCTGCGCGGGGTCGGTGTCCTGGTACTCATCGACGAACACCGCGTCGTAGGCGTCCCGCTCGCGCATCCGGACCGCGCCGCGTCGCAGCAGCGCCCCCGCGATCCTGACGATCTCCGCGTAGTCATAGGCGGGAACGGGCGCGAGGTCGAAGCGCGCCGCGTACGAATCGAGAAAGCGTCCTGCCGCCGCCCAGTCGTCCCGGCCGTGCAGGCTGCCCAGCGCGGACAGTCCGCCGCCATCCAGTCCGCGCTCGGCCGCGCGCAGCAGGAAGTCGCGCAGCTCGGCGGCGAATCCCCTGGTGCCGACCGCGGGGCGCAGCCGGTCGGGCCAGCCGCTGCTGCCGTCGCTTGACTCGCCGCGCAGCAGCCGGCGCACCTCGAGCAGCTGCTCGGGGCCGGGCAGCAGGATTGGCGATTGCTCACCCGCCAGCACGAACTCGCGCCGCACGAGCGCGAACGCGTAGCTGTGGAAGGTCATCGCCAGCGGCTGGCGCAGCGTGCGGTCGAGGCGGATTGCGATGCGCTCGCGCAACTCCTCCGCGGCCTTGCGGCTGAACGTCAGGACGAGCAGCCGGCCCGGGTCAATGGCGCGTCGAACCACGCGGTCGACCACCGACTCGACGATCGTCGTCGTCTTCCCGGTGCCGGGACCAGCAAGGACAAGCAACGGTCCGCCGCTGTGCTCGACGACTCGCCGCTGCGCGGCGTCGAGGGCAGGCGCTGCCACCGCGAGCGCAGGCTCGCGGACGAGCCGGTAGACGGGCAGGGCGTTTTCCATATCGCTCTGCATTCCAGCAGAAGCCACCGACACTGGCCCGGGGATTGCGCCAGTGTCGGGTCAGTCAGCCGAATCCGCGAGCCCGGCGCATGTCAATTCGCGGTGTACCGCCATCAGCCGGATACCGGAGCGGCGTGCCCTCGTCCTCGTAGTGCCGGATGGCCTTGCGTTCGTGACCGGCCAGCAGCGATCCATCCGCGTGAACCACGCGCCACCACGCGACGCCGCCACCCCACAGGGCCATGACCCGGCCAACCTGCCGCGGGCCGCCTTCGCCGAGATACTCGGCCACATCGCCGTAGCTGAGCACCCGCCCGGCCGGGATCGAGTCGACGACATCGAGGACCCGTGCGGTGTAGTCGTCGACTGCGCGTGCCCCCACCCTCATTGCAGCGCGTCACCGTTCCCCGGTCCGGCGGGCTCGGCCGACCCGGACTCGGCTCGACTACGCGGGGCCGCGTGCCGGCCGGGCGGGGTCGCGTGGATCCGGACCCCGTAGTGAGCCTCGGGGACAATCTCAGGCCGTCCGAGCTGCCGGTCCCTGAGCGCGAACAGCCGCGAGACGGCGACCGCGATCAGCGTCAGGCTGGCGAGCCCGAGCACGCAGTAGAGCAGCAGCGCCTGCCGGCCGCGCGGCTGGACCGGCGCCGCCGGGATTGCGGCGGACCCGCCGCCGAAGTGGCCCGCGGCCGCCATGGCGACCGCGGGCTTGGCCGGCCGGGCGAGCCGCGCGGCGGCCGTCATGGCATCGCCCGCGTTGACCTCACCGAAGCCGACCAGGTCGTTGTACCGTCCGGCCGGCCTGGTGCCGGGCGTCGTGCTGCTGGTGATCGCCTCGCTGACCTGCTCGTCGGTGAGGCGGGGATACTCCGCCTTGATGAGCGCGGCCACGCCCGCGGTGAGCGCGCAGGCCGGGCTGGTACCGCTCACCAGCCAGTACCCTCCGTCGCGGCCCTGAGCCGGTACCTGGTAGCCGGGCGCCGCGACCTGGACCGAGAGGTTCTCGCTGGAGAAACTGGCCGGCTGGCCGGCCTGGTTGACGGCCCCGACTGCCAGCACGCCCGGATAGTCGGCCGGGAACGAGTACGGCGCCTGGCCCTTCCCGCTGGCGCCGGCCGCGTTGCCGGAGTTGCCTGCCGAGGCGACGACGAAAACGTTGTGCTGGTAGGCGTCCTGCAGCGCGGCGCGCACGACGGCGCTCGGCATGCTGTAGCCGAGCGACATGCTGATGACGCTGGCGCCGGAGCTCACCGCGTACCTGATCGCCGTCGCGAGTTCGCCCTGGCTCTTGGCGGCGGGCTCGTGCTCGTATTTCTTGAAGTTCGGGTCGTGCACGTCGGTGATGACCCGGATGGACAGCACGGTCGACTGCGGGGCGATGCCGATAATGCCGTCCTCGCCGTCGGGGCCGTGCCCGTGCCCGGCGATCAAAGACGCCATCCAGGTACCGTGCACTCCCCAGTACTTGTTGGTGGTCGAGGTGTGCACACCGGTCAGGTCGGGGCCGGTTCGCACGGAGCCGACCAGGTCGGAGACGTCCGCGTCGACGCCGCTGTCGATGACCGCCACCTCGACGCCCTTGCCCTGGGTGATCGCCCAGGCGGGCTGCACGTTCAGCGCGTCGAGAACCCACTGCTGGGTCGTGCGGACGCTGTCAGCGCTCGCGGGCGCGGCCAGCACGACGGCAGCCCCCTGCAGCGTGGCCAGCGCCGCGACGGCACCGGCCAGCATCTTCCGTCTGCGGGGGGATCCGGGGGGTCGTCCCCCCGGGGCGGCACGTCTGCGGGGGGCGGTCAGCATCCCGGCGACCCCGGGCACCTCGGCTCGGCCGGCTGGACGCCAATGGTCCTGGCGACGGCCTCCACCAGGCTCTGCGTGAGGCTCTGCATCTCGAAGTTGTAGTAGGCGTCCTCCGAGAGCGGCACGGCGCGCCGCTCGTCAGTGAAGCCGGCCGTGGACATCACGACATAGGGGCCGGCTCCGAGGGCGTAGGACAGCTGCCGCTGCCGGTCGCGGAATCCCGCCGCGGGCGTGCCCGCGACCGGGAGTGCCTGCACCGTCAGGGACGTCTTGTGGCCGGCCTTCAGCGCCGCCACCGCGGCCGTAGCGGTCTGGCGGTCCGGCAGGACCGCCACGCCTATTGTCGCCACCATGCTCCCGGAGGCGTCCAGATAGGTTGCCCGCAGGACGATCGAGCAGTGGTCGGCGGCCAGGACACGGGCGGCCGCCGCCGATACCGCGCGGGAGCAGCTGGCCTGGGCGGCGATGCCGAGCCTGGTCGCATCGAGCACGGGGCCGCCCTGGTAGGCCAGCGGCCCGGGCTCGTACGGCACGACGGCCGGGAAGATCGCGCCCGCGTCCAGGGCCCGCCAGCGGCTGGTCATTTCCCAGGTCATGATCTGCTGCTGCTGCGCGGCGGTGAACCGGCGCGGCAGGACCTGGTCCACGGCCCCGACCGCCGCCGCCGCGAGCCCGCATACGCCGAGCGCCAGGAGCGTCATCATGGCCGCCCAGCGCACTCCGCGGCGCGAGCGGGATGACGCCCGGACCGGGCCGAGGTCAGGGTCCGGTCCGTCCGGCGGGTCGGGATACCCGCCGGGGAGCACCCCGCCGGTGTCCGGATACGGCAAGCCGGACGGCTGCGCCGCCCTCCTGTCGGCCGGCTCCGGCGGGAAAGTCACACGGGAAGCCTACGGCCTTGGCCGGGTATCCGGGCCGGACAGCGCTTCTGACCGCCCTGACCCGTCGCGTCAGTAAGTCGGCAGGCTCGGGTCCACCTGGTTGACCCAGGCGAGCACGCCGCCGCCGACGTGGACCGCGTCGGAGAAGCCGGCGTTCTTGAGAACCGCCAGGCACTCCGCGCTGCGGGCTCCGCTCTTGCAGTGCAGCACGATCCGCTTGTCCTGCGGGAGCCGCTCGAGCGCTGCCCCGCTGAGGATCTGGTCCTTCGGGATCAGGGTCGCTCCGGGGATGGACACGATCTCGTACTCGTTGGGCTCGCGCACGTCGATCAGGAAGATGTCGTCCTCGCGGTCGAGCATGTCCTTCAGCTCGGTGGCGGTGATGGTCGAGCCCGAGGCGGCCTGCATGGCGTCCTGCGACAGGACCCCGCAGAAGGCGTCGTAGTCGATCAGCTCGGTGATCGTCGGGTTCTTGCCGCAGATGGCGCACTCGGGGTCCTTGCGAACCCGGACCGTCCGGTAGCTCATCTCGAGGGCGTCGTAGATCATCAGCCGCCCGGACAGGGTCTCGCCGATGCCGGTGATGACCTTGATCGCCTCGTTGACCTGAATCGATCCGATCGACGCGCACAGCACGCCGAGGACGCCGCCCTCGGCGCAGGAGGGGACCATGCCCGGCGGCGGCGGGTCCGGGTAGAGGCACCGGTAGCACGGGCCGTACTCGGCCCAGAACACGCTCGCCTGGCCGTCAAAGCGGAAGATCGAGCCCCACACGTAGGGCTTGCCGAGCAGCACGCAGGCGTCGTTGACCATGTACCGGGTGGCGAAGTTGTCCGTACCATCCACAATCAGGTCGAACTGGGAGAAGATCTCCATCACGTTCTCGACGCTGAGCTGCTCCTCGAAAACGATCACGTTCACGTAGGGATTGATCTCGGCGATGCTGTCCCTGGCCGACAGCGCCTTCGGCCGGCCCACGTCGGACTGCCCGTGGATGATCTGCCGCTGCAGATTCGACTCGTCCACGATGTCAAAGTCGATGACGCCGAGCGTGCCTACACCCGCCGCGGCCAGGTAGAGCAGGGCCGGGGAGCCCAGCCCGCCCGCGCCGACGCAGAGGACCTTGGCGTTCTTGAGCCGCTTCTGCCCGGTCATCCCGACCTCAGGGATGATCAGGTGTCGCGAGTAGCGCTTGACCTCGTCAACGGTCAGCTCGGCAGCTGGCTCAACGAGCGGTGGCAGTGACACTGATTTCTCCGGTGTGCTTGGGGCTCAGGGGGCCGCGGGATAAGTCCCC
This sequence comes from Streptosporangiaceae bacterium, assembly GCA_036758685.1. Lineage (GTDB taxonomy): Bacteria > Actinomycetota > Actinomycetes > Streptosporangiales > Streptosporangiaceae > JAJYUU01. The sequence continues at coordinate 7,625 of DAIOWC010000001.1, read as the reverse complement.
CGGCTGTTAACCAAGAACCAGCTTGGCATCAGCGGCATTCCGCCCGCCGGAAATGTCACCAGGACCGAGTACAACTCCAGACATGGAGCTCAATCCCCGCCCCGAATTACCGGCTCGTGTCCCGGAATCACCCGCCGGGCCCACGGTCGTGCCGATGCTCCCGACCCGGCTGCCGCCAGGCGGGCAGCGCCCGCTGCCCGATCCGCAGGCCGTGCAGCGCATGGAGATCCCCGACTCGGCGCCGCCCTTAGACGGCGACGAGGCACCCGGCCAGCCTGGATCGGCGGTGCCAGTCCCCGATCCGCAAGCCAGTGACCAGCCCGACCAGCCGCCTGATGACGGCAGCGGCGACGAGTCCGGCCCCGGCGGGCCCGGCTCCGGCGGCCAGCCTGGCCCGCCAGGGGCCGGCCAGAGCGGCTGGCCCAGTCAGTTCGCCCAGGTGCTGGCCGAGACTCTCGCCGGGTCCCGGCCGGCCAGGCAGCTCACGCCGTGGACCACCGAGCAGACCCGGCGGCGGATCCGCCAGCTGGGCCCGATGCTGTCCACCGGCCAGCGGCCCAGGGTCCGGCGGATCATGACCTCCGCGCCCAGCCGGGACGTCCTGGAGATGACGGCGGTGGTCGGCTTCGGCTCGCGGGTCCGCGTGCTCGCGCTCAGGCTCGAGCGCGGCGGCGACTCCGGCCAGCAATGGCGCTGCACGGCGCTGGAGTCCGCGTGACCCAGAAGCCGCGAGGCGGCCGGAGTGGCCGGCCCCGCGGCAGCCCGTTCCGCTCGTAAATCAGCGGTTGCGCGGATCGCCGTGGCAGACCTTGAACTTCTTCCCTGAGCCACAGGGGCAGGGCGCGTTGCGGCCGACATTGGCGTACTCGGCAGTGGTGGCCGGACCAGTGGTCCGGTGCGCGGCCTGCCCGGAGGCATCCTCGTCCGGAGCGCTGTAGCTCAGCTGGCCCGCGCGCTGCGGGCGCGCGACGCCGCGCGCCAGCCCGGCCGGGAGCGCCGCGTCGTCGCCGTCCTCCGGCTCGGCCTGCCGGCGGTGCTGCCCCTGCGGGCGCTGGGCCGCCGGGCGCATGGGCTGCGTCTGGCGCTGCGGCCGCCCCTGGCGCGGCGGGGCATCCTGAGGCGCGGCTGGCACCGCGGTGAGCCCCGGAGCCAGGGCGGCGCTTCCGTTCACCGCGTCAGCCTCGGCAATGATCGGGTTCTCCTGGACCTGGACCTGGAGGTTGAACAGGCTGGCGACCGACTCCTCCTTGATCCCGTCCATCATCGTGGTGAACATGTCGTAGCCCTCGCGCTGGTACTCGATCAGCGGGTCGCGCTGGCCGTAGCCGCGCAGGCTGACGCCCTCGCGCAGGTAGTCCATCTCGTACAGGTGCTCGCGCCACTTGCGGTCGAGGACCGAGAGCACGACGCGGCGCTCGAACTCGCGCATCACGTCGGGCGTCAGCTCCTCCTCCCGCCGCTCGTAGGCGGCGTGGGCGTCGGCCTGGATCGCCTCGGTCAGGACTTCCCTCGACAGGTGCGACTTCTCGCCGCCCGCCTCGTCGACGACCTGGGCGATCGTGACGCCAACCGGGTAGAGCTGCTTGAGCGCGCGCCAGAGCTTGTCGAGGTCCCATTCCTCGGGGAAGCCATCGGCGGTCGCGCCGGCCACGTACTCCGCGACGACCTCATCGAGCATGCCGTCGATCTGACTATGCAGGTCAGCGCCCTCCAGGACGCTGCGCCGCTCGTCGTAGACAACGCTGCGCTGCCGGTTCATGACGTCGTCGTACTTCAGGACGTCCTTGCGGATCTCGAAGTTCAGGGACTCGACGTTGCCCTGGGCCGAGCGGATCGCGCGGCTGACCGGCTTGGACTCAAGCGGCATGTCCGGCGGCGTCTTCAGCAGCTGCATCAGGTGCGCGATCTTGTCGCCGTTGAACCTGACCATCAGGTCGTCCTGCAGTGACAGGTAGAAACGCGACAGGCCGGGGTCACCCTGCCGGCCGGAACGCCCGCGAAGCTGGTTGTCGATCCGGCGCGACTCGTGCCGCTCGGTGCCGAGCACGTACAGGCCGCCGGCGGCGACGACCTCCTCGTGCTCCTCGGCGACCGCCTTGCGGCACTTCTCCACTGCCTCCGGCCACGCGGCCTCGTAGTCCTCCGGCGTCTCGATCGGCGAGAGGCCGCGGTGGTGCAGCTCCTGGTCGGCCAGGAACTCGGGGTTGCCGCCGAGCATGATGTCGGTGCCGCGGCCGGCCATGTTGGTCGCGACGGTGACCGCGCCCTTGTGCCCGGCGCGCGCGATGATCGCGGCCTCGCGCTCGTGGTACTTGGCGTTCAGGACTTCGTGGGGGATGCCCTGGCGCTTGAGCTGCCGGGAGACCAGCTCGGACTTCTCCACGCTGGTCGTGCCGACGAGGACCGGCTGGCCCTTGCGGTGCCGTTCCACGATGTCCTCGACGAGGGCGTCCCACTTGGCTTCCTCGGTCTGGTACACGAGGTCGGACTGGTCGTCCCTGATCATGGGCATGTTCGTCGGGATCGGGACCACGCCGAGCTTGTAGGTCTGGTGGAACTCGTTGGCCTCGGTGACCGCCGTTCCGGTCATCCCGGCGAGCTTGTCGTAGAGGCGGAAGTAGTTCTGCAGCGTGATCGTGGCGAGGGTCTGGTTCTCGTCCTTGATCTGGACGCCTTCCTTGGCCTCGACCGCCTGGTGCATGCCCTCGCTCCAGCGCCTGCCCTGGAGCATGCGGCCGGTGAACTCGTCGACGATCAGGACCTCGCCGTTCATGACGACGTAGTCCTTGTCCTTGGTGTAAAGCTCCTTGGCCTTGATGGCGTTGTTGAGGAAGCTGATCAGCGGCGTGTTGACGCTCTCGTAGAGGTTGTCGATGCCAAGCCAGTCCTCGACCTTCTGGACGCCCGACTCCAGGATGCCGACCGTGCGCTTCTTCTCGTCGACCTCGTAGTCCCCCTCGCCGTCCTCACCCCGGCGCAGCCGCGGCGCGATCTTGGCGAACTCCTGGTACCAGATGCTGTTCTGGTCCACCGGCCCGCTGATGATCAGCGGGGTCCTGGCCTCATCGATCAGGATCGAGTCGACCTCGTCCACGATCGCGAACACGTGGCCGCGCTGGACGCACTCCTCCAGCCCCCAGGCCATGTTGTCGCGGAGGTAGTCGAAGCCGAATTCGTTGTTGGTGCCGTAGGTGATGTCGGCGGCGTACTGCTTGCGCCGCTCCTCGGGTGCCATGTCGCTGAGGATCACGCCGACGGTCAGGCCGAGGAAACGATGAATCCGGCCCATCCACTCGGCGTGATACCTGGCCAGGTAGTCGTTGACGGTAACGACGTGCACGCCGCGGCCGCTGAGGGCGTTGAGGTAGGCCGGGAGCACGGAGGTCAGCGTCTTGCCCTCGCCGGTCTTCATCTCGGCGATGTTGCCCATATGCAGCGCCCCGCCGCCCATGAGCTGCACGTCGAAATGGCGCTGGCCAATGACGCGATGGGCGGCCTCCCGCACCGTGGCAAACGCCTCAGGCAGCAGCTCGTCGAGAGACTGGCCCTCCTCGTAGCGGTGCTTCAGCTCGTCGGTCATCGCCCGAAGCTCGGCGTCGCTCAGCGCGCGGAAGTCCTCCTCGATGGAGTTAACCTGGCTGACGATCGTCCTGAGCTTGCGCAGCGTCTTGCCCTCGCCAGCGCGAAGGACATTGTCGATGATTGCTGGCACTTGGTGTCGCGCTCCCTGCGATCGTCTGGCTTGAGGTCTAGCTGGCCGCTACCAGCGCCTTTCTCGGCAACGGACCGCCTGGCCCGGCGGGTCCAGGACGGGCGCCCGGATGCGCTCAGAGCATGGCAGCGGTGGCCGCACTGGCTTCATCCTCATGGTAGGCGACCAGAGGGCCGGTGCCGAGTCCGCGCGGATCCGCACTCGCCGATTTCGGCGTGAGTGCCTACCCCGCTTGGGCCTCCTCCCACAATGATAGGTACATTGGCCACGCCGCAGGAGAGGAGCAGCGCGCATGGCAGAGCAGGTCAGGCCTAGCTTCGCAGGGAGCGTCGTACCCGGGGCCGAGGGTCTGCCCGGCAGCGCCGGAGCCAGCGCTTCCTCGGAGCCTGCTCCCTTCGTGTCGCAGATACCAGGGACGCCGGTCCACTTCCCGCACTACAGCGGCCGTCCGGTGTCCTGGGTGGCCGTTTCCCTGATCATCGTCGGGTTCCTGGCCGGCGGGCTGGCGCTGGTGTTCGGCCCGACCTGGTGGGTGTTCTGGGTCGGCATCGCTGTTGCCGCTGTCGGCGGGCTGATGGCCCTGTCGACCGGGATCTTCGACGACTGGTATTAAGCCGACACAAGCGATTCGCAGCATTAACCCGGGTCGGCTCGCCCAGCGCGCCTTAACCCGGCGGCCGAGCTGGAGCTGACTGTCGGCACCTGCCGGTAATCTCCGTCTCGTGCCCGGTCCGATGCTCCCTGCGCCCAAATTCACCCTAAGTCCGGATGAAGCCCGCCATATGATCCTGCGCGCCCAGGGTTTCCTCGGGGCCGAGGGGCGGCGCGGCGGCGTTCCGGGCATGCTGAGGCGGCTCGGGGCGGTCCAGCTGGACACGATCAGCGTCCTGGCCAGGTCCCATGAGCTTGTGGCCTACGCGCGGCTCGGGGCGATCGGCCGGTCGAAGGTCGAGCAGGCGTACTGGCACCAGCGGCGGCCGGGCGCATTCGAGTACTGGTCGCACGCCGCCTGCGTCCTGCCGATCGAGGAATGGCCGTTCTATGCGTTCAGGCGGCGCGCTTTCCGCGTCCGGGGCCTGCGCTGGCATCAGAGCCATCCGAACGTCTGCGAGGAAGTGCTGGCCAGGATCCGTGCCGAAGGGCCCCTGACGGCGACCGAGCTCGGCGGGGCCAAGAACGGCGGCCCCTGGTGGGACTGGTCGGACACCAAGATCGCGGTCGAGTGGCTGCTCGACACCGGCGACGTGGTCTGTGTACGCCGCACCGGCTGGCGCCGCGTCTACGACCTGCCCGAGCGCGTGCTTCCGGCCGAGCTGCTCGGCGTGGACCGGTCCACCGAGGAGTGCCTGACACGCCTGGCCGCGGTGACGGCGCGGGCGCTCGGGGTAGTGACCCACGCCGATCTCTCGGATTACCCGAGGCTGAGCTTCACCGGCGGGGAGCTCAAGCGAGCCGAGAGCGGCGTGAACAAGGCCTGGCGCGGCACGACCGCGGCCGGCGACGCCCTGACGGCTGCCGGTGCCGCCGAGGCCGCAGGGCTCATACCAGTCGAGATCGCCGGCGGCCGGGGCAAGCCCGCTGTCCGAGCCTGGGCCGACCCGGCCGCTCTGCAGCCCGACGAGGCCATGGCCGACCTTGCCGGTGCACCCGGCACGCCCTCGGCTCCCGGTCGGCAGCCACGACGCGGCCGGCACCGCACGACGCTCTTGTCGCCATTCGACTCGCTGGTCTGGGATCGCAAGCGGACGCTGCGGGTGTTCGGATTCGAGCACAGCCTGGAGGCCTATGTGCCCCAGCACAAGCGGATCCACGGGTACTTCACGATGCCGCTCCTGGCGGGCGGCCGGCTCGTCGGGCGGGTGGACCCGGCCCGCGAAGGCGGGACGCTGGTTGCGCGCAAGCTGAGCCTGGACAAGCCATCCGCAGCCGAGCCGATGGCCCGGGCGCTGCTCGAGGCCGCGAGCTGGGTCGGCTGCGACAACATCCGCCTGGAGCTGGTCGAACCAGACCACCTCCGGCCGCGGCTGACCGCCGCGCTCGCCGCCCTCGGGGCCTGACCAGCGGCTCGCAGCCGTTACTCCTCGCCCGAGAACCGCTCCCACGCCGACTGACGCGTCATCCCGAGCGCCTCGCCGATTCTGGTCCAGGTGAGCCCGCGCTTGCGGGCCATGCGAACCCAGCCCGTGAGCTGCTGCTCGACCTGAGCGCTCAGCGCGGCGATCGACGGCAGGTGCGCGAGCACCTCCTCATCCGACAGGCCCCGCTCCCACGCCTCGACCCCGTGGTGATCGTCTCGAGGAGGATTCTCCGCGATGATCTGGCTGCAGAGGCCGATGCACTCGTCGCAGATGAAGACACCGGGGCCGGCCACGAGCTTGCCCACGTCGGCAGCCTTCTTCATGCAGAACGAGCACGCGAGGTTGGCCCGCAGACCGGCCTCCTCGGCGGCGTCCTCCGCAGGGGCCTGGCTCGTGGTCTGCTCAGCGGTACCGCCCGGTGCTGCCGTGTCCTGGGCCGTATCAGCGTCCGCCGCAGCGGTCTCCGTCATGCCGACTCCTCGCTCGCCTCGACTGTCAGGCAGCGCCTGACAAGCTGTCAGGCGTTACCTTACGCAGTCAGGCACAGCCTGACAAGCATCTCCGCCCGGGGGGCGCTGAGGCGGCTGCCTCCTGCGCGATAGTCGCGAGACGGCCAATATGGACGCTCTTTGAGCACTGTTGGCCGTCTCGCGACTATCAGCTCCGCTCTGAGCCGCCGGCGATCCCACCGCCCACACAGCCGCACCCGGGCTCAGCCGAACTCGATCAGCTTCTCCCTGACCGCCACCATCACGGCCTCCATCCGGGAGTGAATCTGGAGCTTCTCCAGGATGTTGCGGACATGGTTCTTCACGGTGTTCTCGGAGATGAACAGCTCCTTCGCGATGTCCCGGTTGTTCATCCCCCTGGCCACGAGCCGCAGGACCTGGATCTCGCGCTCGGTCAGCCGGGGCGCGGGCAGGTCCCGGGGCGGCTCTTCCTCGTCCCGGCGCGCCAGCGCGGCGAACTCAGTGAGCAGCTTGCCGGCCATGGACGGGTTGATGAGGGACTGGCCTCCGTTCACGGCCCGGACCGTGTCCGCGACCTCGTCCAGCGGAATGTCCTTGAGCAGGTAGCCACTGGCGCCGGCGCGGATGGCCTCGAACAGGTCCTCTTCCTCGTCGCTGATCGTCAGGATGACGATCTTGGCGCTCGGCACCAGGTCCTTCATGGCCCGGCAGGCCTCGATGCCGCTGCTGCGCGGCATGCGGATGTCCATGAGAACGACGTCCGGCAGCGACTCCCCGGCCTTGAGAACTGCCTCCTCGCCGTCGCTGGCCTCGCCGACCAGCTCGATGTCCGGCTCGGACGCCAGCACCATCTCCAGCCCACGGCGGAACAGCGCGTGGTCGTCCACGATCAGAGTCCGGATCGGCTCGGGCTCATCCCGTCCGTCCTCGGTCTCTGCGCTGGACCCGGCATTGCGGTCCATGCATTTCCTCCCTTGCGTACCAGGGACAATCCCCGCCTGATACGCCACAACCCCTGACCCCGCGATGCCCGTGCCTGAACTCTTGCCGACGCGCGGCCCGGTTGCAAGTTGCAGGCCACGGCGCGTCGCCGGGCCGCCAGACCCGCCCCCGCTCCGATAAAGCCGCCCGGGCTACTGGCTCGCTATGCGCCCGGCATGGGACCGGCCCGCGCCGGCCTCCGCCGCCGCCCGCGCGGCCGCCTGCACCACCGACTTCGCGGCCGCCTGGTCCGCGGACCGCGCGCTCGCCTCGGCGGCGCGCTCGGCTGCCGCCGCCGACTGGGCCAGCTCATCCGCGGTCATCGCGGCATTCCCGCCGGCCGCCGTGCTGCCAGCCAGGCTGGTCTCGGCGCCCGAGGCGGGC